>DASXRU010000278.1:0-4647 GCA_036506395.1 Pyrinomonadaceae bacterium | reverse complement strand
AAATGCTGTGAGCGGGAAACCGTTCCGTGGGTTCGAATCCCACCCTCTCCGCCAGTTTGGAAGGATGAAGGCGGAAGGATGAAGCTAGTCTCGGTCATGAAACGATTGCGCGTTATGCTGGTCCTCGCTTTTGCCGCCATGGCGCTCGTCATCGTGAGTTCGCTCGGTGGCAGTGCCGCCGGTCAATCGCACGCGAGCCGTAAAGGCGTAAAGAGAGCATCTGTTTGCGGCAACCCGAAGATTGCCTGCAAAACCGTTCCCACTTTCGACCCCTATGATTTGCCGTTTCGCGTGCCCGAAAATGCAGTCATCTTCGACACCGAACTGTTTTATGCAGTCATTCTAAAAAGCATTCCGGCGGACGAAGGAGACTGCGACGTCTTTGTTTCGGAAAGAGAGCGACTGGAAGCGCAGGCTTTATTTCCGGATCACAAAGTGTTTACTTCGCGCTGCGCCGATGTTGAAAACTTGTTCTACACTAACGTGAATCCGAAGTTCAGGATCATGGCCGTCTATGGCGGAACCACTCTTGCTGAAGCGCAGCGCATGCTGGCGGCCGTGAAGGCCACGGGAAAATATTCCGGCGCAAACTTGCGGCGCATGCGCACCGGGTTTAACGGTACCTAAGTAGGATAGACATTCCTGTCTGTCCAACGATCACCACTGGACACTCTGGTCCAGGAAAGGAACGACAGGCGCCATCGCCTGTCAGACAAGGCTTATGGACGACAAATTAGCGGCTGACGAAGCCAGACGATCGGTGCAGCATGAGACGGCGAAGGCGCAGGTGGAAGGCGAAGTGCAGGCGGAGATCGCGGATCATGCGCAGGCGCCGGCGCCGGGTGAGTCGCAAAAGGTTCGGGAAGTGGCTGGAGAGTTTCGCTCGAAGGCTGTCAATGAAGTAGTCGCTACCGAGCGTGAAGTTGAACGGGGACGGGGAGCAGCGCGAGTTTCACAGGTCGTCGATTACATTTTCTATGTGATCTATGCGCTACTGGGGATGCGGTTTCTGCTGGCCTTGATGGCCGCGCGCAGCACCGCCGGGTTTGTTCAGTTTATCGTTACCGTCACGAACCCATTCTACCTGCCGTTCAGGGGCATCGTTGCCAGCCCAAGCACGGATCAGGGGCATACGTTGATGATGCCGATCATCATCGCGATCATCGCTTACCTGTTGCTGCATTTGGCAATAAACGGCATCCTGCGCATGATGGCGCATCGCAAAACCGCGATCTAAACCGTTACTGATTTCCGAATGCCAATTGCCGATTTGGGTAGTGTCTTAGTTTCGTTTTTCTTTGTGCATAGAAAACAGCCAAATTAAGACACCACGCCGATTTGCGCTCCGCCGCCAATTAGATCAAAATCGGTACTGTATTCTCGAACCGTGTGTCGCCGGTCGGCTGTCGTCGGTCGGCACTTGAAAAGTTATCAGACTTCGGGCTCCGCACAACGTAGTGCCGGTGAACCCCGCCAGGCCGGGAACGGAGCAACGGTAGCCAGGCGCGCGTGTGTTGCGGGTAAGTCCGGAGTCTGGCCAATTTTCTGGTGAATGGTGAATAGTAAATGGTGAATGGAAGCTCGGGTTTCTTTCTCATCTATTCACTATTTACCATTCACCATTCACCAGCTACATGTCCTACCAGGTAATCGCACGCAAGTGGCGCCCGCAGACTTTTGCTGAAGTCACCGGGCAGGAACCCATCACGCGCACGCTGCGCAATGCCATCGAACATCAGCGGCTGCATCACGCCTATCTTTTCTCGGGCGCGCGCGGCGTGGGCAAAACAACTACTGCGCGCTTGCTTGCCAAAGCGCTGAACTGCCACAAGTCTGACGCGCCGACACCCACTCCCTGTCGCACTGACGATCCGAATGCGTGCCCGTCGTGCCGCGAGATTTCCGACAGCCGCTCCATTGACGTGCAGGAGATCGACGCGGCGTCACACACGGGAGTCGGGAACGTGCGCGATTCGATTATCGAGACCATCGGGTTCGCGCCCGCGCGCGATCGCTACAAGATCTTCATCATCGACGAAGTCCACATGCTTTCGACGCCGGCATTTAATGCGCTGTTGAAGACTATCGAAGAACCTCCCGATCGCGTCGTCTTCATTATGGCGACCACTGAGCAGCAGAAAGTTCCAGAGACGATTCTGTCGCGCTGCCAGCAGTTTGAATTCCGCACCATTGCCACCGCGAAGATCTTCGAGCGCCTGCGCCTGATTGCCGACGCGGAAAAGATTGCCATTCCTGACGATGCGCTGCGCGAGATTGCCCGCTCGGGCGAGGGTTCGATGCGCGACGCGCAGTCGGCTTTCGATCAGGTGATCAGTTTTGCGGGCGCTGAGATCAAGAAGGAAGACGTGGAGCTGGCGCTGGGTGTGGCCGGCGCCGACGTTTTAATTCGTGTGGTCAACGGCATCGCCAACAGTCAGCCGGCGGAAGCGCTCGCGGTGGTCGACGATGTCGTCATGCGCGGTCATGACCTGCGCAACTTCTGTCGCGATCTGTTGGCCCACTTCCGCGATTTGCTGGTGGCGAAAGTTTCCGGCAGCGAGGAGTTGCTGGAGTCGGCCATCTGCGACGCGGCGGAATTGAAGCGGCAGTCGGCGTTATTTTCGGAAGCTGACCTGGTGCGTTTCTTCCATTCGCTGGCGGAAACAGAGACGTTGTTGAAGACGGCCGCGCATCCGCGTTACCAGGTGGAAATCGGACTGGTAAAGTTGATGGAGATGCGGCGCCTGGAATCTTTGAGCCAGCTGTTGGAGCGGCTTTCCGCGCTCGAAGAAGCGGTGCGCACGGGGCAGCCGATAACAGCGAGGGCAGGTTCAAGAGCAAGCTCTAAAGAAACGTCATCGAGTGTCGGCGGTAGAGTGTCGGCGTCTTCGTATGCTGCTGAGGATCTGCCGCGTTCCGCCAGCACAGCGCCGCCACCTGACAAGGGAAAAGCCGCAACAAGCTCGAGTTCGGCTTCGGGTCCGGCCTCTTTTACCGGCACTGCCACTAAAACGGCTCTCGAGACAGAGGTGTTCGTCTCAGAAATCGCCGCCGAGCGAAACATCGAATCAGATTTGTCGGAACTCGGCCGCATCAAGGCGGCGCTGGAAAAGCGACGCCGGATGTTTCTGGTAACGGCGATTGAAGGCGCGCGCAGCGCCACGCTGGAAGGCAACGAGTTGTGTCTTGAGTTTGCGCCCGACGCCCGTCATCTGCGCGACACGCTGGCGCGGAGCGAAAATGTCAAGATGCTGCGCGAGGTCTGCAGAGAGATCACTGCGCGCGACCTCGGCGTGCGCTTCGTGATTTCAGATGGCCAGACGGCTGATGCGCCGCTGTCGAAAGAAGAGACTGAGCGTCGCGAGCAGCAGACGTTGCGCGAAACGGCCGAAAAAGATCCGGTAGTCCAGCAAATGCTCAAAACCTTCCGCGGCGAGATCGTTGATGTGAAACGCGTCGAGGGAAAGAGTTAGATTCAGCCACCCAAAGCGCCGATCAAGCTCCGCAACTTTGTAGGGGCGGTACCACCCCTACAATCCTCAGCAAATAGAAAAAACAAGGACCGGCACCTTGGGCGCCTGTGCCGGCCCTGTGGCGCCACGTTCACCCTATGACGTGGCGCCCACGCGACACTTCCGTTCCCGTCGAAACAAAAGTGATCGCGGACCGAGGAGCACGCCGCTTTTTCGTGCACCTTCGGCCATCGAGATGTTAAGCGTCTCCCTGGGCTGCTGCCGCTTTGCGCGAGCGACGGCGAATTGGGGAGCGCTCTTTCAGTAAGTCTTTGTGTCGCGATTCAAGAATGTATGCCAGAGCTTGATAACTCATTGACAATTGTGCGGCCGCCCGCGTCAGGCTGCCATTCGCCTTAGCCAGCGCCTGCCGGATAAGACTTGCTTCAAATTTCGAAACCTCGGTCGGCAAATCGCAAGGTTTATTGAAGAGCGTTTCCATCGACTGTTCCACCGGCGCCTCTTCGACTCTCACCTCACCACGCACCTTCGCCAATACTTTTCTCGCGGCCGCATTCAACCTTAGCAACAAATCCTGGCTTTGCGACTTGGCCAGCCATTCACTGGCGCGTTCATAAGCGGCGTACAAAATGTCAGCTGACAGCTCATCCAACTCTTCGATCATCGTCAAAGCCGCGAGTCCGGCTTTGTTGAGCGCCCCCACCTGATGGGCAACTTCGATGGCCTTTTGGAAAATGAACTTGGCGTGATCAATCTGCTTGAGACGAGCCAGAGCAATACCTTGCGTGACAAGCGCGTCGGCCAACAGACACTGGTGCCCGCTTCTTTCCAAAACCCTCACTGCATTGCGAGCTACAGCCTCGGCCTCTTTGAATTTCTTCTCAGCAATGAAGACTTGCGCTCGTGTGTCATCAATCTGCGCTATTCCAATCTTGTCCCTAACACTTGTCCTTAGTCGTCTTGCCTGCTCTAAGTACGCGTGGGCTTCTTTAAAGCGACCCATTTCGCGAAAGAGGTTACCGATGTTGTTCTTTACATCTGCACGGAAGACAACATTATGAGCCAACTTAAAATGGTAGTCGGCTTCTTCATATTCCTTTAATACCTGTTTGAGATAGCTATCTCGGTTCTCCGACGTAGCGAGTTCACGAAGCACCATTGCCAGCTGATTGTG
>DASXRU010000277.1:0-4444 GCA_036506395.1 Pyrinomonadaceae bacterium | reverse complement strand
CGCGATCACCTGGACACCGGCTCGGTAGCTTCGCCGTTCCGCGAAACTGAAGGCATGAAGGACGGCTCCGATGCGGTTGCCGACTGGCCCATTCTGAACGCGCTTTTGAACACAGCCAGCGGCGCGAGTTGGGTCTCGTTCCATCATGGGGGCGGAGTCGGCATTGGTTATTCACTGCACGCCGGCCAGGTTTCCGTCGCCGATGGCACAGACGAAGCGGCCAAACGTTTGAACCGCGTGCTGACAAACGATCCCGGCCTTGGCGTCGCCCGGCACGTGGATGCTGGTTATGAAGCAGCAGAAGAAACCGCGCGCAAGAAGGGCGTGCATGTTCCGATGCTAAGTCATCACGGCTCGGATTGACAGTTAAAACAAAAATAGTAATCTAGGCAACATGAGCTTCTGTTTTAATTGTCGGAACCGCGCTACGTACCGGATAGGTCAACGACTATTTTGCGTAGACTGTGCCGAAAAGATGACGCGCATTGCCGAAAGACAGCATCAAGAGCAACTCTCAAGATCTGTTCATTCTGCGAACAGGCTGAATTTTGTTCTTGAGATGGCGGAGGGTATGTCAGTGGGCCCGCCCGGCTTCTTGGGTCGAATGCCTGTACCCCAGATCGCGTCACCAACTGTTAAGAGAGATATTACTTTGAATAACATCAACATCGACCGAAGCACAATCGGAGTTTTGAATACGGGTCAGATGCAAGGAATCGAGAGGATTGACGTTAATATCTCCAGATTGGGCCAGACAAAACAAACAGATACCGCTGAAGCTTTCAGGGCCCTTACAGAAGCGATTGTATCGAGTCAAGAAATTTCTGCAGAGCTGCGAAGTGAGTTGGTAGAACAGCTACAGGAATTAAGCTCTCAAGCACTGCTCCCGCAGGCTCAACGCAAAACGGGAGTCGTTCGAGCAGTTGTCACTGGACTATCCTCCAGCCTTAGTACGGCAAGTGCGTTGGCAACGCTTTGGGCTACGTGGGGCGACACAATTCGGTCCTGCTTCGGCTTGTGACGAGGTGATAGTTATGTCCGTCACTCTAGAACTAAAACGTGAGGTTGAAGAACAATTGGAAGCACAGGCCAAGGAGTCGGGCCTATCGGTAAAAGGCTACCTTGAAAAGAAAGTTGAAGAAATGATCAGTGGCTCGGAGCCACGATCAGCAAAAACTCCGCAAGAGCGGTTGCGATTATGGCGGGAATTTCTGAACAGCCACGATGACATCAAGGCCCCACCCCTTTCCGATGAAGCGATCAGCCGCGAGAGCATCTATCGCGAGCGCGAAGACAAGCAACTGTGAAATGGCTCGCAGATACGAACGTGCTGTTGCGTAGCCTGCAAACGTCTCACTCTATGTATCCGGACGTTTCGCGCAGCGTTACCGTCCTCTTGAGCCGCGGCGACGAGTTAGGCGTAATCGCTCAGAACCTGATCGAGTTTTGGGCGGTAGCAACGCGACCCATTCCCAACAACGGACTGGGCCTTACTATTGCTCAAGCCTCGCAAGAATTAGCAAAACTGAAGACTTCCTTCACGCTCTTTCCCGACACAGCAGATATCCTTAAAGCGTGGGAGCAACTGGTTGTCAAGCACCAAGTCCTGGGTAAACAGGTTTATGACACGCGTCTTGTGGCGGCGATGAGCGTGCACAACCTCACCCATCTGTTGACCTTCAACGACGGCGACTTCAAACGGTTCACGGAGATTACTGTCGTCAATCCTCAGAACATCGCTTAACGAGTTCGGACAGATGACAAGGGCGGCCTGTGATTATTGTCCTTTCGCCCGCCAAATTACACGTCGCGGAAAAACCCTTGATTCCTCCCCTGCGTATTAATTGCGGTTGTCATAAACAGAGTTACGATGAGGAGAAACCGAAGATGCGTTACCTTCTGCTAATTTTACCCTTGATGTTGTTTGCCGCGCCCACTGTGCACGCCAGCAAGATCAAAACTACCGAAGATCTGATCGCCACCATGCAGAAGAAGTATGGCAAGTCCTGGTACAAGACCGCGACCTTCGTGCAAAAGACTACCGAGTATGAAAAGGACGGAACAACCAAAGTCTCCACCTGGTACGAAGCGCTTTCCGTCCCCGGCAGCCTGCGGATCGACTTCGCCCCGGTCAAGGATGGTAACGGCATCCTGTTCACGAATGGGTCGATCTATTCCTTCAAGGACGGCAAGGTGGAAAGCACCAGACCTTTCGTCCATCCCCTGATGATACTCGGGTTCGATATCTACAAATTGCCGCTCGCTAATCTGATGGATACTCTGAAGAAGCTAAAGTTCGATCTCTCTATCCTGCGTGAAGATACCTGGCAGGGGCGACCTGCCTACGTGGTCGGCGCCAGGCAGGGAGATCTGAATTCGCCGCAGTTCTGGATCGACAAGAAGAATCTCTACTTCGTGCGCATGATTCGCCCGGCCGGCAAAGATAGTGCGCAAACTTCTGAGACGCAATTCAATAGTTACCAGAAACTCGGTGGCGGCTGGATTTCTCCGGAGGTCATTTTCATGGTTGATGGCCGGATTGTAACTACTGAGGCCTACTCTGAAATGCGCGCCAACGTGCCCCTTGATAGCAAACTCTTTGACCCGCAATTCTGGACCACCGTCCACTGGCGCGAATAATAGACAATGAAGCCCGCGCGTTCCGTACGACTGTTTCTGATCCTGGTGTTGACTTTGAGCTGTCAGGTTCAAAGTGTCTCGCCCGCTCGGGTCCAGACCATCAGTTTCAAGAGCAACCTGATAGGAGCAATCCTGCCCTATATCGTCCTGCTGCCGCCCGGTTACGAGGAGCGCCGCTCGGGAACAGCTGCAAGCTATCCGGTGCTTTATCTTCTTCATGGGCTTGGCGGTGGTTACGATAACTGGACGTCGAAGACCAGGTTGAAAGAATACGCGGCGCAGTATCAGATGATCATTGTCACACCAGAAGGCCAGGATGGTTGGTACACTGACAGTGCTACGGTTTCCAGCGACAAGTACGAGACATATATCCTGGAAGAATTGATTCCGGACGTGGAGAGGCGCTTCCGGGCAATCAACCAACGCCAGGCCCGGGCTATCGCCGGATTATCGATGGGCGGTTACGGAGCTTTGAAGTTCGGTGTGAAGTATCCCGATAAATTTGTCTTTGCGGCTTCCATGAGCGGCGCGTTGGATCCGGCAGTGCGCAGCGAAACCAACCCGGGCTTTCTCTGGGGCTCCCTGCGTCCTTCAATTCTTAAAGTTTTTGGACCCGATGATAGTCGGGTGCGCGCATCTAACGATCTGCACAAGCTTTTTCGCGAACTGCCATCTGACCGCATTTCGTCTTTGCCATATCTTTATCTTGATTGCGGCACTGAGGACGGATTCCTCTCGACGAATCGCGATCTGGCGGCGATCCTGCTGGAACGAAAGATCCCACATGAGTACCGGCAACTTCCGGGACAGCACGGTTGGGTCTATTGGGACCAACAGGTGCGCGAGGTTTTAAGGATTGCGGCGCAACGGATGGCTAAGAGTTGAAAGATCGGAGTGGCGCCGAAGTTAGCTAACGGGCAGTGAACAGACTGAAGTCCGTGCCACAACGTTCACAGGGAGATTCCTTTTGCTCAATTTTGCGATTCAAACGGCGCGCGACGCGGGCAGTCTGCTGGCTGAACGATTGGGCCGCGTCGAGATTTCCAACAAGGGCGATATCGATCTGGTCACGGAATCCGATCTCGCCGCCGAGCGGCTGATCATCGATCGCCTCAAATCGCATTATCCCCGCCACGCAATCCTGGCCGAAGAATCGGGCGCCAGCGAAGGCGTGGACTCCGCACGGGCCGCCGGCGCGCTAGCCGATTGGAAATGGATTATCGATCCGCTCGACGGAACGACAAACTATGCTCATGGTTATCCGTGTTTCTGTGTGTCGATCGCCGCGGAGCATAAAGGCAAGCTGGAGCTGGGGGTGATTTATGATCCTATGCGAGATGAATTGTTCACCGCTGAGCGCGGCCAGGGCGCGGCCTTAAATGGACGGACGATTCGCGTCTCGCTGATCGACGATTTGAATCGGGCGATGCTTTGCACCGGCTTTCCCTACGACGTGCGCGAGCGCAGCGAGTTCGCGCGCCATTTTACCAACTTCATTATGAACGCACAGGCCGTGCGCCGGGACGGCACCGCGGCGCTCGATTTGGCTTATGTAGCCTGCGGAAGATTCGACGGATTCTGGGAGGAAGGTTTGCGACCCTGGGACGTCGCTGCCGGCGTGCTAATGATCGAGGAAGCGGGCGGCAAGGTTTCACGTTACAACGGCGAACCCTTCGACATTTACACTCCGCCGATTCTCGCCAGCAACGGGCTGGTACACCAACAGATGATGCGAGTGCTGACGGTCTAACCACTCGTTCGTCGCTGCCCTGCTATGGCAGACGCATGCGGACCGGAGCCTGCC
>DASXRU010000276.1:0-4477 GCA_036506395.1 Pyrinomonadaceae bacterium | reverse complement strand
TGTATATTACGGTTTGTCACGGAGGATTTATGGAAGTTTATCCCGGAATCACAATGGACCCTGCGATTAGATTCGGCAAACCATGCATCACGGGCACAAGAATTGATGTGGCAACGGTGCTCGGTCGATTTGCCGCAGGCGATAAAATCGAAGACATTCAGGAAGATTATCAGCTCACGCGTGATCAAGTCATGGCGGGCCCTTGCTTATGCTACGCATGTGGCGGAGCATCTTCCTCCCGCCGTCAAATCCGCATGATCATCTTGCTCGATGAGAATTTTCCGCTGCGGTTCCATACGCGACTTCAGCGGGAAGGGTTCTCAGTCGAGCATATTCTCCTCACCCCGCCGAGGAAGTCACGATCGAGAAATCTTAGTCCGACTAAAAGACGAAGAGCTACTCTTCCTCACTCAAGACCAGCGAACGTATTGAACCGCCGTCAAGCGGCCGTTGCCACGATTAATGACGTGGTAAGCGTAACCGCTCTGCTGTGCTCTGGGGATTCTCGGCACGAAGCGCTTTCTAACATACGCGCAGACACGCGTTCAACGGAAAAGTAGCCTGTCCCTTTTCTCGCCCCCACCGCACTCCCCTACGAAAGCGCTCTCTGAACATTCGACCGTAACTCATCAAGCGAAAGCGGTTTGCTCAGGCATTGAATACCGTATCCCCAAATCGGCCTAAGATCCTCGGAAGGAAAAGCCGTCATCGTGATGATAGGAATGGTTGGTAACCTGGAAAGTATATGCATCGCAAGAGCCACGCCGTCGAGGCGGGGCATGCGAATGTCGGTAAGCACAAGATCAAATCGTGCATTGTCTAACAGTTCGATGGCCTCAGCCCCGTCTCTTGCCTCGCTGACCCGATAACCCTCTTTGCGCAAAAAATGACTGATACACTCTAGGCTGGCGGGCTCATCCTCGACGACTAAAATATTCTTTAACATTTTGCATCCTCCATCGCGCACAGTCCGTCAAATAGTACGATACGCCCATACACTAGGAGTATTTTGTTCAATATTAGACAATTTTGAAAATAGTTGCTCACGCTCTCGAAGCGCCGAAGCCTTATGGGAGATCGCACCGCGCGCAATGCGTGGCGGCGCCAAGGTCTTTAGGGACGTGTCCTCAATTGCGACCACCGGACAGCCGCTCGCGGTTTCAACGAAACCGATGATTTTGCGGGTTGTCTCTCGAAGCGTCATGGGTTCTTTCGGTAGCGGCGTTTGCTGAGGGAACGATCTCCAGCCCCTGGCAATAGTTCTGCCACCAAAAGATTGAAAACAGGGGCGCGTTACTAACGATCGCGGACCCAGCGAGATGAACGGAAAGAAATAAAGAAATTTATTTCACAGGAAAGTCTTTGCTTCTTGCAACCTGCCTTCTAATGGGTGACCCCTTTGATCACCCTCAGCTATTGTTAGGTCTGCAATTGCGGAATCTATGCCGCGCCCACCTTTGGACGCCACTTGTCAAACCGATGCTCGTAGTGGTCTATCACAGAGGTCAGTGTCATTCCCGAGATGGCGAAGATAAGAACTCCGACGAAGACCTTGTCGGTCTGGAAGGTGGCGCCGGCGACCGTAATCATGAAACCAATCCCCGCTGTCGCCGCGTAGAGCTCGCCAACCATGACGCCGATAAGAGCGCGGCCCACCGCCAATCGCAAACCAGTCAATATAAATGGCACGGTAGACGGAAGCACGACAGACTTGAAGATCTGCCACTCCGAAGCCCCAAAGCTTCTTGCCGCGGTAAGTAGGTTGACGGGTGTCGTCTTGACCCCGTCACGGGTGTTGATCAGCAAGGGGAAGACAGCGCCAAGGAAAATAATACCGACCTTAGAGAGGATGCCGATGCCCAGCCAAATAATGACGAGGGGCAAGAGGGCAATCCGCGGGGTCGCGTTCATGGCGTTAACAAATGGGTCGCAGACGTAGGCGAATCGCTTATACCAACCGATGGCAATCCCAAAAGGGATGGCGACAACGACGGAAAGTATGTATCCCACGACAAATTCGATGCCACTGACGTACAAATCATTATAGATCTCCCCCGAAGCAAACATCTGATAAGCCGCCTTGAAAACGAAAGACGGCGCGCTCATAAACATGGGGTTGATGAGTTGCAGCGTGTTACCGCACAACTCCCAAGCGGTCAGAAACACGATCACGGCAGCTGCACCCAGGATCTTCTTTTCCTGGACAAGATAAAACTTATATAGGCTTGAGGCCTCAGCCACTCTAATGTCTAATAATAACTCTTCTTGAGCCATCTGGTTGGCCATAGATCTATCCTCCTGTTATCGATTAAACCTTCCAGCCTGCTGCGTGCACCGCCCCTCTCATTAGGACTGGTAAAACGCCCGTAAGCGTCACCCTAAGTTCAAGGCCGACACCCACATGGGTTTACAAGGTCTCTTTTGAGCGCGAACTTAACTTACGCCGATGGCAGGAGATTGCTGTCCCTTATTGGACAAGTTTGAGAATAATTATTTGCGGGTTTGCGCGACGGTGCTCGTGGATTTGTATTCTAGACGAGTGGTGGGTTGGGCGATGAGTGAACGAATCGATCAGCAATTGGTCTTGGATGCTCTGAACATGGCGCTAGGCCAATGCCGGCCACAAGCTGGACTGATCCATCACACCGATCAGTGGCGGCAATACTCAAGCACCGCCTATATCGAGATACTGAAAAAGAATGGCATGGTGCAGAGCATGAGCCGGCGGGGAAACTGTTACGACAACGCGGTGGCCGAGAGCTTCTTCAGCTCACTGAAAAATGAGCTCGTCAATCACTGCTCTTTTAGAACTCGTGATGAAGCCAGGAGTGCCGTCTTTGAGTACATCGAAGTCTTTTACAATCGCCAGCGCCGGCATCAATCACTTGATTATGTGAGCCCTGCTGACTATGAACAGTCGATGACTGTTGCTTAATTTACCTGTCCGTAAAACCGGGGCTATCTCAGGGTGACCCCTTTGGCACTCCATTGCTTAACGCACCGCCGCCCTTCGATCATTAGACCTGCGACTCAAATGGTAGAGCTCTAAGGTTGCTTCTGAACTGTTTCGGCGATCTTTTGCAGGCCGTAGCCGGCGATCATGAACCGGTCGCGCAAATGCTTGTCTTCGAATCCCGGAGGCGGCGGTGCGATGGCGGGATCCTCGAGCGGCATGGGCAGGATCGCGTTCAGTCCGGGTTTGACTTGCGCGGTCTCGAACTCCCAGAGCACCCATTTCGATGAGCTCGCATTGCGCGACCAGAACAGCAAGAAGACATCGCGCGCCGCAATCTCTTTCGCAAGTTGCGGTTTGAATGCGTCATTGGTCTTCAGATCAAGACAATCCTGAAAGATGTCCAATGTGGGCGCCCAACGCGTGAGCGTCGAGAGGCTGCGCGTGACGGGTTCAGCGTCCTTGGACGAATAGGAAGCAAACACGGACGACGGAGCCCGCACCTCCAGCCGGGGTATTTGAGCATCGCTGGCGCGCGCGGAGATCGCAACGCCGAGCGGGATGAATGCGATCTGCACCGGTCCGAGAAACACGTGGAAGCATAGCTGCAGTTGCACGTTCGGTGCATCGGCATTCACTTGCACCGCGAAGCTTGCGAGATTCTCGCGCCCGTTCCATTCGAAATGGCGCTCTCCGGGCATGATGGTGACGTGCTCGCCGGTCAACCGAATCGTCACCGGAGCACCGATGCGCCAACGCGGCTCCCGATCCGGGGGGATGTCCATGATGACGCGATCGTCCTTCTCGCCGAGCTTTTCGAGATGCTCCTGTGCCGCGGTTCTCGCGGCGGCGATGTAGGCAGCGAAACGCGCCGTAAAACTTGAGCCGGGCGCCGCTGCGCGAGGTGCGGCGACGCCGAACAACACAGGCTCCGACACCGGCGCGCTGCCCCGCGGCTCGGCTCCCGGCGATTCAGAGGATGGCTTCGGCCGATACCTTGACGGGCGCAGTAGGTCGATGGCGCTTTTAACGGCCCCGACCACCACCGCGGCGGTCCCGCGAACCACTGAGGTAACTCCACCACTGGGCGCCGGCGCGGCTCTTGGCGGCGGGTTTGCCAGGATGGATTTCAGATCTGCGATCAGCAGCTGAACGCTGGGGGCGGTAGACGAGCGGTCCCAGTCCGTCAGATCTGCGGCTTGAATAGTGCGAAATCCCATCGGCAGTTCAACACGGTCGATTTGCACCGGAACGAGGCTAACGTTCCGTCGACGCCCTTCTTCCGCTTCTTCTTTGACCCAGTCGCTCTCCACGGAGTGGGCCGACCACAACACGATCGTGCAGCGCGCGTCACTAAGAGCGTCTTCGAGAACAGAACGAAAGGTCCGGCCGGCGGGTATCTTCCGGTCCCACCAGACCGTCCATCCAGCGGATTCAAGAATAGCTGCTAAAGCGCGTGCCGCTTCGCGGTCTTCGTTGGTATAGCTTAGGAAGATATCTGGCATGGCTTACAAACACTCAGGG
>DASXRU010000275.1:0-42929 GCA_036506395.1 Pyrinomonadaceae bacterium | reverse complement strand
CAATCTCGTGGCGGAGCTGCAGGAACTGGAAGCGAAGCTTCGTCAGGGTGGTGGTCCCGAAAAAACTGAGCGCCAACACAAGCAAGGCAAGCTGACGGCGCGCGAGCGAATCGGATTGCTCTTTGACAAGGCGGAATACTCCCAGGAAATCGGCCTGCTCGTCGCTTACGATCAATACGATGGTGCAGCGCCGGCCGCGGGTGTGGTCACAACCATCGGTCGGGTGAACGGGCGCGAAGTAATCGTCGTAGCCAACGATGCTACGGTAAAAGCCGGTTCGTGGTGGCCGGAGACTATCAAGAAGATTCTGCGCGCGCAGGAAGTCGCCATGCGTTCGCACGTGCCAATCATCTATTTGGTTGACTCGGCAGGCGTGAATCTTCCTTACCAGGGCGGTGTTTTCCCGGGACAATATGGCGCGGCGCGGATCTTTTATTACAACTCGATCATGCGCCGCTATCTGAAGGTTCCGCAGATTTCCGCCGTGATGGGCCCTTGCATAGCCGGTGGCGCGTATCTGCCCGCGCTTTCGGACATCATCGTGATGGTCGAAGGCACTTCCTTCATGGGACTGGGCGGCGCGAATCTGGTTAAGGGCGCCACGGGACAGACGATTGACAACGAGGCTTTAGGTGGGGCGCGCACGCACAATGCCGTTTCAGGCGTCGCGCATTACCGTGTCGAGAATGACGACGCTTGTGTCGCAAAGATCAGGGAGTTCGTTTCGGAACTTCCCGTCAAGCCCCCAAGTGCAGTTTCGATTACGGAAAGCGTGGAAGCAGCACGCCCCGCCGCCAGTCTTTACGACATCCTCCCTGAAGATCACCGCCAGCCTTACGACGTCCGGGCCATGCTCGACTGCATCCTGGACGGCGGGCACCTGGACGAGTTCCAGGCGGACTATGCGAAAGAGATGATCACAGGCCACGCGCGTGTTCGCGGCATTCACGTGGGCGTGATCGCAAACAATCGTGGCATGTTTCGCGAAGCTGCGGGCGGCGCGCCAAAGTTCGGCGGCATTATCTACACCGACTCGGCCGAGAAGGTGGCTTACTTTATCGAGAACTGTAACCGCCACAAGACGCCGTTGCTCTTTATTCAGGACGTTTCTGGTTTCATGGTCGGTAGTGAAGCGGAGCATTCGGGCATCATTCGCGCCGGAGCCCGCTTCGTTGAAGCGATGGCCACCGCCATCGTGCCGAAAATCGTTTTGACGATCAATCACGCCTCAGGAGCCGGCTATTACGCCATGGCGGGCCAGGGCTTTGATCCCGACTTCATCTTCAGTTGGCCCACCGGACGTATGGGGGTCATGGAGGGTGATTCCGCAGTGCAGGCGGTGTTTGGAACTGAGTTGGACAAACTAAGGCTCGAAGGAAAAGAAGGAAGTCCCGAACTGAACGCAGAAATGGAAAAAGTTCGCGAGACTTACGAGCGAGAGCTGGATGCGAAATATGCGGCGGCGCGCGGCTTTGTAGATGCGGTGATAATTCCGGAGAACACTCGGGATGCGCTTGAATTGGCCCTGCGCGCTGGCTTGAATTACGACGGTCCGCACCTGGGCCCCTTCGTCTTACCGCCTTCGTTGGTGTGAAGTGGCCCGGTCTGACGGGCCTAAGATAATAGCCAGAGGTAGCGCGCTACGCGCAACCTCCGGCTAATTTCTTTGATGCGTACGGGCTATGTCAGCAGGATGAAAGAGAAGATTCGCATCGCGGCAGGACAGGGATTCTGGGGTGATTTGCTCGACGCGCCGGTGCGACAGGTCGAGGAAGGGCCGATCGACTATCTCATGCTCGACTATTTGGCCGAGGTAACGATGTCGATCATGCAGAAACAGCGCGCGCGCGACCCCAATGCAGGTTACGCGCGCGATTTTGTACCGCTGATGAAGCAGATTCTTCCCGCCTGCGTCGAGCGTAACATTCGCGTGACTGCTAACGCCGGCGGTGTGAACGTACCCGCATGTGCCGCGGCTGTGCGCGACGTTGCGCGCGAGTTGGGGCTCAGCGGAAAGACACGCATCGGTATCGTTACCGGGGACGACATCCTGGACCGCATCGACGATTTGCTGGCGCGTGGCATAGAGCTGCGCAACATGGAAACCAGCGAGCCGCTGGCCGATGTTCGCGATCGCATTCAAAGCGCCAATGCATATCTTGGCGCTCGTCCGCTGGTCGAGGCGCTCGATAAGGGAGCCCAGATCGTGATTACCGGTCGCGCCACGGATACCAGCCTGACACTCGCTCCGATGATTCACGAGTTTGGCTGGGCCATAGACGATTGGAACAGGCTGGCTGCCGGCACCATCGCCGGCCATATTATCGAATGCGGCGCGCAGGCTTCTGGCGGAAACTGCCAGTATGAATGGCGCAGCGTTCCCAATCTCGCAAAAGTAGGTTTCCCAATTGTCGAGGCCACGCCAAATGGCACCTTTGTGATTACCAAACATGAACGCACCGGCGGATGGGTAATCATTCCCTCCATCAAAGAACAACTGGTTTATGAGATGGGCGATCCGCGCGAATACATTACGCCGGATTGCGTTGCGGATTTCACTACTGTGCGTCTCGAATATGAGGGCCGCGACCGTGTTCGCGTCTATGGAATCGAGGGCCGGCCGGCAACCGAGTTTCTGAAGGTCTCTGTCAGTTATTCCGCCGGCTACAAGGCTGTCGGGACGCTTGTGTACGCCTGGCCGGATGCATACGACAAGGCGCAGGCGGCTGACAAAATCCTACGAGCGCGACTGGATCGGCTTGGTCTTCGCTTCGACCAGGTACTGACTGAGTTTGTGGGCGCGAACGCGACCCATGGTCCCCTGGCGGGCCCGCCTCCGGCGGATTTGGCAGAGGTGCAATTGCGCGTGGCGGTGCGGGGAAGCGATAAAGGCGCTGTAGAACGTTTCACGAAAGAGATTGCGCCGCTGGTTCTGACCGGCCCGCCCGCGGTGACGGGTTTCGCCGGGGGGCGGCCCAAGGTCGAAGAAATCACGGCCTACTGGCCGGCGCTTATTCCGAAGAGCGAGATCAAGCCCGTCGTTGATGTAATTGATGTTTAGCTGACGGTTTGAAGGAAGATTTTCCATATATCATTTTCCATTTCTCATTAGTCATTTCCGGCTCGTGTACGCATTGAATTTCCCAATGGAAAATGAGAAATGAGAAATGATATATGGAAAATCTTAATTCGGGACTTGTTTGAAAGATTCGTGCTGTCATGAGGGTGCAACTTAAAGAACTGGCCCACGCTCGCTCTGGCGACAAAGGCGACACTGCCAACATTGGTCTGATTGCGCTACGTGAGGAGCTTTATCCTTTGTTGGTTCGCGAGGTGACCGCCGAGCGTGTCAAAGAACATTTCCGCGGCATTTGCCAGGGAAAGGTCGAGCGGTTTGAGCTACCAATTCTTGGCGCGCTTAACTTTCTACTTCACGAGAGTCTTGGCGGTGGCGGCACGCTTTCACTGATGACTGATGCGCAGGGCAAGACTTTCTCCACGGCGCTCCTCAGAATGGAGATCGACATCTCCGATGATGAAGCGCGTGAGCTTGGCATTTAGAATGAGCTCTGAATTGAGCCATGACTCCTATTGAACATGGCTACGCCAACGTTAACGGGATTCGAATACACTACGCCGAGTCAGGTAGCGGCGATGATCTCGTAATCCTATTGCACGGCTTTCCGGAGTTTTGGTATTCGTGGCGGCATCAGCTAACGGCGCTGGGGAATCGTTACCACGTTGTTGCTCCCGATATGCGCGGCTACAACTTGAGTGATAAGCCTCCGCGCGTTGAGGATTACCGGATCGATTTGTTGGTGCAGGACGTGATTGGCCTCATCGACCACTTTGGCGCCCGCAAGGCTGCCATCGTCGGTCACGATTGGGGCGCCGGGGTGGCGTGGGCAGTCGCCCAAAAATATCCTGAGCGGCTATCAAGACTGGCAATCTTGCAGGTGCCTCCAGCTGCGGCCTGGCGAGCCAACATAACGCCGCGGCAATTGCTGAGAAGCTGGTACATGTTCTTCTTCCAACTTCCACGTCTTCCGGAATGGAGAATCAGCAGAAAGAATTCGATTGCCCTGGAGCGAGTGTTCAAGGAAACTGTAGCTCGAAAGGGCACCTTCAGAGATAGTGATATTGAAGCTTATAAAGAAGCATTGCGCCAGCCTGGCGCGCTGACCGCCGCCATCAATTATTATCGCGCCAACGTGGTTCGCTTGATATCGCGAGGGGCTGGGGCTAAACAGGCCAGGCCCCAATCTGGCGAGCTCAATGGAGTCCAGCGCGATGCAGCCCATAAGCATGAAACCCAGTCCCGAGGCGGACGTATTCGCGTGCCCACGTTATTTATTTTTGGCGAGCAGGACTTCGCCATTCTTCCGGCGACGGTTCGCGGAGTTGAAAAGTATATCGATGCGCCTTACCGTGAAGTGCGCATAGCTGATAGTGGCCACTGGGTGCAGAATGAGGCCGCCGCGGAAGTGAACGCGGCGCTGCTAGATTTCCTGCATTCTGAATAGTCGTCAACTCTTTTGGAGTGCAGCGACTTGTGGCCGCTTTCTTGACCGTAACTTGCTACTACCAGGCCTTAGACTTAACTGCGCATATCGGATGCGATAGGTCGCAGGCGACCAAAGCGGTGACAAATCACCGCACTCCAAAGTTGTGGCGTGATCACTGATATGACTGACGAAAACAAAGTAGTGCTGTATCAGGTTGATGGAGGTATGGCGCGCATCACGCTGAATCGGCCGGAGAAGAGGAATGCGCTCAACGATGCCCTGGTTGCCGGGCTTAACGACTCTTTGGCGAAAGCGAATGACAACGAAGCGGTGCGGGTGATCGTAATTGCGGGCGCTGGCAATGACTTCTGTTCGGGCGCTGACTTGTCGGCTTTGCAGAAGATCGCCGCAGCCTCCGTCGAAGACAATGTTGAAGACGCACGCTCGCTGATGGATCTGTTTTTATTGATTCGGCAGGTTAAGGTCCCGGTGATTGCTGCCGTGCGGGGCAGGGCATTGGCAGGCGGCTGCGGATTGGCGACTGCCTGCGACATTGTGCTGGCGACGAAGTCGGCGCGCTTCGGTTACCCTGAAGTGAAAATCGGCTTTGTGCCGGCGATGGTGATGGCGATCCTGCGGCGAAATGTTTCAGAGAAGAGAGCGTTTGAACTGTTGACCCTGGGCGCGGAGATCTCCGCCGATGAAGCAGAACGAATCGGTCTCGTGAATAAGGTTTTCAATGACGAGACTTTCGATAGCCAAGTCGAGAATTACGCGCGCCGCTTTGAAAAGGTAAGCCGGTCAGCGATGAGCCTTTCGAAGAGCTTGCTCTATCAAATCGACGGCATGAGCTTTGTCGAGGCGCTTGGAACCGGTCAGGACGTCAATGTTGCTGCCCGCATGACTGAGGATTGCAAAGAAGGAATAGCCAGATTTCTAAAGAAGGAATAGGCGCTAGCAGCATTCGAGCGTGCGAATCGTTCCAGAATCCACACGGACGGATTTTCCATATATCATTTCTCAATTCTCATTTTTCATTTGCTACCTGGGTGCAAAAGAGTTTTGGAAACAGGCTGTTACCTCGGACTATAATGACAAATGAGAAATGAGAATTGACAAATGGAAGATCCTGGATTCACTCATCATTCACCACTAGTCTGCCGTAACCTAAGCTCCCCTCTGCTCCACCACTACCGCGATTTCATTCGTACCGCAAACACTCGATCGGATCGAGTCGCGAGGCTTTGCGTGCGGGCCAGACGCCGAAGATAAGGCCTATGGCCACACTGACCGTCAATCCGGTAATAACGGCCCACGTCGGAATTGAGGCGGGCAGGCTGGGTATCAGAAGCCCTATGACCTTGCTTATGCCCACGGCCGCAAGCACGCCGATTACTCCGCCCAGAAAAGTCAGCGTCATCGCTTCAAACAAAAATTGATTGGTGATATCTCTCCGGCGTGCGCCGAGGGCCTTGCGTATACCTATCTCCTGGGTTCGTTCGGTGACGCTGACCAGCATGATGTTCATGACGCCGATGCCGCCAACCAACAATCCCACCGATGAGATGGCAATGGCGATGATGCCGACCATACCAAAGATGCTGTCGAACTGCGTGATGAAGGCGTCTGCTGTTTTGACGTCGAAGTTGTTGGGCTCGGAAAACTTCACGTTTCGCCGAGTGCGCAGAATTTCCTCGACCTGATTGACTGCCTCTTGCAACTGCCCTGACTTTGCGCGCAAAACAATAGTCAGAAATCTGCGACCGGGAGCGACCTGGAGTCCCGTGCGAAAGGGAACGAAGACGGCATTATCCTCCTCGTTCTCACCGAATACCGTTGTCTGACGTTTCGCCAGCACGCCGATGATCTCCCACGTCGAGCCGCCCATCTTGACGCGCGTTCCGACGATGCCTTCCTCCTTGTCGGGGAAGAGAGCCTGCGCGGCATTGACGCCGATGACCATTACATTGCGTCGATTCAGGTCGTCCTGCTCAGAGATGAAGCGCCCTTCCTTCAACGACGCGTTGTGTATGTCAGCATGGTTGGCGGTGACGCCCTGCGTGTTGCCCCGCCGGTAGGTCCGGCTTTCGAACTTGATCGTGTCGTCAAAGCCGCAGCCGTTGCAGCCGATGTTCACCGACTTCAGCGCCATCGCGTCAACCGCGGAAGCCTGCTGGGCGATTGCTTCGCCATCTTCCGGAGTCAGGGCCTTGCGCGCCCGCTCGGCCTGGTCGCGCTCACCGACTTGCGGACCCGTCGTTAGATGGAAGACGTAGATGTTGTTGGTGCCGTACTCTTCGACCATTCTCACGATGTTGGCTCGGAGACCGGTGAGAATGGAGGCTACGACGATGGCAACCAACACGCCGATAACGATGCCCAGCACCGTGAGCGCGCTGCGAAACTTGTGCGCCCGGACGCTGTCGAGCGCCATCAGGAGCGTTTCGCGCGGGATGAAATGCGGCAGCCTTAACTTCATAGAGATTCAAGTGCGCGTGAGCGCAATGATCGGATCGAGACGTGAGGCTTTGAATGCCGGATAGATGCCCGCGATCATGCCGACCGCGGTCGAAACACCGAGCGCGAGCAGAATGTAGCCCACGGTGATGGTCATGGTAATTGGCGTCAAGATCGTTACCGCCCGGCAGATTCCGGCGGCGGCCAGCAGGCCCAATACTCCACCGAGGACGCAGAGCATCGATGACTCGATGAGAAACTGGACCAGCACCTGCTTGCGCCGCGCGCCGAGGGCTTTGCGCAGTCCGATTTCGAAAGTGCGTTCGGTGACGGAGACTAGCATGATGTTCATCACCACGATGCCGCCCACGACGAGGGCTATCAGGGTGATGGGCGTCACCACCAGCGCGATTGCCCCAGTGAACTGATCGATCTGACTACCAAGTGCTTCGGTGTTGACGAGGCCGAAGTCATCGTCCTCGCCTCCGGTTAGTTGGTGATAATTGCGCAACGCGACGCGCGCATCCTCGATTGTCAACTTGAAGGTTTCGCGTTGCAGCCCCTTGCCGTGGATTTGCAAATCCAGGTTGCGTCCGTAAATGCGCTGAAAAGTCGTTAGCGGGATGTAAACATGCTTGTCGATCAGGTCGCCGAAAATGGGACCACGCCTCTCTTCAACGCCGACTACACGCATCGGTAGACCAGCCACCTTGAAGTCTTTCCCGATAGGATCAACGTCAGGATAGAACTTATCCTTGATGTCGGCCCCGAGGACCACGACCAGCTTACCGTGCGATACTTCCTCGGGTTGGAGGAATCGGCCGTCGGACATGGTCTTGTCTTCGATTTCGGCCATGTTCGCGGTGACGCCGAAGATGATGCCGCCGTAGAAGGTGAGGCCGTCCTGCTCGAATTTCGTTCCTCGCGCCGCTTCAGCCCCCACCGCCGCGCAGGTCTCGCAGTATTGCTGCAGCCACTCCATGTCAGTCCACTTCAGTTGCTTGTTACGACGGCTCATTCGCTCCAGGTCTTCTTCCGACAATTCACCCTGGCTGACCATGCGTGCGATCATGAAGTGGTTCGTGCCCAGAACCTTTGACACCTTTTCGACGACGTAGGTGTTCAGGCCAGAGATCGTCGCGCCGACGACTACCACCGAGGCCACGCCAATGATGATGCCAATCAGGGTGAGAAATGCGCGCAGCTTGTGCGCCAGGATTGACTGCAGCGCGATCCTCGCAGAGTCGGCATAGAATGTGTAAAGGGAACGCATGACTATCGTCGGGTCAGAACTGAGTACGATGAGTTTCCGGCAAAAGTTTGACTCGTCGGGCGCAAAGTACCGGCGCAGGTCTACAAATAAGACGTGCGGGCGGGCGAATTATTAACGTGAGGAGCGCTGGCCAGCCCTTACGGGTTGAGGCTAGCTTGCCGGGCCGCAAATTCACGCGCGACCTCAAGCGCGCATTCCAGCACAGGATCGGCAATTCGAGTGATCAATCCGAGCTTATAGGCTTCGGCACTGCGAAGGCTTCGCGCGGTCGTAAATAGTTCGAGCGTGAGCGCGGTGCCGATTAGGCGCGGTAATCGCTGAGTACCTCCCCAGCCAGTGATGATGCCGAGGGTGGCTCCGGGATGCCGGAACAGGGCACTTGCCGAAGCGAAGCGCAAATCGCAGGCGAGGGCGAGGTCAAGCCCGCCACCAATGCAGTAACCGTTTATGGCGGCAATGGTGAGCTGACGCGCATCGGCGATGTCTTGAAAGATCCGCTGCCCGCGATTTGCGAATTCAGTGGCGCTGGCCAGCGTCAGCCGGCGCAACTCATTGATATCAGCTCCTGAGGCGAAGACATCAGCAGCGCCCGTAAAGACGATCGCGGCGATGTCTTGACGAGCACGGATCGCTTCGAGCTCCAGCGCCAGCCCTGCGAGAACATCGGCGTTCAGCGAGTTCTTCTGTTTCGGATTGTTTATTCGGATTACGAAGACTGGACCATGAGTTTCTGAAACGATTGTTGGTTCAGATCTCATTGGCGGGGGCCGAGTCAGTTGCGCTGCGGGGCGTTCTCGCGGAGAAACTTTACAATGTCCTGAGTGGATGTGCCGGGTAAAAAGATTGCCGAGACTCCCTGCTCCTTGAGGCGCGGAATGTCTTCCTGGGGAACAATCCCGCCCACAACCACGAGGCAATCGTTCATTCCCTGCTCGCGGAGAAGAGAAACAATGCGCGGACACAGTGTGTTGTGCGCGCCGCTGAGTATCGAAATCCCGACTGCGTCAACGTCTTCCTGCAATGCCGCCGCGGCGATCATCTCCGGAGTCTGGCGGAGTCCGGTGTAGATTACTTCCATGCCGGCATCACGTAGCGCGCGGGCGATTACCTTCGCCCCTCGATCGTGACCATCAAGGCCGGGCTTGGCTACCAAAACTCGTATCTTTTGTTCAGGCATTGAAGGGATGGGGTCTGTGCGTAAGTTGGCGCGTTTTTGGTGGCGCTCAGTATCTTTTCCTAGAACGCGGGTTCCTCGTAGATGCCATAAACGTCACGTAGCGCGTCGCATATCTCTCCCAGCGTTGCATAGGCACGCACGGCTTCGATAGTTGAGGGCATCGTGTTTTCCTGAGCTTGAGCTGCCCGCTTGAGCTTCTCCAGGGCGTTCGCCACCGCACCCTTATCGCGCCGTTGACGAGTCTGCTGCAATCGCTCAACCTGATGTTCGCGCACTGACTCGTCAATCACCATGGTAGGAACGCCCATGCCCTCTTCATCCATCTGAAACTTGTTTACGCCGACAATTGTTTGATCCCCGCGCTCCAGAGCTTTCTGGTACTGGTAAGCAGATTCCTGGATTTCGCGTTGGGGAAAGCCTTTCTCTACGGCCCCGACCATGCCTCCCATGGCATCGATCCTGACAAAATAATCGAGTGTTCCTGCTTCCATCTCGTTAGTCAATGCTTCGAGGAAGTATGACCCACCCAAAGGATCAATCGTGTTCGCTACACCAGTTTCTTCAGCGATGATCTGCTGCGTGCGGAGGGCAATCAATGCTGCTCGATCGGTGGGCAGCGAAAGTGCTTCATCGTATGCGTCCGTATGCAGGCTGTTGGTGCCACCCAGCACGCCTGCAAGCGCCTGAATGGCAACGCGCACGATGTTATTCAGCGGCTGCTGGACAGTGAGCGACACGCCCGCCGTTTGGCTGTGAAAACGCAGTTGTAAGGTGCGCTCGTTTTTCGCCTTAAAGCGATCGCGCATGACACGCGCCCAGATTCGCCGCGCAGCCCGGTATTTCGCAATCTCTTCAAAGAAATCATTGTGAGCGTTGAAAAAGAAAGAAATGCGCGGAACAAACTGCTCAATATCGAGCCCGGCCCGAAGGCCCCATTCAACATATTCGATGCCATCACGAAGAGTGAAGGCGAGCTCCTGCAACGCGGTCGCCCCGGCTTCGCGAATGTGATAGCCGCTTACGGAGATCGGGTTGTAGCGCGGCACATGGTGAGTGCAGAACTCGAAGGTGTCCGTAACCAATTTCATCGCGGCGCGAATTGGGTAAATCCATTCTTTTTGAGCGATGTATTCTTTGAGGATGTCGTTCTGCAGCGTGCCCGAAATCTTCTGCCAGCTGGCGCCCTGTTTTTCCGCCACGACAAGATACATCGCCAGGAAGACAGAGGCCGGGGCATTGATGGTCTGCGACACCGTCACGGCCTCCAGCGGAATGCCGTCAAACAGGACTTCCATGTCCGCCAGGGAAGAGATGGCCACCCCGCACTTTCCAACTTCACCTTCAGAGAGTGGCGAATCCGCGTCGTAACCCATCAAGGCAGGAAGGTCGTACGCCACTGACAGTCCGGTTTGACCTTCATTCAGAAGATATTTGAAACGCGCGTTAGTCTCCTCCGGCGTGCCAAAACCGGCGAACTGGCGCATCGTCCAAAGCTTGCCGCGATAACCTGTGGGATGTATCCCGCGCGTATATGGGAATTCGCCCGGAAAAGAAATGTCTCGTTCAAACTCCAGGTCAGCGAGATGGGCCGGGGTATAGAGAGGTTCTACTTCCTTGAGCGAGACGGTCTCAAAATGCTGCTTCCTTTCACCGCGTGTTTGCAGAGCCTTGGCGAGCGTTTCTTCTTTCCAGCGGTCCAGCGCAATTTTCTCTGGAGACGTGACTTCGGTTGGTGGCATAAAGGTTCGCTGGTTGGTCGTAAATGCAACCACAAAAACGTAGAGCAGCGATCTGCCGCACTAATCTAAGTAGAATTCCGATATTAGTGGACGCTTATACGAGTGTCAACCGTGTCTAGATTCTTCGAAGAGGGGAGCGCGGCTGCGATGTTACTCGCCGCCGCGCGAAAGTCAGAAGGGCCCGTCATGCGTGGAGCTAAAGCGGAAGTTCGGGTAGGCTGCTGGCAGAAATATGATAGCCATCTTCATCCTCACTAAAGTAGTTGCTTATTCGATCGGGACCACGATTTCATTCGGGCGAATCATGTTGAGCCGCGCCCGGGCCGCCGACTCAATTGTGCGCGGATCCTCGCGGAGCCGGCGAATCTCCAGCCCCAGGCTGGCATTAGTCTTTCTTAACTCTTCAATTTCGCTGCCGATCCTTTGATACTGCTCAGCGGATGTGCTCAGCTCAGAGCGGCTGCGCATGTTTACCGTGAAGCACAAAGCTAAAGTCGCAAAGAAAATGATTCCAAAGAAGACCCAGGCAGGTATTAGCCCGCCTCGCCGCCGTACCTCTGCGGGCGTTCCGATTATTTCGCGAGAGAGATCGCGAACGGGAGCAAACGAGGGCATGGTGCGTACTGCTACGCGCTGCGCACTAAGTCGACTGTCAACCCAGTAAGTATTTACGGCCTTGCTCAAGGAGCACCTCCACGTTCTCTCTGGATTCAGATTCTGCGTAAATCCGTACCATTGGTTCGGTTCCGGACGGGCGCATCAGCAACCACGATCCGTCATCAAAGATCAACTTGGTTCCGTCGATGCGATTCACTCGGTCTACCGTCCTACCGGCCATTTCCTTCGGCTCTTGCTGCAGTTTCCCGGGCAATGCGGACATCAGCTCTGACGTTAGTCGGACGCCGATCCTGCCTGATTCAACTCTGCCAACCATCGCGTACAATGAATCGAGTTGTTCGGTCAGGCTCGCGCCGCGCGCCGCAACCGCTTCCGCTGCAAGGAGACACGCAAGGATGCCATCTTTCTCCGGATAGTGACCCTTGATCGATAGACCGGCGGACTCTTCGCCGCCGAGGATAATCTTGTCTTCATTGATCAGCTCTCCTATGTATTTGAAACCCACCGGTGTCTCGTAAACATGAGCGCCGCGCTTCTGTGCGACACGATCTACAAGATGAGACGTTGCGACAGACCGGGCCACAGCTCCGGTCCAGCCACGTGACTCTGCGAGATAATCAAAAAGAATCGCGATCAACTGATTAGGCGTTATGAAGGCCCCATTCCGATCAATGACCCCAAAACGATCTGCGTCTCCATCTGTCGCCAGACCCAGGACGCAGCCTTTTTTCAGAACAACGTCTCGAAGGTCTCCCAGGTGACTCATTTCCGGTTCCGGCGCTCGGCCCCCAAACATTACATCGCGCCAGTCATGTAGAGTTTCAACTTCAATATCGTGTGAACGGAGAATGTCATCCAGATAACCTCGACCTGTCCCCCACATTGGATCGTAAGCGTAGGAACCTCCCGCTTTGGCTATTAGATCGAAATGAACCTTGCTTGCCAGATCCTGCAAGTATCCGGGCCGGGCCTCAAAAGAGGTGTACTTGCCGCCTGCCGCTATCGGGCGCGCTGGGTCCCGCTGAAGTTGGGAGATGCGTCGCTCTATCGTTTCGGTGACCGCGGGCAATGCCGGCGCGCCATCCGAGGTCGATAGTTTCATTCCGTTGTATTCCGGTGGATTGTGGGAGGCCGTAAAGTTAATACCTGCGGCGGCCCTTTCACTACGGATTGCATGTGAAATAGCCGGCGTGGGAGTAAATTGCTCGCATAACAAGGCGCGGAAGCCGTTGGAGGAAACCTGCTCCGCACACTCCGCGGCAAATCGCTCCCCCAGGAAACGCGTATCGTTGCCGACTACAAGGGAACTCGAGGCGAAGGAGGGTTCTGCGCTGAAGTGGTCGCAAATCGCCTGCGAGACGGTGCGGACATGGGAGAATGTGAATTCGTCCGCAATGATTGCGCGCCAACCCGAGGTGCCGAATCTGATCGCCATTTGTTTTGGGGCCTAAGGGGTCAAAGGGTTCGTAACCACAAGATAAACGGTTCAACGAAGTACAAGAGCGCAATTAGCTGTGTCCGGTTCGATTTCAATCCCTTGCCGGTCAATGCTTTAGGGGCTAGGGGTGGCCCGGACTGTAACATTGGGCTTTTGGGGTGTAAAGACATTTCTTTGCAACGATTTGGCGAGCTAAGTTCAACATTCACATGAGGTAAGGGGGGTTAAGCGCTTAAATTGGCGTACAGCTGGCGAACGAAAGAAAGAGAGCACCGGCCAAGTGAGACACTGGCGTGTTCAATGGTGTTGACACTGTTGATCAAGAGGCTTAGACTGTCGGCGGCCCTTCACCTCATAGATCAAAACTAGCCCCATTGGCCAAACCAAGCATCTTCGTTGATGCCACGAGCTTCGATTTAGCACACGGTCGTGTGTCGCAGCGTTTACAACCTGAAAAGGAACAGCTGTTATGACCAGTTCGATATATGGAATTGATGCTGATCAGTTGGTAGACAAAAGCGCCGAGGGAAACTCTCTCCCGCTTGGCTCAATGGTACGCACTATTTGCGAGGCGGCTGCTGCTGGGCCCCAAATGCTTTACGAAGCAATGCTCAAACTAGCCTTGATGGTCGATATGACGGCGCCGACTTACGGTCTGGGGACTTGGTCGCAAGAAGTTGGAGGGCGTCCTACTCTGAAGTGGGCTGAAGGCCTAACAGGCGATGAAATCGGTGAAGCCGAAAAGGTGATTAGCCACGCTCTGACGTCAGTGGGAAAGCCAAATAGATTCCGCGCCGGCGACGACGCGATATGTTTGGTATTGAGCGTTCCGGCCGTTGGTCGCGAAGGGGCAGCGCTTTACGGCCGCTGTGTGCGGCCGTTAACGGAAAGGCAGGCGAGCGACCTTGAAGCGCTAAGAGAAGTATCTCAGCTGGCGCAATCACATGTTGCATGCCGGTCAAAGGAGCAGGGCGCTGTCCTGCCAAGTCGCGTTGTTCCATCCTCCCCATTGCCGGGAATGGTATTTACCAGCAGAGCGATGTCGGAAGTTGCAAGTTCCGTAGAGAAAATCAAGGACTCCGACTCCTCCGTCTTAATAACGGGAGAATCAGGAACCGGGAAGGAACTGGTGGCTCGGGCGATTCATCGATTGAGCAAACGCAATCACCAGGACTTTATCCCATTCAATTGTACGTCGGGGTCGGCGGAGCTGATCGAGAGCACGCTGTTCGGTCACCGCAAGGGTGCCTTCACAGGCGCATACACCGAACATTCAGGGCTGATTCGGGCGGCCGAGGGTGGAACGCTGTTTCTTGATGAGATTGGTGATCTTCCCTTGTCATTGCAGCCAAAGCTACTGCGTTTCCTGCAGGAGGGAGAAATTCAGCCGCTCGGCGATAGCAGTCCTCGAAAAGTGAACGTGCGCGTGGTGGCGGCCACGCATCTGGACCTGGAAAGTGCCGTCAAACAGGGTGCCTTCCGAGAAGATCTGTACTACCGCGTCACATCTCTCGCGGTGCACATTCCCCCGCTGCGTGAGCGGCCCGAAGATACAGCAGCACTGATTTCACACTTCCTGACTCATTACGTTCGGCGCAATGATCGTGCGATTGCGGGCATGACTCTCGAAGCGATACAAGCGCTACAGAATTACAGTTGGCCCGGCAACGTACGGGAGTTGGCGGCGGAGATCGAGCGGTTGGTTCTTTACGCAGACGAGGGCAGCTATATCTCTGTAGAGGACCTTAATCCTCGCGTTCTGCCGAACGGTGCCACCGCCTTGGAAGGATCAACCAGTGCCTCGGCCAACCTGGACCACCTGTTAGAGGATTTTGAGCGCCGCGTGATCACTGAAACGCTAAAGCGTCATGATTGCAACGTCGCCAGGACCAGCGTTGCCCTCGGATTAGGATCGCGCCAAACGCTTTATAAGAAGCTCAAGCGTCTGGCAATCGACGTGGGCGAATTCCTCAATGAGGAGACCGAAGAGGGCCTACAGTTACGAGCGCAACGCTAAGAAGTGATTTCCACCAAGAGAATGGTTGAGCGTTGAATTCTTTGGGGGCGCGAGCTTAGCTAGAAACTTTCAACCCGTAACTTCATTCCAAAAGCATTCGAGACATAGGTCGCGGATGCTTTTCTTTTGTGCGTCCTTACCAGATCGCCAGGATGCGAAAAGTTGTCAACAGCAGTTGATTAAGAGCGTTCAGATGTAAACGGGCGGCTACAGCGATGAATATGCCCCCCAGGTAAGCGCTCCGCTTCCCCGCAGCCGATCCAATCGCTCGTCTTTGAGGAGCGTATGTAGACTGAGGGCGACAAACTGAATGGTCGATCACGCTTAAGAGCTGGTTTCGGTTGATCCTTCGCACAAACATCCTTGTGGCACGGACTTTGTTAACAAGCCGGTCGGCGAGCGAGACCGCATCAGTACTCGCGGTCTCCGTTAAGTAAGAGCGAAAAAACCACTCCCTTATGAAAAACGTCTCCAAAAAACTTCTCCTTTCGATCATCGCGGTCACGTTGTTAGCCCCAATATCGGCTATAGCTTTGATTGTCGGTGCTCGAGTTGCAGAGGTAACCCAGAGTAATGGGAACGATTTGCTGCTCGTGGCACTCGCATTCGCCGGTGCCGCACTCAGCGCTCTTAATGGTCTGGGCCGCAGGACGGCCGGGCTCAATCGAGCGGCAAGCCGTAGTAGAAAACTTTCTCGCCAGCAACGAGCAGTGGTCCACCTGAACTAGTTTCACGCCGTCCGTGAAGTAACGCGTCTTGCTCGACTGAACGGGCATCCGCTTAACCCTAAAACAACCTACAAGGAGCAACGATCATGATTAAGAGATTCTTTCGCGATGAAACAGGTCTGGAGTTGTCCGAGTACGCCGTCGCGGCGGCGTTGGTTGCGATTGCAGTCGTCGGAGCGTTTTTCACTCTCGGCGGCACGATCAGCACGAAAATTAACGAGCTCGGGACTCACATCAGCACAGGCAAGTAGTACGGACATGGTCGAAGCTGGCGCGCTGTTGTCGATAGATTCGTCAGGCGCGCCAGACTTCACCACAACCAGGGAGTTGAAATGATCAAGAATTTTCTTAGCGATGAAAACGGTCTGGAACTGTCCGAGTACGCCGTTGCGGCGGCGTTGGTTGCGATTGCCGTCGTGGGAGCTTTTTTCACCCTCGGGGGAACAATCAGCGACAAGATAAACGAGCTCGGCACGCACATTAGCACCGGCAAGTAACAGCGTCTAATCCGTGCGAGCTGGAAATTGGTGGAGCACTGGCATGACTAATTCAAATAAATCCATGCTCAAGAAATTCCTTCAGGACGAAACCGGTCTGGAACTTTCGGAATATGCCGTTGCGGCAGCACTGGTCGCTATTGCGGTCGCGGGCGTGTTCATGGCCCTGGGCGACACGATAACCACCAGGATAAATGAACTCTCCGGGCATATCACAGCGGGAAAGTGAATCAGGATCCGGAAAAGGCCTTCTGGCACTTAGAACTATGTCGCTGCCAATCGTCAACATTTCGTTGTTAACAGTTCTCGCGGTACTGATCGCTTACCACGACATGCGCTACCGGCGCATACCCAACGCTTTTGTGTTGGCCACGTTGATGAGCGGCATCGTTATCAATGCGATCTTTGCGGGACTACCGGGAGCGCTGGCAAGTCTGAAAGGGTGTGGACTGGCGTTCGTGTTGATGTTCACGCTGCATGTTTTCGGCGCCATGGGCGCGGGGGACGTCAAGCTGTTTGCGGCGATTGGTGCAGTTATTGGCGCCGCACTCGTGTTTCCAACTTTCCTCGTGGTGATACTCACCGGAGGCGTACTTGCTGTCTGTTCCATGATCCGAGCAGGGGCCGTGCGGGCAACCATGCATCGCGTGCTGCAAATCTTTGCCGGCTTGATGCCGGGATGGGAAATGCCGCGATTCTCAGTGCCTGCGGATAGACGACACACAATCCCTTACGGCGTTGCGATCATGTTAGGCAGCCTTATTTCCTTAACGATATTCAGCGGCTAACGCGCGAACACCAGAGGCGCAAGCCACGAAAACTAACCACAGGAGATTGAAGCCATGCGGAACAAACGTTTTTTCTTCGTGCTAATCGGGGCACTTCTTTTTGGCCTGCTGGCAGCAGTTTCCGTAAGTCGCTACCTGTCCAGCGCGCAGGCGTATACGAAGAACCTGAATAACGTCGCGGTCGCGAAGGTGGCCATTCCTCTGGGCACCAAGATCATTCCGGAGCAGGTGATGATGGTGCAGTTTCCGCGCGACTCAATGCCGGACGGCACCTTTGACACAGCGGAGAAACTAGCCGGCCGTGTTGCCGTCGTGAACATCGCTGCGCGCGAACCAATCACCGATACAAAGCTTGCGGCCTCGGGAACTGCCGGAGGGTTATCAGCGGTAATCCCTGATGGCTACCGCGCCATGACAGTGAAGGTCGACGATGTCGTGGGTATCTCAGGATTCATCATGCCCGGCGCGTTAGTGGACGTAGTGGTTGTCATTGATCCGGCAGACAAAGGTTTCAGCCAGGATCCTATATCCAAAATCGTGTTGCAGAACATCAAAGTCCTGGCGAACGGACAGAACATCGACCAGCCAAAAAATGAGCGCGAGGCAAATAGCGTCAAGGCTGTCACTCTGCAAGTAACCCCCGAGCAGGCCGAGAAGCTGGCGCTGGCCGCGACAGAAGGAAAGTTGCAGCTGGTCATGCGCAATTCGGTTGATCAGGGCGACACCCAGACTTCGGGTGTGAACAAACGCGGCTTGCTAAGTGGCGAGCAGGCCAAGCCCGTTCCCGAGCCTGGCGCGCTCAAAAGCGAGCAGCCCAAGCCGGAAGTAAAGCCGGCCCGGCGTCCGCGCGCCATCGCCGAACTGACTAACCCCAGCGTTGCGCCCAAGTCAAACGCTGCCCCGCCTCCACGTGTCTCAGTGGAAATGATCGAAGGAGCGAAGAAGCGCAACGTCGATTTTCCTTAGGATCTCAACTCGCGTGCGTAAAGTCGCGAACTGAAATTCGTTTTCCAGGTCAGCAATAAAAGCTGAACACCTGTTACCGCCTGTACCCAAAATAAGGAGCCGAAACCATGCACACCCGTTTCACTATGCGATTCGTCGCTATTGCTTCAGCGCTGTTTGCGCTAGTAGCCATCGTTCCCGCCGCGTTGGCCCAGGAAACTTCCTACAAAGCATCTTTCAAGAATAACAAAGAAGCGGTGCCGATTAACGTGCTCGTGGGCCAGTCGCGGGTAATCAATTTTGATAAGTCGATTGGCCGTTTCTCGGTTTCAAATCCCGAGATCGCGGAAGCCGTTTTGGTTGCGCCGGACCAGGTGCTGGTGAACGGGAAAGCTTTCGGCCAGGTCAACTTCATTGCCTGGGAACAATCAGGCGGCGAGTTTCTGGTGTTCGATGTCTACGTACGGGCAAATCTTTCCCTGATCGATTCGCAGATCCGGGCGCTCTTTCCCAAGGATGACATCCGTCTCAGCCAGGCAAACGGGTCCGTAGTGATGTCGGGAAGTGTCCGAGATCCCAAGACTGTCGCTCAGGCGCAGAGTGTCATAGAGGCGGCAGGCTTCAAAACAGTGAACATGCTCGAGTCGCCTGTAAAAAACATCGCGCAGGTACAGTTGCAAGTCAGAGTCGCCGAAGTTAACCGCACCAAACTGCGGGACTACGGAACCTCCTTTAATTCGATACCGCCAGGCGGCACTGCCGGGTACATCAACAGTGGCGGAGGACCGAGCTCTCTGAGCCAGGCCACGACCAGTACAGTGTCCACCGCGCTGGAGAGCGTGCTTTCTCCTGCGCTCAATCTGTTCCTCTTCAATAGGCAGATCAATACGTCGGCAATGCTTCGCGTGCTTCGCACCCAGGGCGCTTTTCGCGAACTGGCTGAGCCGAACCTGATTGCCATGGATGGCCAGCAGGCGAGCTTTCTGGCGGGCGGAGAGTTTCCCGTGCCCGTCGTGCAGAACGCCGGTACCGGCAGCGGCATAGGAATGTCGGTCGAGTTTAAAGAATATGGAGTCCGCTTGAACTTCAAACCGAACATCATTGACGAAGACCACATCCGTCTGGAACTCGAGCCCGAAGTCTCCACGATTGATTTTGCGAACGGGGTAAAGTTCAGCGGTTTCGTCATTCCTGCTTTGCGTACGCGGCGCGCGAAGACCTCTATTGAATTGCGTGACGGACAGTCGTTTGCCCTGGCAGGTCTTCTGGATAACTCAGAAACAAAAACCCTTTCGCGTGTTCCGATCATCAGCGATATTCCAGTTGTGGGTGCGCTCTTCAAGTCAAAATCCTTTCAGAAGAACGAAACGGAACTAATGTTCTTCGTCACGGCTCAATTGGTCAAACCGGTGAGCCCGGACGATCTTCCCGCCACTCATGGAGTTGACGGCCTGAAGAATGGATCGCCGCTTGGAGTCGAACCCAGAGGCGAAGGGATCGAGGGCAAGTCTGGTTACTCGATCAAGAGCGAGAATGCACCGCGACTACCAGCCGCGACTACTCTGGCGAGTGACGCAAATCCGGCCAGCGCTTCGCAGATTACCGCGGAGAGAAAAGCTGTAGCCGTGGTGGCAACTTCAGCCAAAAACGAAGCGATTTACGTAGGAGCGCCAATCGCCGCCAGGCCTTTACTGGTGCCCGTGAACCCACAAGACCCACCTCCACCACAGGTGAAAGCAGCTGGCAACGTAGCGCCCTAAACAAGCGCGCCTGACGCAGCACCCTCGATTTGTGTTTGTGAGATGGATTCGGAGAAACAGCCATGAAGCAACATCGCAAATCCAAAAGAAACGCTCGTCGGGGAGAACGTGGATCTGTGCTCGCGATATCAGCGATCGGGATGATGGCGGTGCTACTGGCCGTTGGGTTGGGAGTAGACATCAGCCATCTTTATCTAGCGAAGACAGATCTGCAAAACGCGGCGGACGCATCCGCACTTGCGGGGGCTTCGGCGTTGAACTCATCCCCCAGCGGTATTACAGAGGCAGCGACGCGCGCGGTAACAGCGATGAATAGTTATGAGTTCAATAAGAGCGCCACGCCGAACGTTTCTTTCCCTCGCCAGAACGTACTGTTCGCCGTCAACCTCGATGGTCCGTACGTCAGTGAAGATTCGGCGTATTCGAATGCCGCCAACATTCGTTTTGTCCAGGTTACGTCACAGCAATTGCCCGTCGGGATGTCTTTCGCTTCTTTCATACTTGGCAGCAATAAACAGTTATCGGCCACTGCAACAGCCGGCATCTCCGTACCGATAAATATGTATTGTAATTTCATCCCGCTGTCTGTGATCGATTACGACATCCCGATGACGCCGGGTCAAACATACACCATACGCGCTGGTACGGGCGGTTCACCGGCGCCGGGCGACTATCAGATCCTGGCAGTCGCGGGCCCAGGCGGCGTGGATGTAGGTTTTGGAATTGGAGCGGGCGTCGATGCCTGCGCCGAAAAGGGGGCGACCTACGCCGTCGATACAAAACCAGGCATCACTGCCGGTAAAGTGCGAACCGGGGTCAACTCGCGCTTTGACGACTATCAGGGCAGTCAACTCGATCCCCTGAACGAGCCGCCGGACACAAACGTTAGAGAAGGTATCACCTACGATCAGTATCTTGCGGCGCGCGATCCACGTAGCACTTATTATCACGACCCCAGGTATTACCAGGCTCCGGCCCATGAGGGAGTGATGGATCGTCGCGTGGTGCTGATCCCAATAGTGAAACTCTCTGAATACGACCAGGGCCGGGACACGGTAAGGTTCAATCGCTTCGGCGCGTTTTTCTTGAAGACGAAAGTCGGCAGCGGCAATGGTGGCGACATGCAGGCCGAATACATCGATGATCGCGTGGTGTTTGGCAAAGGCGGTTTTAACCCCAATGGCGCTGCCGGTGATCCGTTGCTAGCTGTGCCGGTACTTTACAAGTAACAGAGACGCGTGAGTCCACGCAGTCTTTCTGAGGTCTCTCAAATGCGCACCAGAGTTCGCAAAATTCGTTTGTTACGCAGATTGCGACGGGCCTCTCAACTTCGCGGTTTTGCTCGCAATGAACGGGGCATACAACTTGTTGAGCTGGCGATTGTCCTTCCGGTTTTGATGCTGCTGTTTGGCGCGACGGCGGAATTCGGACGCTTCTTCTACGAGTACACGACGCTCGCCAAGGCATCTCGAGTGGGCACCCGCTACCTGGTTACCGCCGGCGTGTCTAACAGCGTGGATACTGAGGCCAAGAACCTGGTGGTCTATGGCAACACAAGTGGAACTGGTGATCCGGTAATCAGCGGCCTAACGACCAGCAATGTTCAGGTAATTAGAAAAGACAGCAACGGTGTGGTGCAAACCGCCGGTGTGCCGCGGACTGTGACGGTCGCGATTAGCGGATTCAAGTATGAACCGATGTTTGGTCTCGGCGCGCTGACGAACAATCAAACACTAAATTTGAATATCGATCTCGCTCCCAGCGTGACGATGCGCTATCTGCTTACGACCCCTTTGGTTTGATCGAGAAATGATGTTTTCGAAAGCTAACAAACGCGAGAGAGGCGCGACGCTGGTGGAGTTCGCCATTGGCGCCACCGTGTTCTTGACTGCAATGTTTGCAGTGATTGAGTTCGGACGCGCGCTTTGGGTTCACAACGCGCTAACGGATGCAGCACGACGGGGTGCGCGTTATGCGGTGCTGAATCCTTCCAGCAGTGAAGGTGCTGTGAAAAACGTCGTGGTCTTCGGTGATCCGGCCGGCGGATCTCAACCGCTGGTCGAGAACCTTACGACAGACAACGTAAACGTCAGTTACTCCAGTTTCTCGCTTGATAGCGGCACAGCCTCGGTGAGCATCACCGGATACGAATTCCGCTTTGTTATTCCCATAGTCGGCACCACGATTCAAATGCCGAGCTACCGAACGACACTTACCGGCGAGAGTGCTGGTCTGATACCACCAAACATGTGAAGGACAAATGACAAAACCTCTAACATTCGTAATTCTGAGCACGAGCCTGGAGAGCTTTAAGGAAATTCGCACAGCCCTCTCGACTGACAGTCGCACGCGCTTGCTTGCCGGCGGTGACGATGCGGAACAGCTTTACGACGAGTTTCTGCGACTGAAGCCCGCGGCCGCAATCATCACCGTGGGCCACAATCCCGAACCAACCCTCGCGCTGATCGAACGCTTCGCCAGCGAGTCTCCAGGTACGGCGATTATTTCCGCAGCGCAGAATCCCTCGCCCGATGTCATTCTGCGCAGTATGCGCGCCGGGGCCCGGGACTTTTTGCGACTCCCCATAAATAGTGAAGAGTTGCGCACCGTGCTTGATCGCACAGCGGAGTTTTGCGGCGCGCAGATCGCCGCACCGGTTAAGAAAGGTCGCATGATCGCGGTCTTCTCCAGTAAAGGCGGATGCGGAACTTCGTTCGTGGCCACGAACATTGCCGCGTCAACCGGATCACCGACCGTGCTCGTCGATCTGAATCTTCAGGCGGGTGATTTGCCGCTATTTCTCGGAGTTGACCCAAAGTATTCGATAGCCGATATGGTGGAGAGTCGCGCCCGTCTCGACCCCTCGCTGATTAAGAGCTATATCACGCCTTTCTCGTCGCAGTTAGCGCTGCTGGCAGCGCCAAAAGAAGCCGACTCCGCCGACGAGATCGAGCCGGAGCACGTCTTCGAAGTGCTCGAGCGCATGCGTGAATCTTATGAGTATGTGGTGGTTGATCCGCAACACACCTTCGACTCGATTACGCTGGCCGCTCTGGATCAATGTGACGATATCGTCCTGGTTCTGACGCTCGACATTCCCGCGATACGCAGCGCCCAACGCTCGCTGGGAATCTTTGACCGCCTCGGCTACCCGCGACAAAAAATCCGTGTCGTCGTGAACCGCTGGAGCAAACAGATCGATCTCGATCTCAGGCAAGTAGAAAAGTTCCTCGGCGAGCCGGTGGTAGGATTCATCCCCAGTGATTACCAGACGACAGTAACTTCCATCAACCTTGGTCAACCCCTGGTCCACTCAGACTCGTCGTCGAGAATTGCACTGGAAATTAACCGTATCACCAGGGCAATAATCGGCGGCCCTGTGCGGGTAACCGAGGCTCAGCCAAAACGCGGTCGCATGTGGAAATCAATATGGAAACGTGACACGGTCCCGGCTGATCGAGCACGGACGGAAACTAACGCGGGCGCCGGCCTCGTTATGGCGCGCCAGTTCGAATCATGAGTCCTTCGAATCTGAAATTTGAAACTGAGACATAACCAATGGCACTCCGGGAAAGATTAATCAGAGAAACCGCAATGGGCCCGATCGCCGGCAACGGCGACGGCTCGAACGGCCAGCAAAGCTTCCAGGAGATGAAGTCGCGCCTGCATCGAGCGCTGATCAATCGAATGGACTTGACCAAGCTGACCGCGATGGCGCCGGAGCAGCTGAACGCGGAAGTTTCGCGCTTGGCGGAGAGCCTCCTGGTGAGCGAAGCAATGCCGCTCTCAGCCATGGAGCGCGACAAACTTGTGAGCGAGGTGCAGCACGAGTTGTTCGGGCTGGGACCGTTGGAGCCGCTGCTGGCTGACCCGGGCATTTCCGACATTCTCGTTAACGGGCCGGAGAGTATCTACATTGAGCGGCGCGGCAAGCTTGAGGTCACTAATGTGGCTTTCAAAGACAATGAGCACCTGATGCGCGTAATCGAGCGCATTGTTTCATCGGTCGGTCGCCGCATCGACGAATCTTCGCCAATGGTAGACGCCCGTTTGCAGGATGGATCGCGCGTCAACGCGATCATCCCGCCGCTATCAATCGACGGCCCGGTGCTTTCAATACGTCGTTTTGGGGCCGAACCTCTGCGCATGGCGACATTGATCGAGAATTGCGCGCTCACCAAAGAGATTGCCGAAATGCTGGAGATGTGCGTGCGCGCACGACTGAACGTCGTCATTTCCGGCGGCACCGGCGCGGGGAAGACGACTTTGCTAAATGCGCTTTCCGCATACATTCCCGAAAACGAACGCATCGTCACGATTGAAGACTCGGCGGAGCTGCAATTACAGCAGCCACATGTTGTGCGCCTGGAGACGCGTCCGCCGAACATCGAGGGCCGCGGCGAAGTCACTCAGCGCGATCTGGTACGCAATGCGTTGCGCATGCGACCCGATCGGATAGTCATAGGCGAGGTGCGCGGTGGCGAAGCAATCGACATGTTACAGGCGATGAACACCGGCCACGATGGAAGTTTGACTACGATCCACGCCAATACCCCGCGCGACGCTTTGTCGCGGCTGGAGACCATGATTCAGATGACTGGCATGCGTCTCGGTGAACGAGCGATGCGCCAACAGGTTGCAGCCGCTATCGAGATTGTCCTTCAGGTCGCGAGGTTGTCAGACGGTTCGCGGCGCATAACTTCTATCTCAGAGATTACCGGGATGGAAGGCGAAACCATTACGATGCAGGAAATCTTCCAATTCGAACGCACCGGCGTCGATCGCGAGGGCATCGTTGTCGGGCGCTTCCGCGCCACCGGCATCCGCCCACGGTTTGCCGAAAAACTTAAGGCCTGCGGTATGCAACTGCCGCGCGTCTTTTTCGAGGACATGTAGCACAGACTTCAGTCTGTGCTGCCAGGAATTCACAGGCCAGGCCTGTGCCACTTGAGCAGCCATGTTGATTTCATTTCTAGTTTTCCTGTTCGCTTTATTTCTCGTTTTCGGGGCTTACCTGATTGCGACGCAGGGTTCCGATGCGAAGCGCGACCGTCTCAGGCAGCGCCTCTCTGAAGCATTGCTCCACTCGTCGCACACCGAAGATCCGGAAGTGATCCTCGCGCGCAGCGAGTTAATGAGCGAGATTCCGGTGCTTAACCGGCTTTTTATTCGGCTCCAGCTAGCGACGAGACTGAAAACTATGTTGGATCAGGCGGATCTTCACCTGACAGTGACCAGATTATTAATGTTCTCGGCAATGGCCGGAATACTGGCCGCGCTCGCCGCCTCAGTCGTAGTGGTTTCCGCACTTTTGATTGCGCTCTGTGCGCTGATTGCTGCCAGCGTGCCATTTGTTCATGTCTGGTGGACACGTAAAAAACGCTTCGATCGGTTTCTCGAAAACTTGCCGGATGCTCTGGACTTAATAAGTCGGGCCCTGTCGGCAGGTCACGCTTTCTCAGAAGCACTGCACATGGTTTCGACCGAAATGCCGGAGCCAATTGCCACCGAATTTCGCAAGACCTACGAAGAGCAGAACCTCGGACTCTCCCTAAAACTCGCGCTTGAGAATTTGATTCAGCGCATGCCACTACTCGATTTGCGAATGTGCGTGACGGCCGTCCTGATTCAACGGGAGACAGGCGGGAATCTTGCGGAAATTCTGGAGAAGGTCGCCTACACAATTCGCGAGCGCTTTCGCATCATGGGCGACTTGAAAACCCTGACGACTAGCTCGCGCATGTCAGCGTGGATACTTTGCGGGATTCCGATTCTAGTCTCCATCGCCGTTACCGCGATGAATCCCGAGTACATGAGCATCCTCTGGAAAGACCAGCGCGGCCATGTCCTGATTGCCGTCGCGGTGTTTATGCAGGTCTCAGGAATGCTGATCGTAAGAAAGATTCTGAACATAAAAATATAGACATCGCACCATGCTTCTAATCATCACCATTTGCACTTTCGTTTGCATTTCCCTCGGCGTCATGGGGCTGTACTGGCTCATGTATCGCCCGCAGAGCGCTGCTACCGAACGGCTGCGCCGGCTGGGCGAAGGGAGCGCGAGCGTTCATGCTCCCGCAGTCTCATTAGTCGAACAACGGCCGGCAGCGGAATTTGCTGAGCGGATGGCGGCGCCTTTGAATCGTATGCTGCCTGCATCGGCGGCGGAGGCTCGCAAGCTGCAAAAACAGTTGATGCAGGCTGGATTTCGCGGGCCAGACGCTCCCGCCATCTACCGCGCACTTCAGCTTGCATCAATGATTGGCTTTCCGGGAGCGATAGCGTTTGGCTGCGCAGTGTTGGCATATCCATTGACGAGCGCTGTGCTATGGATCCTGCTTGCCTTTGTAACCGGCTTCTTCCTGCCGCGCTACGTGCTGGGCCGAATGATCCGCTCCAGGCAGTTACGCGTGCGCTGGGGCTTGGCGGATGCGCTCGATCTGATGGTCATTTCGATCGAAGCAGGCCTTGGCTTGAATGCCGCAATGATGCGCGTCAGCGAGGAATTGAAAGAGGTGCATCGTGATGTCAGCGAAGAATTCGAGCTTGCCAATCTTGAGATTCGGGTGGGTCGGGAACGCGAAGAGGCGTTGCGCAACCTCGCGGAGCGAACCGGCGTCGACGATCTACGCAGCCTGGTGGCTATGTTGATTCAGGCGGATCGCTTCGGCACTTCGATCGCACGGGCAGTGCGTGCGTTCTCGGATTCGCTGCGAACGAAGCGCCGCCAGCGCGCTGAGCAAGCAGCGCAAAAGGCCGCGGTGAAGCTGCTGTTTCCGCTGGCCTGCTTCCTTTTCCCAACGCTGTTCATAGCAATACTTGGCCCCGCCGCTCTCACTCTGATCGATGTCGTCAAGAAGCTGTAACACAGCTGCGTCCTCTGCCGGACGCGTGCCGAACACCGATTAAAGTCTGTGCCATCTTGAAAAGGAGTACCAGATGCGAAAACGCACCATCATCGCTGTCGTCGTTGCTTTGATTTTGACCATAGGGATCTCCGCCTTGTGGACCGCTGAAACAATTGTTCGCGACGGCGACACGGAGGCGAACATCCTCGAGGATGGCGGTTCTGAGGCCGGTCCGAGCCAGCCAGAGAAGAAGAAAGGCAATCGCGTCGCGCGGATCTTCACCGCGCCGTTTCGCGCGATTGGTCATCTCTTCGGACGCGGTAAGGACGACGGAAAGCCACAGCGCATGACCGAAAAGGACGCGGCAAGATTTGAAAGTGCGCCTGTCACGCGTGTTTTCGACAGCCGCTCACCGGCTAAGGAAACGTCAACTGTTAACGCCACAGCCCGCGATCATTTGGCCACTGGTCGAGCCCTACTCTTGACGGGCCGTGTGAATGACGCCATTGCGGAGTTATCACTCGCCGTGTCCCTTGATCCCCGGTTGGGCGAAGCCAACAACCTGCTGGGCATTGCTTACGATCGCAAGGGTATGGGAGAACGCGCGAAAGAAGCTTACGAAAAAGCTGTCAGCATCGAGGAAGACGCTCAAACGCTGAATAACCTTGGTTTCTCGCTTTACCAGAACGGCAACTATCGCGCGGCGATCGATCGCTTGAAGCGGGCGGCCCGGCTTGCGCCCGGTGACCAACGAATTCTTAACAACCTCGCCTTGGCGCAAAGTCGTCTCGGAAAATACGACGATGCGTTCAGGAGTTTCGCGCGCGCCGGTGGCGAGCTGGCCGGACGTCTGAATGTAGCGACAATGCTGGAGCGCGCCGGGCGCGACGAGGACGCAATAAAGCATTACGAAGCTGCGCTTCGTCTGCAGCCAAAATCTTCACTCGTGTTGCGCCGCTTAGCGGAACTCTATCAACGGGTAGGAAGAACCGCTGAGGCCCAGGTGGCCCGACAGCAACTGGCAAAACCCGCCAGCGAAATGACCGTCGCAGCTACCTCATCTGCCAGATAGTTCGTAGGACAGACATTCTTGTCTGTCTCCCTACAAGAAGGACCTGCTATGACGCAGACAATAATTTTGACCAGGGCCGAAGTCGAAATGATGGGACCGCCAGTGCCGGAAGAATTGGCTGATACCGGCATAGCTGAAGCCTTTCTGGCCGATCTCGCCCTCAAGCATGTCGCAATGCTGGCCGAGCCTACGACCGAATCAGTCGCGCAACGGTTGCATTTACCTCGAATGTTAACCGAAGAAATCCTTCAGAACTTGTATCGCGAAAAATTGATCGAAGTCAGAGTTCAAACCGCTGTGGGAGCGACGCGCTACTCGATGTTGGACCACGGCTGGGATCGGGTGGCCCGATTGATTTCTCTCTGCGGCTACACGGGCGCGGCTCCAGTTTCGCTGAGTGATTACACGCACATGATGCGCCTGCAATCGGTACCATCGGAGCCTGCATCGTTCGAGACGGTCCGCCGGAGTTTCAGCGATTTGGTGCTGCCTGATTCGCTGCTGCAAACACTCGGCTGCGTCATCAATTCCCGAAGGTCGTTGTTTCTCACCGGCCTTCCGGGGACTGGTAAGACTGCTGTCGCCGAACGCATCAACGGAGCTCTACCCGGTGCGATTTGGATTCCCTATGCCGTAGAGATTGACGGTCAGATCATTCGCGTCTTCGATGCACACTGCCATCGCATCGCTCCGCAGGATGCCACACCGAGCGACTATGACCGCCGTTGGGTTCTTATCGAGCGTCCGATGGTTATCGTCGGTGGTGAGCTAACACTGGAGAATACCGACCTGACCTGGAGCGAAACCGCGCGCTTTTATGAAGCGCCGTTTCAGATGAAGTCGAACGGCGGCACTCTCGTCATCGATGACTTTGGCCGCCAGCGCGTGGCGCCGCAGCATTTGCTAAATCGCTGGATTGTTCCGCTCGAGCGACGCGTTGATTACCTGTCTCTTCACACGGGAAAGAAGATCGAAGTTCCCTTCGAGCAGCTGGTTGTCTTTTCTACCAATCTCGACGAGAACGACTTGGCGGACCAGGCTTTCCTGCGTCGCATGGGATATCGCGCCCGCGTTGAACCACCTACCCCCGCGGCTTACGCGCAAATTTTTAAGCGAGCTGCCGACGCGCGGGGTGTAGCGTACGATGACGCCTGCCTCCATCACATCCTGCACAAATACGTGGTCGAGCAAAAGCAGATGAAAGGGTGCGAGCCGCGCGATTTACTCGACCGCGTTACCGATATCTGCCTCTTCGAAGGCCAGTCGCTCCGACTGACTCCCCAGCTGATCGATGTTGCATGGAAGAATTATTTTGGCGCGTCGCACAAATTCTCAGCGACCGAGCGCCGAAGTGAATTCGCGCCAGCCGCGACTGACCCTCTTCAATTATGAGTCGCGCTTCCGGCGGAGAGGTTCGACATGAAACCAGGAAACCAGAACGCCTTTTCTTGCCTTCGGTATCTGCTGTTAGCCTTGCTTAGCTGCGCCATCTTGTCTTTCACAGTTGGAGTCACCAGCGCACGCCCGCGAAAGCGTTCGCCTTCCAGAGTTCGGCGATCGCATGTACAGGAAAGACACAAGTCGTCCGGCACACCGGGCGCTGAGTCTGAATCGGAAACTGTAAATGGCAAGCCGTGCTTAAGATTAACTGATGGCACCACGATTCCCGTCGATGATGCCTGGGAAAACGCGCAAGGCGTCTGGTACCGAAAGGATGGCGTTACTTATCTGGTCGAACGCGCAAGGGTTCGGACTATCGATCGGGACCGCGCTGCGAACGCGGTTGCGACAGATGACCCAGTCACTAAAGTGGCCGGCACTACGTCAGTTAATTTGGATTCAAGAATTACTCGTATTTGGATTCATCTGATTGGAGGCGCACGCGTCGAAGCCGACGAAACCACTGAAACAGAGGCCGGCGTTTGGTTGAGACGAGGCAGTTTTTCTGTATTGATTGAACGTGCTCGCGTTGAGCGCATTGAGCGCGAAGAAATTACCAGTGAAACCGGGGCCAAGCACAGAAAGAGTCCTGGCTGGAGTACGGGAAGTCCTGGCCTCGACGGGCTTATCAAACAGAATGGCGCGCGCTATGGAGTGGATCCTTACCTGGTTTTTCTGGTGATGGAAGAAGAATCCCACTTTAATCCACATGTAGTGTCGCCGAAAGGCGCTCGCGGATTGATGCAATTGATGCCGGGAACAAGTGCGCGTTTTGGGGTGCGTCATCCATTCAGTCCGGCCGAGAACATCAGCGGCGGTGTGCGTTATCTGAAACAGCTCTTGCAGAGTCACAACGGAAGGGTGGATCTCGTGCTCGCCAGTTATAACGCCGGAGAAGGCGCCGTCGCGAAGTGGGGCCAGAAGGTGCCGCCCTATAGAGAAACGCGAAACTACGTGAGGCGAATAAGCGCGCGCTACCGGAAAAATGAAATTGCCGAAGCTGCTCGCCGCCCGGATGCGCAAATAGGAACGAACTGAATGAAAAACATGAACTGCGATTCAGCACGTTTGTTAAGAGCAGGAAACCCCTTACGATCAGGAAAGCTTCTCTTGGCAAGCCTGGCTTTCTTTGCCTGCCTCGCGTTGGGACTCTTCGTGCACCCGGCCTCTGCGCAGCAGATCGCTCAGGAACCGCTTACCAACGCTTCAGTGGTAAAACTTGTTCACGCAGGCTTCAGGGAAAAAACTATCGTTGCCATCATTCGTTCACGCCCCGGGAGGTTTGATCTCGCGCCGGATCGTTTGATTGAGCTGAAACGCAGCGGCGTAAGCGAAAGCATCATTCTGACCATGATTGGACAGGACGACTCGGAGTTTATGAGCGACGAGTATGCTTTCGAGAGTTCAAGAAGTGAAGGCGTCGGTCCTGCTGGTAAAAAAGGATCACAGCGTGACGAGGGCGCTGACATTTTCGGCTCCAGTGGCGGTTCGAAAAGCCAGACAGGCGGCCGTGGCGAGAGCGGCGCGAATGAAGGGAATACCGTAACCACCGGCAGCGCCACCGTCCGTATCCTGCGTCCCCCAACCGAGGCTGGCGGAATGCCTAAATTGGAAAAGACTCCGACGCTTACCAACGAAGCCATTATCGAAATGGTCGATGCCGGGTTCAGCGAGGGAACAATCATCCGCCGCATCGAACATTCGCCCGCCGATTTCAACCTGTCATCCACGCAAATCACCGAGTTGCACAAGCATCGCGTGTCTGCGCCCGTGATAGCTGCAATGAAGGCGGCGATGGGCGACGATCCGATACCTGCGAAGTCTCCTACAGCAAACAATCCGGAGAAATAAGAGTGAAAAGGGGCGAAAGAAATGCTGGTCGTCTTCCTGCGCCGGCTCTCTGCCTGGCGACTGCTTTTTCGCTGATTGCATTTTCGGTTGGTGGCAGAACTAAAGTGTTCGCGCAAAGTAATACCAGCCAGAAACCCTCCGCAGCCGCCCAGGAAACGCAAGACGTTGATGAGGGTGATGTAATTTCATTCCGCACGACCGAAGTAATGCTGCCGGTTACGGTACGTGATCGTTATGGGAAACTCGTAAACACGCTGACGCGTAATGATTTTCGTGTTTTTGAGGATGGAAACGAGCAGCGTTTGAGCGATCTGGCATTGCGCGAAACCCCGGTCGACGTTGTTCTAATGGTGGACTCTTCTTCGAGTGTATCCGGCAACCTCGACGACTTCCGGCGCGCGGCTTTGGGATTTGCCCAGAAGCTGTCGCTTGAAGATCGTATAAGCCTTATCAAGTTTGATGACCGGATCGAGTTGCTTCAGGATTGGACTCGGAGCCGGCTCCAATTGCGCCGGTCGCTCGACCGAGTTACCCCTGGGATGTTCACGCGCTTCAACGACGCACTCCTGCTCGCCGCAAGGGAGCAATTAAAAGGGGGGCGGGTGCGCCACGCGGTTATCGCGCTTACCGATGGTATCGATAGCGAGCGTGGCTATGCGACTCTGGCGATGGCTTTGAGCGCGCTGCTTGAAGCCCAGGCAATCGTTTACATTGTCAGTAACACTGAGATTGAGCGACAAAGCAAACAAGCTGAGTTGAACAAACTGCTTGCGGGGACGAAGGCTGTGCGGAGTTTCAATTCACTTCGCGTTGACGATCTTCGCGAAGGATTGCGCGTTCTGGACGAGAGTGAAGCCAGGCTAGCTCAGCTTGCGACCGCCACCGGCGGAAGGCTCTACAAGCCGAAGAGCTTTGCCGACCTTGATTCTACTTATGCGGAAGTTGCCGATGAACTGCGACACCAGTACACGCTCTATTACTCGCCTTCCGATAAAACGCGGGACGGACGTTTTCGCCGGGTTCGTGTCGAAACAACAGACAAGAGTCTAAACGCATCTAGTCGCATCGGATATTTTGCGCCTGGCAAATAGTTCTGGGGATGACTGTTCAGAGTCCTCTTGCCTGAACCGAAGACTGCCAGATATCGAGGGCGAAACCACATGTCACAATGGCCCGCCTCAAGCCTAAGGCAGAGTTCTGGTGCTATGTGACACGCAGTAGCCCTTCCGACAACTCAGCCACTCCTATTAAATCCTGACCTTAAGTTCAATTATTCCCCTAGTTAAGCTCGTCGCAGCCGAGGCGGCACGGTCATTGCCCTTAGAACAGCGGCAGGTTCTACTCGCAGGGTCGTGCGAAGTTCACGTTGGACATTTCAGCAGGGCACCGGGGGAGTGGAACTTTGCTTGTTGTTTGCAGGGAAAACTAATTCGTAATTATCTTAACCCGAGAAGAAGGAAGAACAGGATGCGACCAGTAAAACACTTTGAGAAAGGCCTTGCGTTGGTGGCCGGCGGAATCTTCAACACGATCCAGACGGTGAACAAATACAAGCCGAACCCCTCGTTTACGCCCAAGTGGTCGGACAAGCCTTTGCTGAAATCGTGGCAGAAAACGAAACCCACGCTGGGCTTCCCACGCACAACAGATTCGCTTTGCCCTCAGTGCGTGATTCAGGCGCGCGAAGACATCGTTTCTGGTAAGAAGGAAGTCAGCATGCTCATCGACGAACATGTTGGGGAGATCAAGGCCCAGATTATCGAGCGCGATGGCGAGATTTGGATGACTAAAGATTGTCCCCAGCACGGCCATATCGAAGACATGATGGCCGTTGATTCAAAGTTTCTGGCGCACATCGAAAAGATGTTTCCGGGGCGCGACATCCAGGCCCACAACGATGAGAAGCTGCACAATCATGGCACCAGCACGATCAAGTATGGCCGCGGTTCTGTGCTTACGGTGGATCTGACCAATCGCTGCAACATGATGTGCGATCCTTGCTTCATGGATGCGAATCAGGTTGGCTTTGTTCACGAGCTCAGTATGGACGACGTCAGGGAGATTCTGGATAACGCTATTTCGATCAAACCGCGCCGGCAAATGTCGGTGCAGTTTTCTGGTGGCGAACCGACGATTTCGCCGCACTTCCTCGAAGCTATCAAGTATTCGCGCAAGGTTGGTTACAACAGCGTTCAGTGCGCGACGAACGGAATCGAATTTGCGAAGAGTAAAGAGTTTTGTAAACAAGCGGCCGAAGCAGGATTGCGCTACGCGTATCTCCAATTCGATGGCATCGGTAACGATGCCAACAGTCACCGTCAGGTCGGAAACCTTTTCGACGTGAAGCTGCGGGCGATAAATAATTTGCACGAAGCCGGCGTCGAAATCGTACTGGTAACGACACTTGTTAACGGCATCAACAACGATCAGGTCGGATCGATTATAAGGTTCGCTCTCGATAATCCGAAGAAGATTGCCTTCCTGTCTTTTCAGCCTGTTTCCTTTACAGGTCGTGACGAAGAGATCACTCCCGAAAGACGGCTGCAACAGCGCTACACGCTGTCCCATCTGGCGCATGACGTCAAAGATCAGGTGGGAATCACCGAGCCAACCCGCGACTGGTTTCCGCTTTCTCTGATGGGAGCGTTCGCCGACTTTGCCGATCTAGTGCATGGACCACAGGCCGAATGGGGCCAGGTGTCTTGCGGCTGCCATCCGAACTGCGGTGTTGGTACTGCTGTGATGATCGATAAAGAAACCAGAGAGATGCGGCCTGTGCCGGAGTTTCTCAACATCCCCGGCCTTGTGAAGGACATGCAGAAGATCACGGACGCGGCGCGTGGTAAGTGGATGTCCAACATTATGATGGGCCTTACATTGCTGAAGCACTACAACCCGTACAAGTCGCCATCGCAGTTCACGCTTTCAGAGTTGTTCAAGAAGTTCGACAAGTCGTTCGGCTTGACCGGCAAAGATTATGGCAAGGTTGACGGCGGGCGCACGAAGACCGACATCGAGAAGCGCCGCGCGGATCGCTGGAACTTCTTGTTTATTGCCGGCATGTGGTTTCAAGACTTGTTCAATTACGATTTTCGGCGCACGGAAATGTGCATCATCCCTTACGGCACGCAGGAAGGTGAGATTTCCTTCTGCGCCTACAACACGGGTATCGGCTGGCGCAACATTATTGAGAATATGCACCAGAACGCCACAGTGGCCAAGTGGTATCAGGAGTATGGCCGTCACGAGGTTTTCGCCGGCGGCAAGGAAGTAAGCCTGTCCGATAACTCGCACAGCATGATACTGAACGACGTCGATCTGGCGCGTCCGAACAAGCCCGAAATGCAAGGTCCAAAAACTGCGCACGAGGAAGCCGTCCTGATGCGTAAGTTGTATCAGGAGATGGTCCTCAAGCAGCAGGAGATCAAGACCGATAGCAGCGAGAAGCCCGTGCAGATCCAGAGCCTTAGCCGCACTAAGCCGGTGGCTACTGTTTCCGTCTAGTTTCCGCGTATTACTGCTGGAGACCCCGCGAACGGGCTTTGACCCTTCGCGGGGTTTCCGTGTGAACGACGGTCACTGAATTGTATTCCGGCTGTTATGCTCCGGCGTCATTGAGCAGCGGGAGCTGGTTTTGTAGTCTTCTATCGCTTTTGCCGAAGGCAAAGCGGCGCCGGAGTCGGGTCCCTACTTGACCACGACGCGTCCGGACGTGTTAAATAGGCAACTTGGTGCGAGCTAAACCAGTTATTAGTCTTAATTAGAAGTGGAGAGATGATGGCGATAGTTACAGTTAATCAGGGCGAATCGATTGAGAGCGCATTGCGGCGTTTCAAGAGAAGAGTGATGACGGAAGAGATTATCAAAGACGCGAAGAGACACGCGTTCTTTATGCCGCCCGGTCAGAAGGCGAAACTCAAATCGGCTTTGGCCCGGAAGCGTAACAAGAAGAAAGGCCGGCCGCGACCCCCGCGCGATTAGCTAAAGGGTTTTCTACTTAGTCCTGACTGCGCCGACGCTCGCATTCCCACCAAGCGCTTTACTCTCCGGAACAACGTGGAAACTGCTGCGCGCCATGCGTGGTTAGTCGAGCGCCTTAGTGTGAAGGATCTCGCCCCGGAAGAATCGGTTTCGAATCATGACACGCATTCTCTTAACTAATGATGACGGCATCCATTCGGATGGTCTTATCAAAGTCGAGAAGGCCTTGAGCGAAGTAGGCGACGTGTATGTGGTGGCGCCGGCGGCGGAAATGAGTGGGGCTTCTCATAGCCTTACTCTCGCGCGGCCGCTGAGAATACGACAGATTGATGACCGGCACTGGACGGTGGATGGCACTCCGACCGATTGTGTAACGCTGGCTCTGCATAAGATATTGCCCGAGGAAGAGCGCCCACACCTTTGCGTTTCCGGCATCAACCATGGCGGAAACCTGGGAGATGACGCTACTTACTCAGGCACGGTGGCCGGCGCGCTGGAAGCAACTATTCTTGGTGTTCCGGGAATCGCTTTGAGTCTGGTGGCCAGGGAACAATTTGATTTTACGGAGGCTGCGCGTTTCGCGGTCGCTGCCGTGCGCAAGATTCTTAGCGAAGGGCTTCCCGATGGCACGCTGCTGAACATTAATATCCCTCCCGGTGAGATTAAGGGCGTGCGCGTCACGCGCCAGGGAATCAAGAATGCGCGGCCCGTAATTAGTGAACACATAGATCCGCGCGGCAAGCCTTACTTCTGGATCGGCGAAGAGTATTTCCGTTCAAACGCCGAAGACGGCACAGACTATCGCGCGATCGAATTGGGATTTGTATCGGTGACGCCGCTTAAGAGCGACATGACCGACCATGGGGCATTGACAGCGCTTGATTCATGGACTGATCTGACGGCCATGGAAGTTTTGCACACTGAATAGGCCCCGCTGATAACTAAACTGGTCAGCGTTAAAGCATTTGAGTTCTACACCCTCTCGGCCAGGTCCGGCACAACAGGACTACCGCATCCCACGCGAGCGAATGATCGAACGCTTGCGTGACCATTACGGTATCCGTAACCCCGCCGTACTGGATGCAATGCTGGAAATCCCCCGCCATTTCTTCGTTCCTGAAGCACTGCGAGGCCGGGCCTACGGCGATCACGCCCTGCCCATTAGCTCCAATCAGACCATCTCGCAGCCCTATATCGTAGCGCGCATGACCGAGTTGTTGGAGTTGGACCAGAACAGCCGCGTCCTCGAGATAGGTGCTGGGTCGGGCTATCAAACGGCTGTGCTAACGAAGCTTGCCGCGCAGGTTTACGCGATCGAGCGCATCGGCGATCTGGCTCGCGAAGCCCAATCCCGCATACGAGCACTTGGCATCTATAACGCTACGGTAAAATGTTTTGATGGCACTATGGGATGGAATGCCCACGCTCCTTACGATGCAATATTGGTAGCCGCCGGCGGACCGGCAGTGCCGGAACCATTGGTGGCGCAATTAAAGGTCGGCGGGCGGCTGGTCATGCCCGTGGGTGAAACCCGTGAATCGCAAATACTCATTCGAGTGATCAAGCAGGAAACGGGTGCCCGCACCGAAGAGCACGGACCGTGCGCATTCGTGCCTCTAATAGGACATCATGGCTGGACGGATTAGCGGCCTACAAGGTTCGATGGTTATTGGGCGCCAGCCAGGCCTACAAGCCCTCATTGGGAGGATTGATTGATAGGCAAGATCTTGGAAATTCTTTCCGTCTTTATCATAGCGACGATTTCCGCGCTTGGTTACTTCGGCATCGTGTTGCTGATGGCGATCGAGTCGGCATGCGTACCGTTGCCTTCGGAAATCATCATGCCCTTCTCGGGCTATCTTGTCTTCACCGGGCGCTTCAATCTCTGGGCAGTCGGTTTTGCCGGTGCTTTCGGCTGCGTGCTGGGCTCACTGGCAGCATACTGGGCGGGGATGTATGGTGGCCGGCCTTTGGCAGAACGATACGGTCGCTATCTTCTTATATCCGGGCACGACCTTGACCTCGCGGATCGCTGGTTCGCACGTTACGGACAGGTAATCGTTTTCATCAGCCGCTTGTTGCCAGGTATTCGAACGTTCATATCGTTTCCTGCAGGGGTTGCCCGGATGAACTTATCACGCTTTATTGTCTACACCTTTGCTGGTTCGCTGCCATGGTGTCTGGGTCTTGCGTACGTTGGTGAAAAACTCGGCGAGCGATGGAACAAGGATGAAACGCTGAAGACGATTTTCCACCGCTTTGATTTTGTGGTCGGAATTGCCCTGGTGTTAGCGGTCGCATGGTGGGTCTGGCGTCACTTAAGATATTTGCGGGAAGGGAAGGCTGAACTGTCGAAGCCATGAGAATGGCCGGACCTCGCTCAAGGAGTGATTACTGATTTAACGATGCGGGCCGCGAAGTTTACGTCGTCGTTCACCTTTCAGCCCCACCAGTTTGACAGTCTTGTGATCGTTCCATAGAATCCAGTGTCTGCTGATGTCGGGGCGTGGCTCAGCCTGGTAGAGCGCTCGGTTCGGGACCGAGAGGTCGGAGGTTCGAATCCTCTCGCCCCGACCATTTCATTTCAACAACTGACGAAAACGCCTCATACAGCCCTCAACTTCCGTATATCCCTTTTGTGTGAAAGCAGGAGGATGGAATGATAGGACGCTGGCTCTGTCTTACCACTTTAGTGTTACTCGCGCTTTCAATGCCCGCCTGCAAAGGCGATGCAAAGAGTCAAATTGTGGGAAAATGGGAAGCGACCATTACACACAAAAGAAGCGGCAACGTAGCGAAACTGTTATGGGAATTCTTGCCGGACGGCACCTTCACGGCCGCACCCCTGAATGATCCGGGCACGATCGTTGATAAAGACAAGTACGAGATTATCGACGACGGCCGATCAGTTAAGATCAGATCTCAACTCATTGAAGATGGCACGTGCACCCTTGAGCGAAGCACCATGACTGGAGAAACTCGAGGGTCGCTTGTTAAGTTCAAGAAACTGTAGTCATCTTCTACTCATCACTAGTTTCTTGATTCAACAGTTTCACCGCTGAAGCTTGGTTCGTCGTTCGAAAGTAGCGATTCTCGTTTTGCGTAAGGCCTTGCTGCCTATTCCTTTTCCCCATTTACAGCAGCCGAATATTGTCACATCGGCCGTGACTAAGCAGTAGTAGCCCGGGGGCGACTCGGCCCCTGGGCGGGTTGTGGCTTCTCTTTTTACAAACCTCATGAAGCCGCGGCCCTGGTCCAGCCGAATGCTCCTAAAATCTCGGCCAAACGTGCCATCGATACGTCTAAGGTTATTGACCCCTTGGAGGGCGATTATGGTATATTTCCAAGCGAACCTGGGCGAATTTCCGGGTGGCCCCTCCACCAAACAAATCAGCCTCATAGTGATCTTTAACGGTTGTCTATAACTGAAAGCGTTTCTCTATGACTAACAGTTCAGCTACTCCCTGCAAGGGTCTGGTGCGACTCCTGCTCGTCTTCCTGTTGGTGGGCGCCTCCGGGCTTTTCAGTATTGTTCACGCAGCGCAGAACAATCCGGTCCTCATCAGTAATGCGACTTCGACGCGGGCTGTCGCGCTGGAGTCGGTGACTATGAGATCCGAGCCCTTCTCGTCGACGACGACTGACAACTTCAGCTCCGACGGGAGGAACCGCATCGTGTTGTTCGTGATGAACCTGGACCTGCTGGCTGGAGAAGACGCAAAGGCTCTTTCTTCGGAAGCAGAGGATGCGGCCCACATTCATTACCCAATGAACGTCGAGTATGTGGGCCAGGTCCCAGGCTTCGAAGGAATCTACATGATCGTGCTGCGTTTGAACGACAGCATGGGCGACCTGGGCGACGTGTTAGTCCGGCTGAACCTGCACGGTGTTTCCAGCAATCGCGTGCGCGTAGGGATCGGACATGTAGGCGGCGGGCCTTCGGATGATCCGGGTGCAGTGGCAACACCCGCACCGGTGACGCCGCCGGCGGCAGTTACGCCGCTGACAATCGCCCAGTACCAGGCGCAATTCGCTAACCCCTCGATGGCTGCAGGCCCTGATGGAATCAGGTTTCTGGAGCAGGCCACCTGGGGGCCGACCTATAACCCTCTGGGCGGCGAGCTGGCTCGCGTTCGCAGCATGGGTTATGTGGCCTGGATAAACGATCAGTTCAACCAGCCGCCCCTTTTCGGCGCTTCGCAGTCCAACTATCCGACCCCGGATAACTATCCCACCGATGTTCCGACCGGCTGTCCTACCGGATCGCCTGCTACCTGCGTTCGCGATCACTATACGATGTATCTGTTGCAGACCCAGTTCTTCCAAAATGCCCTAACGAGGCAGGATCAACTGCGCCAGCGAGTAGCTTTCGCGCTACACCAATTAATACCTGTCTCAGGTGCCGACCTCAACGGCCAACCAGCCTGGGTCGCTCCGACTTTGCAGGTCTTTGATAAAAATGCTTTTGGGAACTTCCGGCAGATACTCATGGATGTAACCCTGAATGCCGGTATGGGTGAATACCTCAACATGAGGGGCAATAGCAAGGCCAGTCCGAATGAGAACTATGCACGCGAAGTGCTGCAGTTATTCTCCGTGGGAGTGGATCTGCTGAATCCGGACGGTACCCCAGTGCTCGACGCCCAAGGAAATCGGATTCCCACTTACAGCCAGGCCGAGATCACAAACTTCGCTCGGGTTTTCACGGGATGGAACCTTTCACCCAACAAGATATGGGTTGGCGATGGTGTCACAGGCGTGCCGAACTACACTGATCCTATGGCATTGGTGAACAACACTTTCAACACGGCCGACACGAATCAGAAGACGGTGTTGAATGGTGTGATCTTGCCGGCTTGTGGCCCGACTTGTGCAAACACCACCGCAGGTAACGCGGCTACTAGGACATACAAGACGGTCGAACTCGGTTTGGCAATCGATAACCTCTTCAATCACCAAAACACAGGGCCCTATCTTTGCTCGCAATTGATCCATCAAATGGTCACGAGCAATCCCAGTCCAGCCTATGTTGGCCGTTGTTCCGCTGCCTTTGCCGATAACGGGTCGGGCGTTCGGGGCGATATGAAAGCGGTCATCACAGCAATTCTGCTGGATCCTGAGGCCCGCGGGGATTTGAAGAACGCGCCGACCTATGGTCATCTGCGCGAGCCGGTGCTGTTGGTAACGAACCTGCTGCGAACATTCAATGGGACCAGCGACGGAAATATCACATCGACCGGCACGAGAGAGGGCCTGATCGTTGACATGGGCCAGAATCTGTTTAATCCGCCGACAGTCTTTAGCTACTACCCTGCTGACTTAGGCTTGCCGGGGACGAATTTGCTTGGTCCTGAATTTGGGATTCTTGACACCTCTACAACGTACAAACGGGCAAACTTTGTTAACACGCTCTTCATGGTGGGAATTCCCGCAAGTCTTCCGGATAGGCCGACTGGGACGCAGGTTAACTACTCGTCTTACCAGGCCATCCTGACTGGCGGCGGTACTCCGCAGAATCTTGTGGACGCGCTGGATACCGACATGATGCACAACACAATGTCTTCGTCAGCAAAGTCGAATATCGTGTCTACCATTACGGCAATTACTAACGCGAATGCTACGACGCAGGCCCAGCAGCGTACGCAGACGGCTATCTATTTAATCGCGACCTCATCGCAATATCAGGTGGAGAGGTAAACAGATGACACAATCACGGAGAAAATTTCTGAGAAACTCGGCATGCGGCCTTAGCGCAGCGGCGTTGCTATCCAGTCTGGACCAACTCAACCTGGTTAATGCGATGGTGCAGCAGCAAGCTGATGACGCGGTCGCTGCCGATTACAGAGCGTTGGTTTGTATCTTTCTGTCCGGTGGCAATGACTGTAACAACACAATAATTCCACTGGACTCTGAATACAATTCATACTCCAGCGTCCGCAATGCCTCCGGCCTGGCCATTCCACAGGCATCACTACTGCCGCTGACTGGCTCAAGTGGCGGCAGTGGCCGGCCCTTCGGCATGCACCCAAATCTATCGCCGGAAGTGGCCAATCCAACATTGGCAAAAGGTCTTTTGGATGTTTGGACTGCTGGAAGACTCGCGGTTCTGTTCAATACGGGTAACCTGGTACAACCACTTACCCGAGCTCAGTATCTGGCCGGTTCCCCAAAACCTTATCAGCTGTTCTCGCATTCTGATCAAGTGACTCAACAGCAAACAGTTTCATCCAAGTCAGTGGGCCAAACTGGCTGGGGCGGACGCGTTGCTGATATGACCGGAACGTTGAATGGAAGCGTCGCGCTGCCGATGAACGTTTCCGTGGCCGGAACAAACTTGTTTCAGACAGGAATAACCAGTCGCCAGCTGGCAATCGCTTCGACCGGCAGTCTCTCCAGTGTGCTTAACCTTAATTGGACAAACGGTGTGGCATCGGCGAATCCATTTAATGCCGGTAGCAGCTATCGAACGTTGCTCGGAATGGATAGCGATTCGTTCCTGATAAAGGCGGCTAGCGATACGACAAACGGGGCGTTGACAGCGGATGCGGCATTGAATACGGCCGGTGACCCGGCGCTTACTGCGGTATTCCCCGTCACCTCGCTTGGTAACCAGTTGAAACAGATTGCCAAGCTAATCAAGGTGAGAGACCTCGCCGGAATCACCATGAAGCGCCAAATTTTCTTCTGCACACTTGGGAACTTTGATACCCATACAAACCAGACCAGTTCGACGCTGACGGGCAGCCAGGGAAATAACTTTACTCAGTTAAGTCAGGCGATGAAAGCGTTCTACGATGAGATGGTTGCGCAGGGCATCAGTGACAAGGTTACAACCTTCACGCAGTCAGACTTCGGGCGCACACTGCAACCTTCTGGTTCCGGAGCGGGCTCTGTGGGTTCAGATCACGCGTGGGGCAATCACGCGTTCATCATGGGCGGTTCTGTTTTAGGCCGTGCGTTCTATGGCACATTCCCGACACTCGCGCTAGGTGGGCCTGACGACACGGACAATCGCGGGCGCTGGATTCCGACGACGTCAGTGGACCAGTATGCGGCCACGCTCGCGTCGTGGTATGGACTCGCGCCAGCGGATGTCTCAACAGTATTTCCGAATCTCTATAAGTTTTCGTCACAGAACCTGGGATTCTTGTTGCCGTAATGCTGAAAGAGTTGCGGGCTTCTTTGGAGCATTCAAGGCCCAGCGCGGTTGAGCGAATAAGCATTATACTCAACTGTGCTGGGCTTTTGATTTTTAGAGACTAAGCGAGAGGCTAAACCTTGGCAATGGCCCTTGCGGACACCGGCTTTCGGAACAATCGGGCAGAACAAATTCCTCTGGCGTAAAATGAAATCGACTGAAATGTGCAGCTGCAAAAACTCACGAGGATTGAATTCTTTTTCAGTGCGCAGTGGCGTTGTTTTGCTCGTTATGGGCGTCTTCGCGGGATCGTTTTACCGGTGGCAGCGGCAGCCGCCACATTTTACAGCGCAACTTGCCCAAACGTCCGCAGTTGTCGCCGGCGTACCTTCCTCCAAAGGTCCTTTCAACGCCACCAGACAGCCAAACGAGCAGGCCCTCAAGTCTGCGATCCTGGAACTGCCACTCAGTTTCGAGGAAGGAGCTAGTCCTAACGAGTTTCTTGCCCGTGCAAGTGGCTTCGCCCTGTACCTGAAACCGGATGCGGCAATCTTTGCTCCAACGGGCGGCGCGGACGGCACGCATGGACTGGCCACGAAAAACTTCCCATCAGTTTCTTTCGGACTCGCTGACGCAAACACTTATGCGAAAGCGAGT
>DASXRU010000274.1:0-21694 GCA_036506395.1 Pyrinomonadaceae bacterium | reverse complement strand
AAGTTTCCTTTCGCGGCGTTCACCGAGCTTGGCTATTGCTCCACCGTATTAGGCCAGCGTTCATACAACGGTGTCGCGATTCTCTCGCGCGAAGAGTGCGCCGAAGTACAGCGCGGATACTACGACGACGAGGAAGGCGCGCATGCGCGTCTGCTGGCGGCGACGGTGCAAGGCGTGCGCGTTGTGAACGTTTATGTTCCCAACGGACAATCAGTGGGATCGGAAAAATACCGGTTCAAGCTGGAATGGATGAAGCGTTTGCGCGGCTTGCTTGATGCCGGCTTTGACCCGAACAGTCCGGTTGTTCTCTGCGGCGATTTCAATGTTGCGCCGGAGGATCGCGACGTTCATGACCCGCGTCTGTGGCAGGAACGCATAATGTGCAGCCAGGCGGAGCGGGATGCGCTGGAAGAGATCAAGCAGTGGGGTTTTACGGACGCGTTTCGATTGCACAATGAGCAGGGCGGGTTGTACTCGTGGTGGGACTATCGTGCCGGGGCCTTTCGGCGCAACATGGGCCTGCGAATCGATCACGTCTGGGTGTCGCAGCCTCTGGTGGCGCGCAGTCAGGCGGCTCGTATCGATGCTGAGCCCCGCACCTGGGAAAAGCCGTCAGATCACGCGCCTTTGGTCGCAGAGTTTAAGTAGGACAGGCATTCCTGCCTGTCTGATCTTCGTAACGCAAACTGTTAGTTTGCGCGGGCCTGATTAATGCAGCTATCAACGCGCAAACTAACAGTTTGCGTTACGATGCAGCGGGCAGCATGATTGAAAACACGGCGCCGCCTTCAGGCGCATTGGTCGCCGTCAGTGAACCGCCGTGTTCGGTGATCACCCGGTGGGCGAGTGCCAGGCCGATGCCGTGACCTGCGGCTTTGGTGGTGAAAAAGGGAATGAAGATTCGCTGCAAGTCGGACTGTGGAATGCCTGGCCCTGTGTCCTGGATGCGGATCTGAATCCAATCCTTGCCTTCGAGATCGCTTTGGCGTGAAAGGCGAATGCTGACGAGACGATCCGCGGCCTCTTCAGCGATCGCCTCGGCGGCGTTGCGCAAGAGATTCAAGACAGCTTGCCGCAGCATACGGGCATCGGCACGAATCCGAGCCTCGGCTAAGTCGAGCCCTTCCATGGAGATTCCTACCGACTGTCTTTGGTAAACCGGTTCCAGCTCTTGCTTGCATTCCTCGATCAGTTCCCAGGCCGCCACGTCCTCCATTTGCAGTGGCTGGGGCCGCGCAAAGTTCAGAAAGGCTGTGATCATTTCCGACAAGCTTCGTACTTCCTGAAGCAGAGAAGACGCCGCGCTTTTGCCCTTCTCGTTGAGATCCAGATTCTGCAGGAGCTGAGCGTAACCATGCAGAGTTGCGATCGTATTCTTGAATTCATGGGCCAGGCCGGCGGACATTTCGCCAAGGCTTTCCAAATTGCGTTTGAGGGCCACCTGCTCGCGCAATTGCATGACCTCGGTAATGTCAGTCAGGAGACAGAGCGCGCCGCGCGCGTCGCTGCCCGCTGAAGGATCAATGGGCGCGACCGTCGCCCCCAACCGCCGGCCGCGGCCCTCCCGATCTGTCGATTCGATCTCTTCCCGGCGATAAAGCTTGGTGCTCCGCAAACATTCCTCGACCATCTCCGCCAGCACCGGCGCATTTTGAAAAAGAAGACGAACAGGCTGGCCCAGCGCTTCGTCATTCACCCCGAGTAAAAGCCGCGCCGGCATGTTCAGCGCCGTGGCCTGGCCCAGCGAATCGAAAGCGATCAGTCCCGATGGGACGCTGGCGACGATGCGTTCATTGAACCGCTCCGCAGAGTCGGCGCGCTGGCTTGCCTGGGCGGTCAGTATTTCCAATTCGCGCTGCTGAGCCTGCAGTTGGGCCACGACGGATTGAAAGGTTTCCAGCACGAAGGCTGCTTCATCGGAGGATCTAGCGGATTGGACGGCGACTGGAGCGCGCCTGGCCTCGCCCACCAATTGTCTGTATGGCCCCATCAACCACCGCAGCAAAGCGATGATACAAAGAAGGCTAATGAAGAGGGTGACGATGAAGCCCGTCAGCAGGATGGGCCGGTTCAGGGGTGACGTCGCCGGGGCCAACGCGTAAAGCGCAATAACGGAGCAGGCGGCCAGCAGAAAGATGGCGGCCAGGAGGGCGACCCAGATTTGCAGCCTGTTTCCGTAGCGCATCATGGCATTGCCGATTGCCAATTGCCGATTGCCAATTTGAAGAATCTGCGGTCGAGACTGTGGCCTTCGTTGCGATGGTTCATTTTTCGTGCACGGAGTTCAGAATCGAGCCCTGGAATTCGCAAATCGGCAATTGGCAATTGGCAATCACCTGAACTGTCCGGCATACCACTCGACGATCCGCGAGCCCACCAGCAACGCGACGACCGACGCGCTTCCTAAGAAAACGCCAAAGGGCAAAAGCATCTGCATGTTTCGTTCGCGCTGTCGCAGCATTACCACAATGCCCACCAGCGATCCGGACAAGACGGCGACAAAAATCGTCAGCACAGTAAGTCGCCATCCCAGATAAGCTCCGACCATGAACATCATCTTTACGTCGCCCAGACCCATCGCCTCGACGCCCCTCAGTTTTTCCCAGAGCCAACCCATCAGCCACAACGTCCCGCCGCCTGCGAGCGCTCCGATTAGTGCGCCCGCGAGCGATGCCGCCCACAAAGGCAAGTCAGCCAGAGGGCCTGTCGCCAGAGATTGCAAGTCGTCAAAATGGGGAGAGCCTACCAGGTATGGAACTGCAACGCGGGCTACCAGGGAGAATACCATTCCCGGATAGGTGATTGCGTTAGGCAGGATCATGTGCTCGGCATCCGTAAACACCAGGGCCAGGAGCGCGCTGACAAACAAAAGGTCAAAGGGCAAAGCCCACCCCAGACCGTCGTGCCAGGTAACCAGCGCAAACAACAGAGCGGTCAAGAATTCTACTGCCGGATAGCGCGCGGAGATCGGCGCGCGGCAGGATCTACAGCGTCCGCGCAGAATCGCGTAACTGACAATGGGAATGTTGTCGAAGGGACGAATCGCTGTGCCGCAAGCCGGGCAACGAGAGTTTGGAAAGACGATGGATTCGTCCCGTGGCAGGCGGTGAATGACCACGTTAAGAAAGCTGCCGATGACCGCTCCAAAAGCCGCAGCAGCACCGCAAATTACGGGCAAAGGGAATGTGAAGGGATTCTGCAATGCAGACAGGATTGGGCCGTGGCTCATGCGAGGGCATTGTATCTTGCTTGGGGTGTGCTGCCTACCTTCTTTTATTTAAGCCTTCGCGGCAAGGATTATTATTTGACCGCGTTCTCCACAACTATGTTATTCGCATGCAGGGTTGTTGAGGTGGCATGCTGGAGACTTGAAACAGCTTTGGTGTAATCTGTCTCGGCGCGCACTTCCGCATCGCGGGCGTTGGCCAGGGCATTCTGGCGCTGGATCAGGATATAGGTAGTCGATCGGCCGACCGAATAAAGACGCTGCTCGCCTTCCAGTTGGATTTCTGCATTCTGACGCGCGGCCCGAGCGGTAAGTACGCGCATGCGGGCCGTCTCAACGGCCTGCGCGGCATTTCGCACATCGACTTCAACCAGTTGTTCAGTTGAGCGTACCGAGGCATCGAGCTGTTCCTTTTGAATCCGGGCGCCGGCAAAGTTTGCTTTCGCCGTCGTATTCCTGAAGGGAAGCTGAATGGCGACTCCCACGGTGATATTGCGCGTTTCAAATTTGGAAAGATTGCTTAGATCTTTGCCGTAGCCGCCAATCAGAAACGGGGGCGGCGTCCCGGCGCAGACCTTGTTGATCGATGGGTCAGGCACGCAGGGCGAGCCTGCCAGACCGGTTGACGCAATAGTAGCCTGCAAATCAATTTGTGGTTTCATCTGATTCTTGAAATATTGCAGGTCGATGTCGTTGATCTCGTGTTGCAACCGCAGACGCAGTAGTTCGGGCCGATTCTTTCGGGCTTGGGTGATCGCCTCGTTCAGGCTTACGGGGTTGGTATCAACCACCGGTGAATCGGTAGGCGTAATCTGCGCACCCCACTGTGGCGCCGAGGGATCTTTTAGTATCAGTTGCTTCAAGACATTCTCTGCTGTCGATACAGTCTGGGTCGCGCTCAGCAACGCCGATTCACGGGTGGCGAGCTCAGTCAAAACCTCAGCGCGATCAAGTGGCGCCTTGGCGCCGGCCGCGATCTGCGCTTCGATCTGCCGCAGGTTTTCGCGCGAAAGGGTCATGTTGTCTAACTGAACCTGCTGGTCACGCAAAGCGAAAACGAGGTCCCAGTACGCGCTTTGTACCTGGGATATGATGTCAATCGTCTTCGCCCGAAAATCAGAGTCAGACTGTTCCACCCGTTTCTTTTGAATTCGAATATTGCGCCGGTTACTGTCTATCGCGCGATTACGCCAGAGTGGCTGCGTAATCGTTAGAGCCAGGTTGGAAGAATAAAACGGATTCAAAGTGCTGCTGGTGGCGCTGGTGGTATTTCTGGCGTTGCTGAAGCTGAGCTCATAAGTGCCACCGCCGGTGCGGACATATTTGCTGACCGAGGGACTAAGCGTAAAAACGGATGTCGAGAGTTTGCCTGCCGTCGCGCCACTAAATATGTTTTGAATCGGCGTGACGCGTTTGTCGATCTGCGGCGTGATGGAAAAGATTGGATCGTAAACGCCCTCAAGGGATCGAAGCTGAGTTTCGGCATACCGAACATCATCACGCGAGACTTCGATATCGTTGTTATTAGTCAGCGCCAGGCGTATGGCCTCGTTTAGCGAAAGCGTCAGCGTGTTGTCACTGGTGACTCCCAGCCGGCTGAGGTTTGGCAGCGGCGGTAATGGACGCTGTGTGGTATCCGTAAAAATGGGTTCTCGTGGTTCCGTTCCCGATGGCGTGGGCGACGCGGTTGGTTCACCGGGCGGCGTGGGTGACGCGACCGGAACGCCAGTCGTTGGTGTCGTAGGCTGTGTACGTGTCGGTGGAACAGTAGTCGTTCCCGGCGGCGTTTGCGGAGCTGGACGTTGCGTGCCCGGCGCCGCGGTTGGGCTCGTCGGGCGCGTCGGCTCGGGTTGGCCCTGGCCCTGTCCGGGCGGCCGGGTCGCGTCGCGCTGCGCCGGATTCGGCGTGGCCGCCGGAACCTGCGCCAGGGCGCTGGTGGCCGCCAGAGTTGTCATCGCAAACATTGCCAGTACCCGAAGTACTCGAAGAGTTGAATTGATCGACATCAAGACAAATGCTCCTTAATTGAACCTGAACCAAGAGCCGGCGCTGTTATTCCCCCGTTGGGCAGAGATAGAGCGCCGAGTCATTGCGTACTACGTCACATGCGCGCGCGCGGTTTCAAAAACATCTCCAAAGCCAGTCGCTTGACAGTAAATACACGCGCGCATTATCTTGCGATCTCTTCGGCATCAATCCGCGAGCGTCCGCCAGTGCCAGCCGGTTCATGATGGACGTGTGTTTTGCGGAAGGCCAGGAACTGGACGGAAAATTACCCTGGAGGATAGACACGGAATGGCAGTTAAAGTCGGCATCAATGGATTTGGTCGCATCGGGCGCAACATTTTTCGCACCTCGCTTGGGGATCCGGAAATCGACTTCGTTGCTGTCAACGATATTACCGACACGAAGACGCTCGCGCACCTGCTGAAGTACGATTCGGTGCTGGGAAATCTCGAGCATGATATCTCCGCGACCGCAAACGGGATCAAGGTCGAGAACGAAGAATTCCGTGTGTTCTCGGAACGGGACCCGGCAAAGATTGACTGGGAGTCTGTGGGCGCCCAGATAGTGATCGAATCCACCGGCCTTTTCACCAAAGCCGAAGACGCAAAGAAACACCTGCGCGGCAGCGTAAAGAAAGTGATCATCTCGGCACCGGCTAAGAATGAAGACATCACCATCGTGCTGGGTGTGAACGAGGAGAAGTATGACCCGGCAGCGCATCATGTGATCTCGAACGCTTCGTGCACTACTAACTGCCTGGCGCCGGTTGCCAAAGTTGTCCATGAACACTTCGGCATACGATCGGCGCAGATGACAACGATCCACTCATACACGAATGACCAGCAGCTTCTGGATCTGCCACACAAGGATTTACGCCGGGCCCGCGCGGCCGCGCTTTCCATGATTCCTACCTCAACTGGCGCCGCCAAAGCCGTGGCTCTCGTCCTGCCGGAGTTGAAAGGCAAGTTCGATGGCATCAGCGTGCGCGTACCGACGCCAAACGTGTCGCTGGTTGACGTAGTGATGGAACTGGAAAAAGACACCACCACTGATGATGTCAATCGCGCCTTGAAAGACGCCGCCAACGAGGAGCTCCGCGGCATTCTGGCGTTCTCGGAAGAGCCCCTGGTTTCCGCGGATTTCCGCAAAAACTCCAATTCTTCAATTGTCGATGCAGAGTATACGAAAGTGATTGGCGGCCACCTGGTAAAAGTGCTTTCCTGGTACGACAACGAGTGGGGCTATTCATGTCGCGTCCGCGATCTGGTGAAATACATCGCCGGGAAAGGGCTGTAGGCATTGCCGATTTCCGATTGCCAATTGCCGATTTGATTGTCATCACCAAGCAGCTACCTCTAACGGTCAATCTTATTAACACCTGGCTTCAGGAGTCTGTCGGAATAACGCTAATGTCGGGGTAGCCGCAGTCAAGAAGGTGGGCTTGCCCCCGCTCCTTCAAGGTGACTTAAGCGTCCGGTTCCAAGGCGGCGGGGCAAGCCCGCCTTCCTGACTGCAAGTATTCCATGGCCAAACTTTCTATCAGGGACCTCGACCTCAAGGGGAAAAAAGTTTTCATCCGCGTCGATTTCAACGTGCCGATCAAGGAGGGCAAGGTCGAAGACGACACGCGCATCCGCGCCGCAATACCTACAATTCAATACTCAATCCACCAAGGCGCTCGCGTGATTCTGGCGTCGCACCTGGGCCGGCCAAAGGGCGAGCCGGTAGAGAAGTACAGCCTGCGCCCGGTGGCTGCCCACCTGTCAACCTTGCTGGGAAAACCAGTTGCGGTTGCTGATGACTGCACTGGTGATGATGTTCGCGCCATGGTCGAGTCAATGCAGGACGGCGATGTCCTGCTGCTGGAAAACCTGCGGTTCCATAAAGAAGAGGAAAAGAACGACGATGCCTTCGTCCGGGAGCTTGCCGGTCTTTGCGACGTTTACGTAAACGATGCGTTCGGAGCCGCGCATCGGGCCCATGCTTCAACCGTGGGAATCACGAAGTACGTGGAAAGAGCCGCCGCCGGCTTGTTGATGCAAAAGGAATTGGATTATCTGGGACGTGTCATCAATGATCCGGAACATCCTTTTGTGGCAATTCTCGGGGGCGCAAAAGTGTCGGACAAGATTCCAATAATCAACGCGCTGATCGATCGCAAGGTTGATAAGCTGCTGATTGGCGGCGCCATGGCCTACACTTTTTTCAAGGCTGAGGGTTTCACGGTAGGAAAATCACTGGTTGAAAATGAAATGCTGCAGACGGCGCTGGATATCAAGCGCCGGGCTGAAGAGAAGGGCGTCGAGTTGCTTTTGCCGACGGACCATCAGGTGGTGGATAGTTACGAGCCGATCAAAGGTCAGCAAATCCTGGCCAAGACCATCCCGATTGAGTTTACCAACGCCGGCCACGCGGGCATGGATATTGGCGTGGAAACGGTGGCACACTTCGCCAACGCCCTAAGTGATGCGCGAACAATCATCTGGAACGGTCCCATGGGTGTGTTTGAAGAGCCGCCATTTGATCAGGGGACGATCGGCATAGCACACGCTGTAGCCGAGGCGGCCGACCGCGGCGCTACCGTCATCGTCGGCGGCGGTGATTCAGTTGCGGCGGTGACTAAGGCCGGCGTCGCGGATCGCATCACGCACATCTCAACAGGCGGCGGCGCCACGCTCGAATTTCTCGCCGGCAAAGAATTACCGGGCGTTGCGGCCTTAACTGAAGTCAGTAGCCAGTAGTTAGTTGTCAGTCGGCGGATTGCAAAAATGACAAGCAGCAGGCTATTTACTAACCAGCGACTACGGACAATTAACTCCTAACGAGACTTATGAGAAAACCTGTCATCGCCGGCAACTGGAAAATGTACAAAACGGTGAGCGAGTCCGTGGCCACCGCGCAGGCCCTGAAGCCGCTGGTCGCTAATGCCAACCATTGTGAAGTGGTAATCGCGCCGGTCTTCACCGCTCTGAAAACGGTCGCCGATCGTCTTGAGGGTTCGAACATAGGTATTGCCGCCCAGAACTGTTCTACTGAGATCGAAGAAGGCGCGCACACTGGAGAAGTGGCCGCATTCATGTTGCGAGACGTGGGCGCCGGCTACGTCATAGTCGGACATTCAGAACGGCGCCAGATCTACGGCGAAACTGATTCCATGGTGGGGAAGAAATGTTTGGCCGGCATTTCCGCGGATCTGACGGTCATCATGTGCGTCGGCGAAACTTTGCAGCAGCGGGAACAGGGAATCGCCGAAAGTGTCGTCCGCGGCCAGTTAAGTGGAGGACTCAGTGGGTTGACAGCCTCTGACCTCGACCGTATCATAATCGCCTACGAGCCTGTATGGGCCATCGGAACGGGACGCACCGCGACGCCGGAGCAAGCGCAGGAAATGCACGCGTTTATCCGGCGCGTTTTCGCGGAAGGACATTCTGAAAGTGCGGCGCAGGCGCTGCGCATTCTCTACGGCGGCTCAGTCAAACCAGACAACGTGGCCGGTTTGATGGCCCGAGAAGACATAGATGGAGCGCTGGTAGGCGGCGCGAGTTTGACGGCGGAAAGTTTCGCGAAAATTGTTAATTACAAATGACCGTTGTCAGTCGTTAGTAGTCAGTTGTCAGTTGCTCGCTAAGCGGAGTTGACGCCGTCTACTCACAACTAACAACTGACCACTAACAACTGACAGTATTTAGATTTAGGAGATTTGATTTGCTGAGTTACGTTTTATACGGATTATTTATACTAGCCTGCGTCATACTTATCGTGGTGATACTCTTGCAGCCCGGTAAGTCCGGGGCAGGCGATCTTTTCTCCAGCAGCGTGTCGAGCACTGCGTTTGGCCCGCGTGGCACCGCGAGTGTCTTATCAAAGATCACTATTGGAGCGGCGGCTGCTTTCATGTTGATTGCTTTGATGCTGTCATTGCCGGCGGTTACCGGAACGCGATCGGTCCTGCAATCCGAGACCCCCTCGTCAGAGCCGGCAGCTTCGCCCGTTCCGTCAGTGCAGCCCACGGTTGCGCCGTCACCGGTTGCTTCAGCATCACCGGCAGCAAGCGCTCAGACGCAAAAGTCGCCAAAGTAGGACAGGCATTCTTGCCTGTCTCTGATTCGTTGCCATTACGAAGGTGGCTCTTTGCCAACGCCGACAGTAGGACAGGCATTCTTGCCTGTCACTGATTCGTTGCCATTACCTTTGAGAGCGGCTCTTTGCCAACGCCGACAGACAAGAATGTCTGTCCTACATTAGCCGAAGTGGCGGAACTGGTAGACGCGCACGGTTGAGGGCCGTGTGAGGCAACTCGTGGGGGTTCGAGTCCCCCCTTCGGCACCATTTATGTCAATTGTTTTCCCTAACTTACCTGAATCAAATTGGAAAGTGAATCGGACTAGTAACCTCGCGCTAACACAAGGCGATTCAGTCTTTACTTCGGCGGGCGACTTCTTCTGCAAAGCTATTCTTCCTGATGGAAAGTCATATCGATCACCCTCACGGCCAGGAACATCTTGCAGCGACCCAAAAGCGCGGGCATGAACGGGGTGCTTCAGGTATGGTAGCAAGATGTGTCGGTTTGAGAGGGAGAATTGAGGAGAATAAATGATGCCAGTCTGGAAATTGTTCGGTATGAGCCTCCTCTTACTCTGCACATCCAATCTTGCGGTTGCGCAAGAATCGCTCAAAAAAGACTCGGTTGATAACAAGATATTTGAATCAATCATTAAATCCGCCTCTACCCTTAACATCACGCTCGGCCCTAGCCACAGCCCGAGTAAACGCAAGCTAAACGACATTCAGAGTAATGCGAAATTCTTGCAGGATCTATTTGCCTCAACCGGGGAGAGCCAACTACCACCAGTCTACGCACAAAGTCTCAGCCTGGATGCGAAGATTCTGGTTCGACTTGTAAAAGAGACACGTGACCGCAAATACCATAAGAGCGAGGTCTATGCCGATGTCCAAAATGTGGCCGTCGATTTAAGTATCAAAGTCGCTCATATTAAGTATTCGCGGGGCGGTGCAATAAAGAACATCCAAGTCGTAGTCCATACAAAGAGGGCAGATCAGGAGGTGACTGGTTACGAGGTCTGGTACGTGCCGAAGGGGTGGGCCAGCGAACAGTCCGCTTTCATCAGGTTCGATCGGGTAAGTAGCCCAACCAGTATGGATCTCGCACCTGGCAACTACTTCATTTGGCTTCAGAGCGGGCAAACGAAAACTAGTCGCTTGCCAGTTAAACTGGGCGGTGATGGCAAATCGCGGCGGGACATAGATCTGATAGTTCCTTGAGCGCAGCGTGTTGGAGCTTGTGCAGTTGCTGTGGGGTTCCTTAATCCTGGTCGGACCGCGAGATCCTCCATGAATAGGTTCGCCGCAACCTCATTCCTATTAACGACCCATGCGCCAAACAATCATCGCCAGTTACATCTTGTGCTTGCTTGTCTTTAATATAAGTCCCTCATTAGGATGGACAGCTAGCTCGAAAGCAATCCCTCTCGACCCACCGAGAAGGCGCGCTCTCCTGATAGGCATCTCCGAGTATGAGCGAGGGCGAGCAAACAACCTGGATTGGTGGAACCTTAATTCAGGTGTCGATGTAGAGGCTGTCAGGAAGGTTTTGATCGAGAAGTTTCAATTCGCACCTGCTGATATCAAAGTCCTTACCAGGCGGGAGGAGACAACGCACCAGGGGATTGTCAACACCTTCCGCTCTTTTCTCATTGAACCAACCAGACCGGGCGATACCGTTTACTTTCATTACTCGGGCCACGGTTCACAAATACCCGACACTAATACGCCCGATAACCCGCGCATTGGTGATGAGTTGGATGGCCTCGATGAATGTCTGGTGCCCTCTGACTATGTTTCCCGTAAGAACGGCGTTAACAACATCCGCGATGATGAAATCGAGGCGCTGCTCGACAAATTAAGAGATAAGAACCCCGCCAATATAACGCTGACTTTTGATAGCTGCTTTGCGGGGACTATTACCAGGGCTGGGAGATTGACGGTGCGCGGCCGAAGTTGGGAAGGTTCGCCGCCGCCAATCAAGCCGGTAGCCGGGGGCATCCCGAAAGGCCCCAGCGGTTTGCTTCCGCGCGGTGGCGCCATGGCTAACGGGTACATTGTGATTTCGGCCACGCGCAACAACCAAACTGCTGAACCAGCCGCCGCGACGGAGACCGATAGCAAGAGCGGGCCACCAATGGGTTTGCTCACTTTCTCGCTCGTAAAGGCCCTGAACAAAGCTGGCCCGCTGACAACTTACCGCGATGTCTTTGAGCAGGTGAACGAGGAAATGACCCATCAAAGCAGCGACCAGAATCCGCAGCTTGAGGGCGACATCGACAAAGTGCTAATGAGCGGAACCAGCCTCCCGCCCCAGCCGTACGTGCCCATAACCGTGGACGGCAACATCATTACGTTGCAGGCCGGAGAGTTGCAGGGCATGACGGAAGGGTCGCGCTTCACTATTTATCCAGCCGGTACAACTGACTTCAAGGCCGCAACGCCGAAGGCGGAGGCCGAAATCTCAGAAGTCAGCCTGAACAGCGCCGCTTTGAAATTAACCGAGCGGGCGCAGGCCAGCGGCGTCAAGCCCGTGGACTTACAGGCCACGCGCGCCATCGAAAACATACATCAGTACGGCAGTAATCTGATCAGGGTTGACTTGAGCGGCATCGCAGCCATGCCCCGCCGCAGCGTGCTCAGGAGCGCGGTCGCATCGCTGCCACTGGTCGATACGCAGGCAGGCACCGGGGGCCAATGGGACGTTCGCATCTGCCCCGGCCGTTGTCCCGCGCCGAAGAATCCGCTGACTGGGGATACAGCAGCTAATGCCACCCTTGAAGTCCAGCGCCAGGATGGCTCGGTCATAGTCGTTGCGCCAGATGGGCCGGACCAGTTGGGCCAGATTCAGCGCGCGCTCGAGGGAGAATCCAGATGGCGATTTATCAACTCGCTTAGTAATGAGGATCCCAACTCGCGGATCAAGATTGAACTGCGGCTCGTTCCCGTTGAGGTCAAGACGGCCGAACCTTGTGGCCAGAACGTCACTGAGGTCACTTCGGATCGGTCAGTTAAACGGAACGAGGGTGGCCAGTTCGAACTGGCGGAGTGCGACTACGTTATGGTAGAGGTGCGCAACCTTGGCTCGGTCGGCGCGTTCGTGACGGTGTTGGATTTGCAGAATAGCGGGAGTATCAATCCTCTCTGGCCTTATCCCGGACTGAGATTTCAGGAAAACAGAATCCCGCCTGATAAGAATTGGTACCGGCCGCCGTTACCTTTCGTGTTTAAGATCGATCAGCCTTATGGCCTGGAGATCTTCAAGGCCATTGCCACGGCCGAGCCGGCCGACTTTAGTCCGCTGCTGAATGCTGAGTATCTAAATGCCGGCCTACGCGATCCGGCGGAACAACGGGCAGTCCAGTCACCTCTGGGACAACTGCTCGCTGCCGCGACGAAAGGGCGCCAGATTGCACGGGCACCGATAGCTCTTTCGGATTGGGCGACGTCGACGGCTATTTTTATTGTCGGGCCCCGGAAGTGATTGGCTGAGACGGATTGAAAAGCGAGCGTAGATGAAGAGTTGCCAGTATCCAGTCACGCACCTAACAGAACCGGCCGCCGGCCGCTACCTCCGGCACCAGGAACTCATGAATATTCGCTTTATCGCATCTACAACTTGTCTGTTGCTAATGATGCTCAGCGCAGCGCAGGCACAACGACCGCAGATAGTTGTTCAGACAGGCCACCCTATCAAGACGGTCCGCGGTATCGCCTTTAGCGCCGATGGCAAGTTGTTGGCAAGCAGTGGCTTTGAGGGCTCAGTCAAAATATGGGATGTTGCCACCGGGCTTGAAGTACGCACGATCACTGGCCCACAGTATGCGTTAGAGGATCTGACTTTTAGCCCAGACAACAAAACACTGGCGGCGTCTACGAGTGGCGATTCGATAAAATTCTGGGACGTCGCCACCGGACACGAAAGGCAAGTCGTCAAAGACGAGGCGCGCTCTGTTGTCTTCAGCCCGGATGGCAAATTATTAGCCGGGGCAGCAGGCTACGATCAGGCGAAAGTGTGGGACGTTGGGACAGGCCAGCTGCTCAGGACCATCAAGACGGATATCGGCTATGTCCATACGATGGCGTTCAGCCATGACGGGAAGACTTTAGCCGGCGGCGCAGACTCCAATATGGTTCAACTGTGGAATGTGGCTGACGGCCGGTCGCGCACAATTCTCAAAGGGCCCAAATTACACGAGGGAGCATCAACACTGGTTTGGTACATAGCTTTTATGCCAGGAGATCGGTTGGTAGTTACTGGGGGCTCGGATGACGTTGTCCGTATCTGGGATAGCCAGACGGGTCAGCAACGTCGCGCACATGATTATGGAGGCTACAGGTTCGCTCTTAGTCCTGATGGTAAGACGCTAGCAACCAACTCGCATAGCTATACGTCAGGGGATAGTATTAAGTTGTTTGACCTGGAGGGCCATGAATTACGGCTGCTCAAGAGCGACGCTGACAGCAGCCCATCGAATTCAGTAAACCAACTGATCTTTAGTCCTGACAACACGATCCTCGCCTGCTCACAAGAGCACGGTGGTATTACCCTCTGGGACGTGGCGAGTGGATCTAAACTGCTCAACCTGAAGGCTCATTCGCAAGCCATCAAACAAATTGCCTACAGCCCGGACTCAAAAACCATTGCGAGCGGCGGTCTGGATTCATTTGTCAGATTGTGGGACGCGACTACCGGGCGCCTGGTCCGTTCCTTTCACGGCCACGACTGGTCAGTTGAGTCTTTAGCATTCAGCCCGGACGGCAAACTTTTAGCGAGTGGAAGTAGTGACCTTTTCAAAGGGGTAATCAAAATCTGGGATGTTGCTACGGGGACGGAGTTGCGCGTGCTGAGCGGCCAACAGTCAGGTGCCTCGAGTCTTGCTTTTAGCCCAGACGGTAAAGTGCTTGCCAGCGGCTCTCAGGATAACTCGATGGTGCTCTGGAAAGTGGAAACCGGTTCAGTGCTGTACAAGTTCAAGGGACCGCAAAGCAACGATGTCCCGGTGCACTTCAGCCCGGATGGTAAGTTGCTGGCCTATGCGGTGAAGAAAGACATCAAGCTATTTGACCTTGACTCTCAGCGTGAGATCCGTACGTTGCAGGGACACACGGAGAGCATTTTCACCTTGGCTTTCAGCCCCGATAGCAAAAAACTAGTGAGCGGAAGTTTCGATAAGACAGTCATCGTGTGGGACGTTGCCACAGGACGTTTGATGCAAAAGCTGTCGGATTTTCCTGAATCTGTTCTAGGAGTTGCTTTTCATTCGGAGGGAAAGACATTTGCGATTGGATTTGGGGACTCCGTGCAGTTGCGGGCTGCGGACACGGGTGCGCTCGTGCGTAGCTATCCGGGCAACTTCACTGCTGTGGTTACTGTAGCGTTCAGCCCTGATGGAAAAAGACTAGCTGCCGGCTGCCGGGACACACAGCTCAAGCTGTGGGACACGGAGAGCGGGGAAGAAGTGGTCAGCATGATCTCTCTGGACGAGAGCGATTACGTGACATTTACACCGGATGATTATTACATCTCGTCCAAGAGTGGTGTGCGGGGAGTGGCCTTTCGCATCAACGACCGCGCCTATCCATTTGAACAGTTCGACCTACGTTTTAACCGCCCCGATATTGTGCTGGAGCGACTGGGCGCTTCCCCGAAAGAACTGATCGACGCCTATCGCCAGGCCTATAAAAAGCGACTCAACCTGCTGCGAATGAACGAGGAAATGCTGGGGGATGACTTTCAACTGCCGGAGTTAGCCGTTACCACCAGGAACATTCCAGTGACCACAAAGGCCCCAGTGCTGAAGTTCACAGTTAAAGCGACCAGCCACCAGCTTCTCCTGGACCGCCTCAATGTGCTGGTCAATGATGTCCCGATCTATGGCTCGCGCGGTATTGGTCTGAAGAACCAACATGCGAACAGTATTGAGCAGGAGGTAAGCGTGGAGTTGGCGCGTGGAAATAACAGAATTCAGGTCTCAGCATTGAATGAAAATGGGCTTGAGAGTCTAAAAACCACCTTCAACGTTACGTTTGATGGGCCCATCCCTGAGCGTCGCTTGTATGTGGTGGCGATAGGGGTTTCGTTATATGCGGATAAGCGCTATACGCTGAGTTATGCCGATAAGGATGCGCTCGATCTAATTCAGTTCTGGGAAGGCAAGAAGCGAGATCTAAAGCGGTGTCCGACGTGTAGTTTTACCGAGGTAAAGGTGTTGCCCATCCTCAACCAGCAGGCGACTAAGGAGAATATTGTCGCCGCCAAGGCCTTCTTGATGCAGTCGAAGATTGATGATGAAGTTGTATTGTTTTTAGCGGGTCATGGCACGTTAAGTGATAAGCTTGATTATTATTTCGGCACAACCGACATAGACTTTCAAAATCCTGCCGTGCGGGGCTTACCATACGAAGCAATCGAAGACTTGTTGGACGGCATTCCGGCCCGCAGGAAACTGCTCTTGATGGATACCTGTCATTCCGGCGAGGTGGACAAGGATGAGACTCGCATGGTGGTTAACCCCAGTACGCAACCCGTTACCGCGGCCGTAAGTATCGGCCAGGGCGTCAAGAGCCGACCTTTCCCACGCGCTTCGCTTGCGGGGGCGAAACCTATCGGACTCAGCAACACGTTCGAGTTATTGCGGGAGTTATTCACCGATCTAAGACTCGGCTCTGGAGCGACGGTGATATCTGCAGCGGGTGGTGTGGAGTACGCCTACGAGTCCGCTGGTAACGGAGTATTTACATATGCCGTCTTGTCTGGCTTACGAGGGAAGGCTGATCAGAACAAGGATGGCACGATCAAAGTCTCCGAGCTGCGCGATTATGTGATGAAGACAGTAAGAGAGTTGACGAAAGATGCCCAGAAGCCTACGTCCCGAAGAGAAAACATAGAAAATGATTTTAGTCTCTATTAACTGGGATTTGAACGAACAATCGACGAAGCTGAAGGGTATGCGGTTATGGGCTCAGTCAATTAGTTACATGGTGGCAAACAGTAGAGACATGAGGGCTCAACCCCTCCGCGAAAGAGTCTCTCGAGTAAATCCATAGGAACACGTCATCATCATGGCTGACAGAATCACACCAGAAAGCTGGTTAGACCTAACCAAGAAAACCTGGGGCCTGCTGGTGGAATTGGCGGTCTTTATTTTCGGCATTATCGGCACCTTTTTGGTGCCACCTCCAGGTTGGACTACCAGCACCGGCGACGCGACGCTAGTACGGCTGGGGCAGTTTATCATCGCAGTCCTGGCGGGCTTGTTCTTGCTGTTGGCAGCGAAATGGAAACATCGGAAACATGTGTCTCGCTGGGCGATCACCTGCGTGGTATGTCTCCTTCTATCCGTACTCGCGTATTTTGGCTATCAAAAATTAAAGGATGCGCGTACCTGTGAATATGCCCAGCAAGAAGTGATTATCGGAACGGACTACACTACCCACGGTCGGGAATACCTTCAAAACAATCCGACCGCCACTTGTCAAAGTTTGCTGGAAGATTTTGTGGGAAAGGCGGATGACATCTGGACTAAAGATTCTATCAATGCTTCAAGATTTATTTTGGCGGGAACCTATATAGGGATCATACCGCTCTTCACTGTTTGCATCATGTCCCTGGTGCAGGCGCTCTATTGTAGAGGTAAGTCGAAGTCCTAGTTCAGCATCGATACAGATGATATCAACGTTAGTGGCGCCTGCTGACGTGTCATGAGGAAGTACTAACAGCCCCCTTCCGATACAAAGAATCTTGCATACGATTCCCTGATAGCCTTCACTCAGTTAGCAGTTTATTTGCTGCCCATTTGGTGCCCAACCATAGGGCATCGGTCAACTCAGTGGGCCGTGTGAGAAATGCAAAGGAAGGCGAAAGTTCAGTATTTTTAGAATTGCTAAGTAAAAGCGGGGAAGGGGAATGAGCCTTTCAGGCCCCCCCTTCGGCACCAATCCTCCAACCGCTTTGGTTGCAGCTATTTTACTTTCTTGGTGTCTATGAACCGCCCAGAGTAGCGCCGTTGATCTCTTTCAGCTGCCCTTCGGACACACGGATCGACTTCGCAAAAGTGGTTCAAGCAGAGCACTAGCCTCAATGCGGTAGGTTTCTACCGGGCAAGAGTCTTGGCATCGTCGACTACGTTAGGCTTTAGTCAATTCATGCAGGCTGACATGACTTGACCGCCTTAATAACTCCACGAGGCGGCTAACGAATCCGGGTGTGTTCGTCCTGATCCGCTCGCTGCACGCGGACAACCCTCGGCTGCACAATGCTGCAGGATTGACCCCGCCAGCGTAAACTCTGTCCGTGGCTTCACAGTTTATCAAGGGCGTCCTGAAATCGCGTCCGTATTGGTTACTGATCGCCGCCGCATCTTTTGTCCCCGCGCTGCTGAACGCGTTCACCTCGTATATGAACTCGCGGTTCGTCGGGCGTGGCAGAGCTGATTGGGGCGCTGTCGTTTTCGTAGCGGCCGAATGGCTTGTCTTCGGCGCTCTTACGCCGATTACTTACGTGCTCGCGCGTCGTTATCCACTGAGACGCGAAGCGATTGGTCGCACGATTGTCGCGCATCTCACTGGCGCGCTCGTCGTATGTGTCGGGTGGGCGTCGCTGGGTGTGTTGCTGGCACTGCTGTTGAATCGTCGTCCGCCACAAGAACGTCTTCTGCGTTACTACATCGGTTGGGTTCTGACAAATCTGCCAGGGTCAGTGTTCTTGTACTTCACGGTGCTCGGTTGCGTGTACGCGTTCAGCTATTATCGCGAAGCACGCGAGCGCGAGTCGCAACAGGCGCGACTGGCAGCGCAACTTGCCGAAGCCCGGTTGGGTGCCCTGCGCATGCAGCTCAATCCACACTTTCTTTTCAACAGCCTCAACGCGATCACCGTGCTAGTCCGCGACCAGAACACGCGTGCTGCGTCGCGAATGCTCGAACTTCTCAGCGGCCTTTTGCGTCAGGTGTTGCAAAGTGAAAAGCGACAAGAGATGACGCTGGATAAGGAACTGCGCTTTACTGAGCAGTACCTGGCGATCGAACAAGTACGTTTTTCAGACCGGCTTCAGGTGCGATGGTCCATCGAGCCGACGGTGCGCGATGCGCTTGTGCCAGAGTTCATCCTGCAACCGCTCGTAGAGAACGCCGTCCGCCACGGAGTGGCGAAGCGAAGTGAGGCGGGCGTGATCGAAGTGACAGCGTGCGAGGCCGACGGCAACCTCTTGCTGAGCGTACGGGATAATGGTCCGGGATACCGGCCTTCGTCGAACGCCGGGGTTGGTCTCGCCAATACCCGCGCGCGCGTCGAAACGCTCTTTGACAAGAGAGGCGACCTTCAGGTAGTCAACGCCAAGGGCGGCGGTACAATCGCAACGGTACGTTTTCCACTGAGAAGACGAGTCGATGAATAAAATTCGCGCCATCATTGCCGATGACGAACCACTCGCGCGTCGCGGAATACGCCAACTGCTCGGGCCGCACCGCGACATCGCGGTCGTCGCCGAAGCCCGAAATGGACGCGAGACCGTGCGCGCGCTGCGCGCGCTGAAGCCGGATCTTCTGTTCCTTGACGTGCAGATGCCGGGATTGAATGGGTTCGGTGTGCTACGGGAAATCGGCGCAAAGTTTATGCCCGCCGTGATCTTCGTAACAGCGTATGACGAGTTCGCCGTCCGCGCGTTCGACGCGCACGCTCTGGACTATTTGGTTAAGCCGCTGGAAGAGGCACGATTCGTGGAAGCGGTCGAACGCATGCGCGAACGGCTGCGGTCGGCCAAGGCGGTCGACTTGTCACGCAAGCTGGCGGCGTTGCTTGCGACCCGCGAGAAGGACCGGGCTCAGCAACGAATTGTGGTACCGACAGCCAGGGGCGATCTGGTAATTGACGCTGACGAAATCAATTGGATTGAGGCCGATGATTATTACGCGGCGATTCACGCTCGTCAGGGGCGTCATCTCATTCGCGAGTCCCTCGCGTCGCTGGAGCAACGTCTGGACAGCACACGGTTCGTCCGACCCCATCGCTCCGCCATTGTCAACATAGATCGAGTGCGCGAACTGCGCAGTCAAGGGGGAGAAACATCGCTTGTCCTGCGCAATGGAGTCCGCGTGCCTGTGAGTAGGCGCCGTCGCGCAAGGGTGATTGGAATACTACGGCGGCTAAAGAATTGACCATTCACTGCTACTTACCTACCGCCCACTGATTCATTCTTGTCGGGGCCGCGCCGGGACACCAGAATGGCGCAGTTAGAAATCTTGCCGCGTTTCGGCGGCGGATCGAAGGAGAAAATACATGAAGACGAAAGCGTTACCAGATCAATCATTTGGCGCACCGGCTTTGAGACAGGTGTGTGCGCGCGCGCGGCTCATACTCCTGCCCATGCTCGTAGTTCTTTGCATTACGCTAGTTGGAACGGCCGTTGGCGCGCCGCTCGAATCCCGGCGTGACCAAATCACTAAGCTCGTCATCCAGATTCAACGGGCTGATTACGAAGGCGATCGGCCAGCACTGAGACGCCTCTACAACGACCTGGCGCCATTTGCCGACGACAAAGAGCTTGGGGCCAGGGTGCGATATTGGCGTGGGTTCGCCTTGTGGCGCCGAGCACTGAATGGATCTAACGAAAAAGCTGACCCCGGCGAACTAGAACAGGATCTTAAGCAGGCAGTGAGCGAGTTCGAAGCGGCAATAACAAAGGACCCAGCGTTTGTAGACGCAAGGGCGTCGGCCGGGGCAACTCTTGGGCGACTGATGTTCCTTTACGTGAGAAACCCGACCATCGCAGGGGAGTTTAATGACCCGGCACGTATGCGCGAGTCGGTGAACCGGGCTATCTCATACATGAACGAGGCAGCAGCGGCAGAACCTGAGAATCCCCGAGTCTTATGGGTATTGGGGCCAGTCCGTTCGTATCTCTCACTGCAGCGTGGAGAGGGACCGAATAAGGCCATCGATGCGGCTATTGAGTCGTATCAGAAGGGACTGAAAGCCGCACGCGCGCGCAAGAGCGCCGTGCGCGATCCCCTAATCCCCTCATGGGGAGAGCCAGAGTGTCTGATGAGTCTGGCTGGTGCAAACTTTTACCGAACTACACCGGACGTGGCTGCGGCTGAGCAGTATGCTCGTTCAGCGCTCGCGCTTGTTCCTTATTGGCATTACGTCAAAGACATTCTGCTTCCCCAGATAGCAGCTGCCAAAATAAGAAACGAGATAGTAGCCATCGAGCGCGCCGCGCTTGACCGCTGGGGCAAAGGCGATCCGCAGGGTTACCTTGAAATCATGGCGCCTGACGTGACGTATTTCGATCCAACTCGAGAAAAGCGCATCGACGGATTGGCAGCGGTGAAGGAATACATACTTCCCTCCACTGGCAAGATTCGGATCGACAGTTACGAAATGATTAATCCTCAGGTTCAGCGCGATGGCGATGTTGCCATCCTGACCTTCAACCTTATGGATACTGTCAAACGGCCGGATCGAGAAGAAAAGGTGACTGTTCGTTGGAATAGTACGGAGGTTTATCGGCGGATCGACGGGAATTGGAAGATCGTCCATTCCCATTGGTCTTATACCAAGTCGGAACTGAACGCGAATAAGTAGGCTACCGATCCCGATCTATAGGAGTATTGAGATCTTATGAGAAGCGTGAAAGGAAAGGTTGCTCTCGTAACGGGCGGGACCCGAGGTGTAGGCCATGGAGTGGTCCTCGAACTGGAGAAGGCTGGGGCAATTGTTTACGTGACTGGCCGAAGTTTTACCGAAGACACTTTCGCGGGCACCGAGCGAGTCATGCCCGTCAGATGCGACCATACGCGTGACTCGGAAGTTGAGGCAGCGTTTCGGCGGATTATCAGCGAACAAGATCGGTTTGATATTCTCGTGAATAATGTCTGGGGCGGCACCAGATCGGACATTACGCACCGAGGTCGATGATGGAAGCGCCACAACTTCTTGCCCTCCAGTTCACGCTGAGCCTCCTTGGGTACGCGGCGCTGGGGCTCTGGTTTGTCCGGCCCTGGCTCCAGACGAAGCCGCGCGCCACGGCGCTCGCCATCCTCGTCGTCCCACAGACGTTTCGATTCATCGGCGTCACCTTGCTCGTTCCGGGCGTCGTGGGGCCGGGGCTTCCGGAGGCATTCGCCCGCCACACCGCCATCGGGGACATCGTCATAACGGTTCTCGCTTGGCTGTCTCTCATTGCGCTTCGAGCGGGCTGGCGGCTCGCGATCCCCGCGGTCTGGCTGTTCAATCTCGTGGGGCTGGGTGACCTGCTTCTCAATCTCGGTCAAGGAGTTCGCCTGCAGGTGGCGTCTCAGCTTGGCGCCGCGTGGTTCGGTCCTGCCTTCATCGTGCCGGGCATGCTTGTCATTCACGTTCTCGTCTTCGTCTTTCTCGTGCGGAGTAAGGCGGGTG
>DASXRU010000273.1:0-24201 GCA_036506395.1 Pyrinomonadaceae bacterium | reverse complement strand
CGCCAAGAAGAGACCGAACTACGGGGAGATAGAACTGTCGACAAACCCTGGTGGCTTTCCGCTGTTGATTGATGGCAAGCCGTCCGGAGAAACCTCGACTTCAGTGCGGGTGATTCCGCTCGAGCCCGGCAGACATTCCCTTGAGATCCAGATGCCGAACGGCGCGCGCTGGGTGCGAGACTTCAACGTCCAGGCCGGCCGGCGGCAATGCGTCGTTCTAAACTATCGGCCCAAGAAGATCACGATTGAAAAATCGCCCTGTCCGTATCCCGTAAACGTTTCAGCCCCGGCGACTGTGAATGACGGTGATCTGATCACCTTTGCCTCCGACGTCGCTTACGGCGGAACTTCTCCGCTGAATTACACCTGGACTGTCAGCCCCGCTGAAGCAAAAATCGTCAGCGGCGCCGGCACTCCGACTATCACCGTCGATTCGACAGGGCTCGGTAGTCGCACGGTTACGGCCATATTGGTTGTTGACGATGGTTCAGGCGATCCGGTTTGCCGCCAGCGGGCACAGGCATCGACGAATGTAGTGCCGCTGACCAAGCCCCCGGTGAACTGCCGAGCGTTTGACCAATTTCCGTCGGTGGCCTTCGACGAAGACAAGGCCCGTTTCGACAACCTGGCGATTGAGTTACAGAATGCGCCCGACGATCAAGCCTACATCTTCGTCTACTCCGGCAGCAGAAGCCGAACCGGCCAGGCGGATCGGCTGGGAAATCGCGCGATGGATTACCTTGTGAACCAGCGCGGCCTTGATTCCCGACGCGTAACCATAATCAACGGTGGCTATCGCGAGACAGATTACATTGAGATATGGATTTGTCCGCCAGGCGCGCAGCCGCCACAGCCATCGCCAACGGTACAAGCCGGTGAAGCTGCGCCGGCCCCGGCCAGACCAGCCCGGCGTCGCCGCCGGAGGTAGGTCGGACATTTGCGGGTGACAACTGACGAGTCAACTGGCAACGATTAGGCTTTGAGTATTTCCAACGTTGCTTCCCCCCCGACTTGTCACTTGTCACCTGCTCTTGTTTCTGCAACAATCCCCCTCGACACCCCCGAGAACTTAATCCAAATTGCTCTCAAGGTCCCAGAACTCTTGAAGGAGGATCAATTCAATGGGTGATGATAACGGTGGAGGAGGCGGCAGCACCGGCGTAGTTGCTGTGCTGGTGATCTTCGTGATCATAATCGTCGCTTTGTTTTTGGTGTTCGGCAGAGGGTTGCTCGGCGGTGGCACTAAGAAGGTTGACATCAACGTGACAACTCCGGCGAAATAGAAGTTACCCCAGACAATAATTGCCTTCCGTTGAAGAGAGGGACGCACCTAATCGCGTTCCTCTCTTCTTGCGTTTGCGGTCTGCGAGCTAACGCGCTGGTTAATCCCGCCTTCCTGGCAGGGAATTAGTAGTCGATGCTTCTGCGGCTCTGCCGCCGCACAGTGCGGAAAGGCTCCGCCTTTCCGTTCGAGCCTTGTAATGTTGGGGCTAAGCCTTCCACCGAGGCATAGCCTCGGAAGAAAGGGAAACTTAGTCGGTAAGGCACAGCCTTACCGCACTGTGCGGCGGCAGAGCCGCAGTCTCAAACAAATCGGCTCGACGGATTAGGCAACACAGAGTCCTTGCCACTTTGTCGGATCGCACTTAACCATTTACTATCTACGGAATCTAACTTACGAGGTTACCGGCAGTTGTCAGCGCCCAACATTGAAACCATCGTGTCGCTCGCCAAACGGCGGGGCTTCGTTTATCCCTCCTCGGAAATCTACGGCGGTCTCGGCAGTGCCTGGGACTATGGCCCGCTTGGCGTTGAGCTCTCTAACAATGTGCGCATAGCATGGTGGCGTTGGATGGTCCATGAGCGCGATGACATGGAGGGTCTTGATTCTTCCATCATTCTGAACCGCCTGGTCTGGAAATACTCCGGGCACGAAGACACCTTCAGCGATCCCCTGGTTGATTGTCGCGCGTGCCAAAGTCGCTTGCGAGCAGACAAGCTTGATGACGGCAAATGTCCCAACTGTGGCTCAAAGGATCTGACAGAGCCGCGGCCCTTCAATCTGATGTTTCAGACCCATGTCGGAGCTACTGCTGAAGACGATCCGAATGCACTGGTGTATCTGCGGCCGGAGACCGCCCAGGGGATCTTCATCAATTTTCTGAACGTCCTGACCACCAGCCGCCGCAAGCTGCCGTTTGGTGTGGCCCAGATTGGAAAGTCCTTTCGCAACGAAGTAACGCCCGGCAACTTCATCTTTCGCACGCGCGAGTTCGAGCAGATGGAAATGGAATACTTCGTCAAGCCGGGTGAAGACGAGAAGGCGCATCAGGAATGGATCGATGCCTGTGTGCAATGGTTCGTTGACCTGGGTGTGTCGCGCCAGAACCTGCGCCTCTACGAACAGCCAAAGGAAGAGCTGGCCCACTATGCCAAACGGACGGTGGATATTCAGTATCGTTTTTTCCCGGAGCGTGATGACGAGGAAAAGCATTGGGATGAATTGATGGGCATTGCCAATCGCACCGACTTCGATCTGCGCACGCACTCGAAGAAGCCGGAGGACGCAGAAGGCAAGCGCCTGAATCCCGACAGCACCGAGGACCTGTCATACTTCGACGAAGCAACCAAGGAACGTTTCTATCCGTATGTGATCGAGCCGGCAGCGGGAGTGAATCGCACCGTGCTGGCATTGCTAATGGATGCTTACTCGGAAAAGACGAACGACAAAGGCGAGACGCGAGTTATTCTGAAGCTCAAGTCTTCAATGGCGCCAATCAAAGTCGCCATCCTGCCGTTGGCGAAGAACAAGCCCGAGATAGTCGGCATGGCCAAAGCGATCAAACGCTCGCTGCAACCATTGCTGCGCGCCGTGTACGATGACACCGGCGGCATAGGCAAGCTGTACGCGAGGCAGGACGAGATTGGCACGCCTTTTTGCGTGACGGTGGACCATCAATCGCTCGAAGACGAGGCTGTCACCGTGCGCGACCGTGACACCTGGGAACAGGAACGAGTGAAGGTGGCGGACTTGCCAGGACATTTGCAACAGAGGCTGGCCTCTTAAAAGTATGCCCATAGTTAAGAAGCGCAACGAACAAACCGAGACACGCCTTCTGCTCGAATCTGACGAGCCGGTTGATTTACCGCCCTCGCAAATCGCAGACAGCGCGATCCTGGTTCAGTTCGATAAATTCAAGCCCTACATTCCCGAGCTGCTTGAAGAGTTGCGCGCCGGCACCATCGCTGAACCGGTCGCAGTCATGAACGACGGTTCGACCTTTGCAATTCACGGGGAGACACGAACATTCTGGGTGAAACTGTGGCATACGGCCGGCACCGAGTTGACCAGCATCGAGCGCGCGCAAATCATAAGTTGTTTGCCTTCGACGCGAGGCATGCAAATCAAAGTCAGCGATGACTGATGAGTTCGAAGTGACTGGTCAGGCGGATTTCGTTTAGAGGCGGGCATTGCCCGCCTTTATACTGAGAACTCCATTATGGTGATACCTAAGAAAGTGTCATTGCTTGCGGAAGCGGTTTGGGACGCCGGCGGCCGTGCCCTGCTGGTCGGCGGCTGTGTGCGCGATGAGCTAATGGGCTGTCAACCCAAGGACTGGGACCTTGAGGTTTATGGTATCGAGCCGGCGCGCCTGCGCGAATTGTTGGATAAGTTCGGTGAGGTCAATGTCGTCGGTGAAGCGTTTACTGTTTACAAGCTCGGCGCTGACCTGGATGTCTCTCTGCCGCGGCGGGAGCGCAAGTCGGGCCATGGTCACCGCGCCTTCGTGGTCGAAGGCGACCCTTCAATGACGATTGAAGAAGCGGCGCGCCGGCGCGACTTTACCATCAACGCAATTTTGCAAGATCCTTTGACGGGAGAAATCATCGACCCCCGCAACGGCCAAGCCGACATTGAAAGTAAGATGCTGCGCGCCGTTTCCCCGGAGACGTTTGCTGAGGACAGCCTACGCGTGCTGCGGGCGGCACAATTTGCGGCGCGATTCGAATTTGAGATCGAGCCGGAGACCGTGGCGCTCTGCCGTGCCATCGATCTCTCGGACCTGCCATCCGAACGAATCTGGGGCGAGATGGAAAAGCTTTTATTGCGCGCCGACAAGCCTTCAATCGGTCTGAATTGGTTACGCGATCTCGGGGCGTTGGATCGGCTTTTTCCCGAGATCAAAGCGCTAATCGCCGTGCCGCAGGATCCTGAATGGCATCCCGAAGGCGATGTCTTCGTGCACACATTGCTGGTTGTGGATCGAGCCCGCGAGTTGATCGATGATCTGCCATATCCCAAACAGGTGGCGGTGATGTTGGCCGCGCTTGCTCATGATTTCGGGAAACCCGCCACGACTGAGTTCATAGAAGGCCACACCCGATCACGTGGACACGAAGAAGCAGGGATCGAGCCGACACTGAGTTTTCTGGACCAGCTGAACATTCACACGCTCGATGGTTACGATGTGCGCGCGCAGGTCGTCGCCCTCGTGCGCGATCACTTGAAGCCTGGTGAGTACTTCAAGAAGCGCGACGAAGTGGGTGATGGCGCGTTCCGCCGTCTGGCGCGCAAGTGTGAACTCGATCTCCTGTATCGCGTTGCCAGAGCGGATTCACTGGGCCGCAACGCCGAATGGATGCCGCGCGAAAAATGGTACGGCGCGGAAGCGCAGGAATGGTTTATCGCTCGGGCTCGCGAGCTGGAAGTTGAACAGAAACCTCCGGCGCCGATTCTGTTAGGCCGGCATCTTTTGGAGATGGGTTTGAAGCCCGGGCCGCGCATCGGTGAAATCACGCGCGAGATTTACGAGATGCAGCTGGATGGGCGGGTGCGCAATCTGGCTGAAGCGCGAGTCGCCGCGCAAGAAAAATTAGCCACAGATGAACGCGGATAGACGCAGATTAAACAGAAGACATTTTCAGTTGGACAGGAGGAGTTTCTCTGTGTAACTCTGTGTGTCCGCCGTGATCTCTGTAGTGAAGTCACATTCTTAATACGAAGACCTTCGAGGGAACTACATATAATGATCGACTTGGATATAACCGAAGACCATCAAGCACTGGTCCAGACGGTGCGGGAGTTTGCGCAGAAGGAAGTTGCGCCGCGCATCAAGGAACTGGACGAGAAGCAGATTTTTGATCGTTCAATCATGGACAAAATGGCTGAGCTGAATCTGCTCGGAGTTTGCATTCCTGAAGAGTATGGCGGCGCGGGCTTTGACTACATTTCGCTGGGTCTGGTCTGCGAAGAGCTGGAAGCTGTCGACACCTTCCTCCGCGTCGTCATGTCGGTGCATACCGGGTTGAATTCGCTGACGTTGCTGACCTGGGGCACCGAAGAGCAAAAACGCAAATACCTGGTCCCGCAGGCAAAAGGTGAAAAGCTGGCAACGTACGGATTGACCGAGCCGGGCGCGGGTTCCGACGTCGTTGGCTCGCGCTCGACCGCCCGTCGCGAAGGCGACGAATATGTTTTGAACGGCGAGAAGATGTGGATCAGCCTGGCGGACGTGGCCGATAACTTTCTTTTCTTTTGCTGGACGGATGAAGAGAAGCGCACTAAGCGCGATCATTCCGGCATGTCGTGCTTCATAGTTGAGCGGGGCATGAAAGGTTTTTCGTCAGGCACGATTCACGGCAAGCTCGGCATTCGCGCCGGCAACACCGGCTACTTTTCACTCCAGGATGTGCGCGTGCCGAAAGCGAACCTGGTCGGAGAAGAAGGCGAAGGATTCAAGATCGCGATGTTCGCGCTGGAACAGGGACGTTACACCGTGGCTTCGGGAGCAACCGGAGTGATTCGCGCTTCGCGCGACGCGTCGGTCGCCTATGCGAATGAGCGCGAAACTTTCGGCACAAAGATCGCGAACCACCAGTTGGTCAAACAGAAGATTGCCGAGATGGAAGCCGACTATCAGATATGCCACCTGCTGTGGCTGCGGGCCGGCTGGTTGAAGAACGAGGGCCGTCCCAACGGCCGCGCTACCAGCCTGGCGAAGTGGCAGGCAACCATACGCAGCGAGAAGGCCGCCTCAATGGCAATCGAGGTCCATGGCGCAAATGGTTATTCCAACGACTATCCGGTCGAGCGTTACCTGCGCAACTGCAAAGCGGCAATCATCTATGAAGGCACACGCGACATCCACACCCTGATGCAAGCTGATTGGGCGCTTGGCTTGAAGAAAGAAAAGCCCGCCAGGAAAACCCTGCCACCCTGGAAACCGGCGGAATGGCGCGGCGCGGTTGCGCTATGATCCCGGTCGTCCAGGCACTGACCTGGAGGCAGTGGAAAGACTTATGAAACGGCTGCTGTGGATTCTGTTCGTTACCTTGATAACGGGGTTTGCAGCCAGCGCCTCGTCCAGCAAAATCACCAAAGAGAAATTTGATTTCGCCAGCAAGCAGCGGACTTACTATCTCTACGTTCCTGGCACCATCAAGACAGCGACACCTGCGCCTCTAATCGTGCTGCTTCACGGTTCGAATCGGAATGGTCTGTCGCTGGTTGAGAAATGGAAGGAACTGGCGGACAAAGAAGGGATCATTCTTGCAGGCCCGGATGCTACTGATTCTGCGCGCTGGTCGCTTGATAACGATGGCACTGAATTCCTTCACGAGCTGGTCTCGCTGCTGAAGGCGACGCATCAGATCGATTCGCGGCGCGTCTATCTTTTTGGCCATTCTGCCGGAGCGATCATGGCCATCCTCATTTCAATGCTTGAATCAGAATACTTTGCCGCCACCGCGATTCACGCGGGCTTGCTGGATCCGGGCGACTACCGGCTCATTGATTATGCTCAGCGCAAGATTCCCCTTGCCATCTTCGTGGGCGACAGAGATGCTTTTTTCCCATTCAACCAGGTCGCAGCTACTCGCGACGTATTGAAGGCCAAAGGTTTCCCAGTTGAGTTAACCAAGATTGCCAACCACGATCACTGGTACTACGACCTCGCACCGAAGATTAACCAGAGCGCGTGGGATTTTCTGAAAGCGCACGCCCTCACCGGAGAGCCACGGTACCAGCCATACCAGCTAACCAAATAGGTCAACGCCGCGCTTCGAACACGCGGTTGAATGGCGTCTCGGTGGCGCGGCGGAATTGAGTGAAACCGCCTCCGGTGACTGTCTTTCGCAACTCGTCTTCTGAAGCTACGGCGCCCAGCGCCGGACCATTCAAGGCCATCGAGTTCGATGTGCAGCAAAGCGTGGAAGCCGCCGAGAAGGTACGGCCAATAATATTGAAGTTGTCCTCAACATTGTTCCCAGCCATCGGTTCGACAATCAAAGCGCTGCCATCCGTTGCCAGCATCTCGACTGCTCGCTTGCAGGCGCCGGTTGGGTCGCCCATATCATGTAGGCAGTCGAAGAAGCAAATCAAATCGTAATCACCTTCGACGCCCGGGAAGTTGCTCGCGTTGGCAACTTCGAAAGTCACTCGATCAGAGACGCCGGCCTCTTTCGCCCGTTCGCGGGCCTTGGTGATAGAGGGCTCGTGGTTGTCAAAACCCCAGAAGCGCGAATTCGGATAAGCCTGGGCCATGATCACGGTTGAAGCGCCGTGGCCGCAGCCGATGTCGGCGACCTTGCCTCCGGCTTTAAGTTTCTCTTCGCTGCCCTTGAGCGCTGGAATCCAGGACGCAATCAGATGCGCGGCATAGCCGGGACGGAAAAAGCGTTCGGTGCCGACGAACAGATCGGGATCGTGATCGCCCCAGAGCATGCCTCCACCGTTTCGGAAATAGCCCTCAATCCGCGACACGGCGGCGGTCATCGCCTTGATTACGTAGAAGCCGCCACCAACAAAAAAAGGGCTGCTCTCGTCGGTAAGCGCGGCCGCTTGCTCCGGCGACAGCGAATAACGATCCTTTTCAGCATCGTAATCAATGTATCCGCCCGCGGCCTGGTTGATAAGCCACTCGCGAATGTAGCGTTCGTTCGTCGAAGTTCGCTGCGACAACTCGGCCGCAGTAACCGGGCCGCCGTCAGCCATCGCTTTGTAAAGTCCAAGCTTCTGCCCGATGTAAACGAGCGATGAGCTCAGGGCGGCGCCAAAGTCTCCGACGACTTTGCCTAAGAACTGATGCATCTTATCTTCATTGATGGGTCTTGCCGGAGTAACAGCGGACATGGAGTACCTCCTCTGGATCAGAGCGGAATTGGTTTTGGGCAAGCGGAAAATTATTGCCGGACGTTCTACGCCAGTTCAACTAGCGGTCGCGGCTTTGCCGCCGCACAGTGCGGTAAGGCTCCGCCTTACCGTAACGGATACTTCTGAGCTTGAGGCTATGCCTCAAAATCTTCAGGAGGCGCAGCCTCGACGAACCTACAAAGCTTTCCGGAAAGGCATAGCCTTTCCGCACGGTGCGGCGGCTAAGCCGCTTTCATACAACCGAACTAACAGCGGTCGCATCATGGAGCGTTGAATCGGCACGTGTTTTAGTTCAGTTGGCGAGACCAAGTCAACGCGCAAGCCAACCTGTCCATCGGGCCGCGGGTCCAGCCGTCGTATGCGCTACGATCCAATCGCCGATCGTTTGCAGGGCAAGCGGTTGTCCGGTCAATTGCGTACCGTCTTTGCTGAGCGTAGCGACGTAAGAAGCTAAGAGCCTTTTCATCTCAAATTTCAGTGTGCCATCCTGAAAAATGATGGTGTCGACCCGCAGGTCGGTTGCGGATTGATCGAGGCTGTCGACGGTCGCTTTGAGTTTGCCATCCGCACCCCGGGAAACCTTCAAAACTACAAATCCCTCTTTGGCTCTGCTACTATGTCGCGGCATTCTGACCCAACCCAAACAGAACGTTGAGCACGTCAGCCAACTAATCAGGAGAAGAACACAATGGGGCATGAATTGAAGACAGAGCGCGAGCTGTCGCTGGATTTCTTGCGGGTATGCGAGGCAGCGGCCATTGCTGCGGCGCGCACCATGGGACAGGGCGACCGCAAGTATTCCGATCATGTCGCCGTGGAAGCGATGCGCGAGGTGATGGACACGGTGCCGATGCGCGGCCGGGTGGTGATCGGCGAGGGTGAGCGCGACGAAGCCCCGATGCTCTACATCGGCGAAGAAGTCGGAGGCGGCTTCGGCGTCGGCGAAGAGATCGCCGCTTCCTGTCCGGAAGTCGATATTGCCGTCGATCCTCTCGAGGGCACAAATCTATGCGCGCTCGGCGGGAACAATGCCATCGCCGTCCTGGCTGCCGCCGAACGCGGTGGTCTGTTGAATGCGCCGGACATTTACATGGACAAGATAGTTGTCGGTCCTTCTTCGCGCGGCGTAGTGGACATTGATGCGCCCGTGAAAGACAACTTGAAGAACATTGCGCGCCGGCTGGGCCGGGACATAGAAGACTTGACCGTCATCGCGCTGGACCGGACACGCCACAGGAAACTGATTAACGACGTGCGCGCGGCCGGCGCTCGCATACGCTTAATCTCGGATGGCGATCTTTCAGCCGGAATTTCCGCCGCGGTGGCGGGCACGAACATTCACGCGCTGATAGGAATCGGCGGCGCTCCCGAGGGGGTGATTACGGCCGCGGCCATGAAATGTTTGAATGGCGAGATTCAGGCGCGGCTGGTGTTCGATCCCGAGCAGTTGGGTGTTGATAAGGACAAGGTGCCACCGCGCGAGGACGTGCTGGCTCGATTGCGCGAGATGGGCATAGACGACCCGAACAAGGTCTACGACACCGACGACCTGGCGCCGGGAAAAAAGATCATTTTTGCCGCGACTGGCGTGACTGACGGCGCATTGCTGCGCGGCGTAAGGTTCTTTGGCTCGGGCAAGCGCACGCATTCGCTGGTGATGACTACTGAGTCCAAACATATACGCTTCGTTGACACGGTGCATGTTGAAGGCGGACCGGATGCAGTAATCCGGTTTTAGGTGTTATTGATTTCTCTTAGACCTGAGGACTAAGAGAAGAAATCAAAAGAGCGGGGGCAAGCCCGCCTTCCTTACTGCAGGTCTTCCTGGCTGAACTTTGATATTTCAAGGTTTGAAGTCTGACTCAACACTAACTACTTGCAGTCAGGAAGGTGGGCTTGCCCCCGCTGCTCTTTTCTTGATCCGTGATGCCAATTTCCAGAGAGCTTGAAAGCCATACCCTTTGGCCTAATGCCGCCGGTTCGTGGCTTGTCTGGGCCGGCGTCGTTGCGATATCACTAAGTCTGGTAGGTTTGATAATTGGCGCACCATTGGCTCAGTCAACGGGCCATGAGGCAATCGGCTTTACTATCTATCGCGCCTTCAGCTACCTCTGCCATCAACTACCCCAACGTTCGTTCCATCTGGCAGGTCATCAATTTGCAGTCTGCGCACGCTGCACCGGACTCTACGTCGGTTTCGCCGCCGCGTCTTTAGGTTATCCGCTGGTCCGCTCTCTCAAGCGCACTGACACTCCGGCGCGCCGTTGGCTGCTGTTGGCGGCAGTTCCTATGGCGATCGATGTTGGACTCGATATGCTTGGCGTCTGGAAGAACACGCACCTATCACGTCTGACCACTGGACTGTTGCTGGGTTCAGTGGCGGCTTTCTACGTTATTCCCGGGCTGATTGATCTGCTTAACTTTGATTGGCGTCGCCTCCGGTTTCGCCGCCCGGCGGCGGCCGCGCAGCAGTGAAATCGAAACCAAGTGGACTGCGGAATAAACATCGACGTGAGGCTAATGGCGCATAGTATTCGTTGACGTAGGTCACAAAAACGTGATACGTCTGGGGTTAACATAATCCCCTCGGAGCATTGTGCTCTAAAGTATAAATTCACTGCGCTACCTTTGAACTATGGGCATGGAAGATTTCCATTGCGATTCGTTACATCTTTCTTTCGGTTTTGCTTCGGAGGAGTTTGATAAGGATGCTTTCTTGAAGGCGGTTGAAGTTGAAAATGAAAATGACTATATCGATGAAGATGGAGATTTAGTGTTGGCGCTTTCTCTCCCAAGTCGTCAGGAGCCGCCAACGGAACATGCCCATCTGGCTATTTTTGTTCCAAAGGATAAGAAGGATGGCCGTGCCAGCCTTGATTTTCATCCAGCCGGTCCGAAGGAGATAGATAAAACACCACCGTATCTAGAAGAATCTGCGGAATGGTTAACTCAATTCTTCAAGAAGGAGATAACGGCGGCGCAAATCAATTCTGCCTATGTATTCGACAGCGGATTTGCTCCAACTATTCCTCTTCCGTTTCCTCTTGTAGTGTCGGACAAAAACTTGTCTGGGTTGAAGGTAAAAGGACTTTCACTTCAATTTCCAGAAGATACGTGGATTGAAGATGCGATCCTTCAGAACGCAGGGGCCGAGACATATCTTTTTCTGACCACGAAGTCTACGGTCGTACTAGAAGACTTTGATCTAAATAAGACTTTAGAAGAACTAAAGGAAACCGTAGATTCTTTGGTGAAGGAGAAATCCAATGGCGAGAATCCGTAAACCACGGAAACATGACATTGCGAGTGAGCGCCCACCGGCCTCTATGTACTATCTCAATCAGTGGCGGCCAAAACCTAGAAGTCTGGCTCTGATGCTTCTTCCGTTTGTAGAGAAGCCAGCTCCGTTAGCGCCGCGTGAAGCGAGGAGATCGGTTAAGCAAGAGCTGCGCGCCTTAGCAGATAAGCTGTGCGAGCGATACCCTGGCATTAGTACGGACCAGGATATACTTAGTGGCGCCCCGCATATTAAGAACGTCCGTCTATCTGTTGGCAATATTCTTGCTAAGCTCTACCTGTACGGAAATATCCAAGATATTGTCAAAATCTACGAACCTCATGTAACTGAAGATCACGTCAAACAGGCCATTGCCTATGCCCAAGACTTTCTGGAAACGGCTTATCACGCGCACGAAGCACCTCAAGTTGATGGTTGATTACGACCTTATCGACCCGCTTGTTATTAAAGCTCTTCACAAGATCGGCGCCGTTGACGTAAAAACAATCATCGAGTGCGGGTTTCAGCCTTGGACTTCAGACAAGACTCTAGTGAGCGCGACTAGCGAGAAGCGTCGCATACTCTTGAGTGCCAACTTCAATGACATTAATGAGCATAAGTATCCGCCATGCTTGCACGGGGGGATAATTCTGATCAAACACGCGAGGCCCTCACCAGAAGTCGTATATGATCGCATTAAGGCTTTCTCAAAGAGCGGACAGCGGTCTCTGGCGAAAAGTCATGTAACCCATCTAAACGCAAGTGGAGCGACTATTCATACCCTGGATCAAAACCCGGTTAAGGTGGCATTCAAATGAGAAAACCAACCGTTACCCGAGAGTGCTAATTTCAATTCAGGCCCTACATATACCGATTAGGGAACCAGCTAACTGTTAGGTTAGAATCCTTCATTACAACTTCGCCAGATAGCCTGTTTTCATCATTGAGTACCCCAGAGGAATTAGTTTTAAATGTTCGTTCATATGATTGCTGAAACTGCGCCTCGCCTCTCCGGCGATTTATGCCGCGACTTTCCCAGGTTCTGCGAAATCATCGATAAAACGGCAGGGAACATCAGTCCCCTGTACCAGCTTGATGCCTTTGATTGGACCATTCTGGTGCTTTACTTCAGCATCCTGACAGTGCTGTCTATCTATGGCATATACCGCATCAAACAGGTGTTCGAGTTCTGGCGCTATCGCAGTCTGCCACCGCATCCCGAGGGTCACTTCAGCGAAACAGAGCTGCCGCGCATTACCATCCAACTGCCACTCTTCAACGAAATGTACGTAGTCGGCCGGTTGGTTAAGGCGGTGACCGAAATTGATTATCCGCGTGATCGGATGGAGATCCAGGTGCTCGACGACTCGACGGATGAAACCAGGAGTCTCGCTCGAGCAACGGTCGAGAAGTACGCGCGCGAAGGCTTTGACATCTACTATGTGCATCGCACGGATCGGACTGGCTTCAAGGCAGGCGCGCTGGCCCACGGTATGCTGACAGCCAGTGGAGACCTGGTGGCGATCTTTGATGCTGACTTTGTTCCCAAGCCCGACTTTCTGCGGAAGCTCGTTGACTACTTTACCGATCCCCTGGTGGGCTGCGCGCAGATGCGTTGGGCGCACATCAACGGCTCGTACAATTTGCTGACGCGCTTGCAGACGATAATGCTGGACGGCCATTTCGTAGTCGAACAAACGACGCGCAATCGCACCGGCAGCTTTTTTAACTTTAACGGCACAGCAGGAGTCTGGCGCCGCAAAGCGATTGAGATGAGCGGCGGTTGGCAGCATGACACGCTCACCGAAGACACCGACCTTAGCTTCCGCGCCCAGTTGATGGGTTGGCGTTTCGTTTACCTTCTGGACGAAGAGGCGCCGGCCGAAATACCAGTCGAAATCAATGCCTTCAAGGCTCAGCAGCGGCGCTGGGCCAAGGGCGTGATGCAGGTGGGACTGAAGCTCTATCGCAGAATCTGGAATTCGCCCTTGCCTCTGCGCGTGAAGCTGGAAATGTTCTTTCGCCTGACGGGAAACATCAGCTATCCGCTAATGATAGTCGCCAGCTTTCTTCAGTTTCCCTTGCTGCTGGTGCGTTACAACCAGGGGTTTCACCAGTTAATGCTGCTCGATGTGCCACTGCTTTTCTTCTCGACAGTTTCCGTCGTGCTTTTTTACGGCACCGCCGTCTGGTATCTGGATAAGGACCGCGCGCCGCGTTTGCTTCACCTGCCGCTGGTGATGGGGCTGGGTATTGGCCTGGCATTTTCCAACGCGCGAGCGGTGCTGGAAGCACTTGCCGGCGTGAAGTCAGACTTCGTACGCACGCCAAAGTATCGGGTTGAGCAAACCAGTGACGAAACCTGGAAGCGAAAGAAGTACAAACGCAAGCACGGGTGGCTGCCCTTGTTGGAGTTGAGCTTTGCCGTCTATTTCATGCTGGCGATTGCCTACGCCGTGCGCATGCACATGTGGGGGCCGATCGCATTTCTGTTGCTCTTCTTTTTCGGCTACGGCTACATGGGCGTCATGAGTCTGGTTCAGGCGCTTAGCGGCAGCCGGTTGCTAAGTTTTTGGCGGCCTCTGGCCATCGACAGGCGCAACTAAAATCCCCGCGAAGAACTTAAAACGATCTTTACTGGTAGACCTCTTGATTTAGCGATCTCCATACCGTAGTATCACGCGGTCCTCAAAGCGCAGCCAGTGGTTCTTTGTTTAACTTGTAACGCCGACACTCAGCCACCGTTCTTGCAAGTGGACATCTAAGCTTTAATAATCAGCTCAAACTTTAAGGAAATCCAAATGAGAAAATACACTCCCTATGTGACCGAACTATCTGCTGTAATCACAATGATCGCGACGCTCGCTGTTGGCGCCTTCGCACAATCGCAAGCCACTACCGGAAACATCGAAGGTCGTGTGCTCGATCCAAACAGCGCTGCGGTGCCCAACGCCACGGTCACCGCGGCAAACCAAAACACCGGTTTGGAAAGGAGCACCACCACAGACAGCGACGGAAACTTCCGCTTGGTCCTGCTGCCGCCAGGGTCGTATACAGTGCGCGCCAGCGGGCAAGGCTTCGCGCAAGCCGAAGCGAAGGACATCGCGGTCACGGTCGGCAGTAAGACTCCGCTCGACATCGGCTTGACCGTCGGCAGCGCAACCGGCAACGTCACCGTAACTGCCGAGGCGCCCGTGGTTGAAACCACACGCACTTCTGTTTCGACCACGATAAACCAGCAGGCAATCGAAAACCTGCCGATCAACGGTCGCAACTATCAGGACTTCGCCACGCTCACGCCCGGCGTCGTGACTGATCGCACGCGTGGTGGCGACATCTCCGTCGGTGGCCAGAAAGGCACGCTTAACAACCTTCAAGTTGACGGCGTTGATAACAACAATACTTTTTTTGGACAGGCATTTGGACGCGGTGGTGTCCGGCCGCCTTACCAATTCTCCGAAGAGTCGGTGCAGGAGTTTCAGGTCAACCAGAACGGCTTTTCTGCGGAGTTTGGCCGCTCGGGTGGCGCAGTCATCAACGTTGTCACAAAGTCGGGAACAAATCAGTTTCACGGCGGCGCATTCGAATACTTTCGCGACGAATCTCTCAACGCGAACACGACCGATTTGAAAGCGCTGCAAGCCCGGCAGGGGAGGCCAAATCGCCGCCCGAAGCAGCAAATCAACCAGTTCGGCGGTCGCATCAGCGGACCGATAAAGAAGGATCGGGCCTTCTTCTTTTTTACGTACGATGGCCAACGTCAGACTCTGCCGAATGTTCTGGACGTGCCAAACTTTCAGTCGCAGCCGGCGGCGACACAAGCTCTGCTCCTCCCGAAGTTGAATGCTTATTCGATTGGGCGAGATCAGGATGTGTTTCTCGGCAAGACCGACATCGCAATCAATAAGAACAACCAACTCAGCCTGCGCTTCAATCAGCAGAATTTTACGGGACGTAACAATGAGAACAGCGGTGCGTTGAGCGCTGAAGAGCATTCAGGCGACAGCATTGTTCACAGCACAACCTTCTCGGGAACGCTGGCTTCGACTCTCTCTTCGACGCTGGTCAACGAATTTCGTTTTCAGCTTGGACGCGACCAGGAGCCGGGAAATGCTAATAGCTCTGATCCGGAAGCGGTGATAAACACCGGGGGAGGGAATCTTAACATCGGGCGGAACAACTTCAGCCCGCGCGAAACTACCATCAAGCGCGTTCAGTTTGTTGATAACTTGTCTTACTTGCGCGGGCGTCACAGCTACAAGTTTGGCGTCGACTTTAACTTCGACAGAATTTTCAATTTCTTCCCGGGCCTGTTTAGCGGCTCGTATACGTTCTCATCTATCACCATTCCCGCCACCGGCGGGTTCCCGGCAGCGTCATACGCGAACGGCTTTCAAGCCTTCGCCGCGAATTTCAGTGCTGCTGCTGCACCGAGCGCCTCCTCTTACTCACAGAGTTTCCCCGGCGACGGCACGAGTGGCCCGGTAACGGATCCGAACAGCGCCGATTACGCGGCTTTCGCGCAGGATGACTGGCGGGTCACACAACAGCTCACACTAAACCTGGGTGTGCGCTACGACTATCAAAGACTGGCATGCCCGCCGGTGCAGAATCCTGATCCGCTACTCTTGAGCAACGGCCTGGACACCAGCCGCTGTCCGAAAGATGGCAACAATTTCGCACCGCGCGCCGGCTTTAGTTATGCATTTGATAACAAGACGGTTGTGCGCGGCGGGTATGGCATTTTCTATGGGCGAACTACCGCCATTGATCTCGGCACGGCCCACTCGAACAACGGCATCAACGTCATCAACGTGACGCTGAACTCCGGACAAATAATCGCGGCCGGTCTGCGATTTCCTAATATTCTGAGCGCCGTTCCGGGGGTGGCGCCAAAGAACCTCTACCTGTTCGCTGATAACTACAGGCAGCCTTATGTGCAGCAGGCGCGCCTGGGCGTCGAGCGCGAGTTGTTGCCGAACCTCAGCCTGTCGGCCACTTACTTGTTCTTTAGAGGAGTGCATCTGACGCGCACGCGCGACATCAACCTGGGGCCGCCTGTGCCGACTTCGTATCTCGCTGCTGATGGACAGACGTACACCTTTCTGCGCTTCCCCGGTCCCAGCGCGACGAGTTCGTCTCAAACGCGGCCCATTTCGCGAACCTCGGGCATCACCTACAATCGCATCAATCTGTTCGAGAGTTCTGCCAACTCTCGCTATGACGGTCTGGCGATACAGGCAACCCAACGCTTATCGCGTGGACTGCAGTTCATCGCCGCTTACACGTTCTCGAAAGCGAAGGACAATAAACCTGATCAGACCGCAGTCGTCGTTGGCGCCGACGATTCAAAGATTATCGAGAATCAGCTCGATGCCCGGGCTGATTATGCGGCGGCCGACACTGATCTCCGTCACCGTTTCGTCTTCAGCCCGGTTTATGAAATCGGGCGAGTCAAAACTGAGAACGCGTTTGCCCGCGCCTTTCTCAGTGATTGGACATTCTCCGGAATCGCCCAGCTTCAGTCAGGCTTCGCATACTCTCAAGCGGTAGCCAACGACCCAAACCGCGATGGAAATCGGGCGACCGACCGGCTGCCGGGGACCAGGCGAAACGGTTTCTATACTCCGTCAACTTACCAGTTTGATGCGCGCATCACCCGCCTCATTCGCACGAGCGAGACCACAAGGGTTCGGCTGATCCTTGAGGGCTTCAACATCTTCAACCGGTCAAACGTGCTCACTATCAACAACACCATCTTCAACTTTAGCGCGACTCCCCCCGCGGGAACGCCGCCGCTTACGGCCCCCACTGGCGCAACCACTTTCGGCACGCCTCGCAGCTTCTTGACTCAGCGGCAAGTGCAGGTGGCGATCAAGTTCGACTTCTAAGCCACAGGAGGACGGGCGGAGCTTTCGATATTGCTATGGCGAAATTACAACGGAGGGTTATTTAGATGAGAAAAGCATTTTGGATTTTTGGGCTGGTTAGTGTGTTCACGCTGGTTGCCCTAGGTGCAAGCGCGGTCAAGCCTGCAAATTTCGCGGGCACATGGAATCTGGACAAGGACAAGAGTCAGGGTCTGGACCAACGCATGCAAAACGCGAGCGTGACGTGGACAATCACGCAGGACGAGAAACAGATCTCCATCGATTCGAAAGTTACTGCTCCTCCGGCTGGCGCACCGCCGGCTGGCGCACCGGCGGCGGGCGGCCCCGGCGGCGGTTATGGCGCTGGCCGAGGAATGGGCGGCCCGCGAGTTTACAGTCTCGACGGCAAAGAAGTGACCACTGAAGCCGGCGGACAAATGGGAGGCAGTAATACCACAAAAGCCACCTGGGCAAACGACGGCAACACACTTGAGCTGTCAGCTGTGCGTACCGGTACTGGCCGCGATGGCACGGAGTTCAAGTCAACCTCAACCGATAAGCTGTCACTTTCAGGCGATGGCAAGGTCCTGACCGTTACTCGTCACAGCGAAGGCCCGCGCGGCTCGCAAGACTCCACGCTGGTCTTCAACAAGCAGTAACTGCCTAAACCTGGAGTGCAGTGGCAATCCCGATGTGTCGGGAGACACCGCTTTGGATTCCGAACCGGTAGACAGATAAGCGGCGGCGGCGCTCTCCAAAGCGCCGTCGCCGCTTCGCTTTGCCGGCGCACTCCAAATGTATCTAGCCTCGCAAACTAATCGCGGCTACAATCTAGCCCAGTGCCCGCGCGATTCAAATGGAGTGACATCTCCGACGAGCGTCTCCTGGACATGCGCATCTGCGACCTGCCGGTGCGTATCAAAGGCTCCTTCCTCGAACCGCACATCAAAAGGCTCTACCATGAACTGAATGAACGCGGCATACGCTTCAAGCCGCACGTCTGGCTTTCAGCCGAATGGTTTACGCCGGACGGTGTTCCGGGCTTCGCTATTCCGTTCTATCTGGCCCACCCGCGGCTGATGAAACTCGAGCGCCAGCACATGCTGGAAGTTGAAGGTGGCACTGACTGGGAATGCATGCAGATTCTGCGGCACGAAGCCGGCCACGCTCTCGATAATGCCTTTCGCCTGCACTTCAAGCGCCGCTGGCGCGAGTTGTTCGGCTCTTTTACCCAACCCTATCCCGAGTCTTACAAGCCGAAACCCAACAGCCGCCAGTACGTGCTTCATCTCGATGCCTGGTACGCGCAGGCGCACCCGGCGGAAGATTTTGCTGAGACGTTTGCCGTCTGGCTGCGGCCCAATTCGCGCTGGCGCCGGCGTTACAAAGGGTGGCCGGCGGCGCGCAAGCTTGAATACATCAATGACCTGATGACGGAGATTGCCGGCACCCGCCCCAAAAATCGCGTGCGACGTAAGATCGAAAGGCTGCCGGAGATCAGGATCACGCTGCGCGAACATTACGAGCGCAAACGCCAGAAATACGCTTTCGAATGGCCGGCGTTTTACGATACTGACCTGCGCCGGATCTTTTCCAACGAGCCGCGCCACGCCGCGCGGCCTACCGCCGCCAACTTCCTGCGCCGCCTTCGCCGCGAAGCGGGCCAGCTGATTGCCGAGGCCACCGGCGTGCATAAGTACGCGATCGACCACGTGCTGGGATTAATGATCGAACGGGCGAAGGAACTAAAACTTCGAGTCGCCGGTCCCGAAAAGGACGCCAGGCAGCAAGTCATGATCATGCTGACGGTCCAGACAATGAACGTCGTGCATTCCGGTTACCACAGGATCTCTTTGTGAGCACAGAACTCTCGAAAAAACTTCGCGTCCTGGTGCTGGTCCATGAAGACCTCGTGCCCCCTGACACGATCGAAGGACTAACCGCAAAGGAGATCGCGCCATGGAAGACGGAATGGGACGTCATCTCGACGCTCAAGAAGATGGGGCATGACGTATATCCCATTGGTGTCTATAACAACCTCGGCGTCATCGGCAATGCGCTCATCGAGCAGAAGCCCCATGTCGCCTTCAACCTGCTGGAAGAGTTTCATGGCTATCCCCTGTACGATCAGCACGTCGTCAGCTACCTGGAGCTGATGAAGCAGCCGTACACCGGTTGCAATCCGCGCGGCCTGACCATTTCGCACGACAAAGCCTTGTCGAAAATGGTGCTGGCATATCACCGTATTCACATTCCCGCTTTCGCAGTGTTTCACATGAACCGAAAGGTCAAGCGATCGAAACGTCTGAAGTTTCCCCTGCTGGTTAAGTCGATCAGCGAAGAGGGATCGGTAGGAATTGCCCGCGCTTCAATTGTCAACGACGACGAGAAGCTGGCCGAGCGGGTCGAGTTCATTCATAGGCAAACGAATACGCACGCTATCGCCGAACAGTACATTGCCGGCCGCGAGATTTATGTCAGCGTGATCGGCAATCAGCGGTTGCAGACGTACACGCCCTGGGAGCTGGTAATTGAAAAACTTCCCGAAGGCGCCCCGAACATCGCCACCAGCAAGCTGAAATGGGATCCTGCTTATCAGGAAAAAGTCGGAGTGGTAACGAAGGCCGCCGACTTGCCGAAGGCAGTCGTGAAGAAGATTGAAAACCTTTCCAAGAAGATTTATCGAATCCTGTTTTTGAGCGGTTACGCGCGCTTGGATTATCGCCTGACGGATGACGGCAACCTGTATCTGCTCGAAGCCAATCCCAATCCGCAGATTGCTTTCGGCGAAGACTTTGCCGACTCCGCCAAACACTCCGGCATAGACTACGAAGCGCTGCTGCAGAAGATTATTACATTGGGCCTAAGCTATCGCGGCGCGGGCCAATCAGTCTCCGGCGTCTGAGCCCAGTCACACATGCAGCAGCGGGCTCTTGTCAGAACCGCCTGCGGTAGCGGGCGGGCCAGTGCTGGCCAAACTGGATCGACTGATAAATTAGGCGCCCGCTACCGCAGGCGGTTCTGACATCACGCATCCATCCAGTCGCGCGTCATGTCGCACCACAATGCCAGGCCCCGCCATGAATTGAAGCGAGAATAGAAGCGCGCAATCTTCTTGTCGCTGGCGGCCCGGCCCTTGTTGCGCACCCGAGCAAACTTTGCCCGCGTCCATGAGTCCAGCGCCAGGCCATCATAGCGTCCGAGAAGCTTCAGGACGTTCTCAGCAGCATAATCGCCGACGCCCTTAACCTGCTTTATCTCTTTCTTCAGAGCTTCGGTGGGCAGGTCGCTGCTTAGCCACTGCTCCACGTCCAGTGCGCCTGACGCCACGCGGTCGGCCAGCTCCTTGAAATAAGGAGAGCGATAACCGGCCCGGATTTCATCGCGGTAAAACTTCGCCGGCATCAGCGCCATAGCCTGCGGCGTGGGGAACGTGCGCCGGCCGTCAGGCGCCTCGCGGCCCAGATAGTTCACCAGTCCGCTCACCATCTTGTCAGTCAATGTCCAGGAACAATTCGTGGTGCAGATCATCTTTACCAGATCTTCAAAAACGGTTGGCGAACGAAGCAGTCGTCCCGCCCCCTGGGCGGGAATCCACGCAAATTCCCTGTCGTCCGCCAACAGCTTATAGAAGGTCCCGATTTCATCGTCCAGGCGAAACATATGGCGAAGATCGCGCACGACCCGCGCCGCATCGTTCTTGCTCAAGCGGCGTGACGCGCCAACCTTAATGGCACGTGCGGTCCCTTTGATTTTCAATGTCACCGGAGCAGAGCCGTTGAGGTCGAGCACGCGGGTCAGGGTCCAGGTTTTTGGGTCGAACGTAAAAGGCAAAAGCTCGCACCAGCCGTGGCTCATCACCGTACGCCGGAAGCTGAAGTCACGAGTAACGGGAATGAGTATTTCCATTTGGATGTTTTCCTGGAATTGAACCTGGGTGCGAATTGTTGCTTCACGGTAGCAAATTATTTCTCAGCGGTCGATTATCGACGGGTTGCTGGCAGCGGGACTGACGTAGTAACCTGCGCCTCCCACAAGATTTTCTGAGCGCACTAGTGAAGCGAAACTGGAGGTGCGCACTATCAAGGGGGATCCAACTTGTGCTCGCCAACTCTAATCCACAGCAGGTTTACTTCATCGCTATCCTGGTTATTGCGATCATCCTGTTTCTAACGGAGTGGATCCGCAACGATATTGTAGCGGTTCTGATCGTGCTCGCGCTGTATCTGACCCGGGTACTAAAACCGGAGGAGGCGCTTTCGGGCTTTTCGAGTGAACCCGCCATTGTTATTGCCGGCATCTTCGTGCTCAGCGGCGCGCTGCATCTCACCGGGTTGTCAGACACGATCGGCGACTGGATTGGCCGTCTGGCCGGGCGCAGTTACACCAGAGCAATCGCCGTCATCATGCCTCTGGTGGCCCTGCTTTCCGCCTTTACGCATCACGTCACAACAACGGCAATAATGGTCCCGGTGACACTCGAGCTATCTCGCGAGCGTAAGATACCGGCCTCCAAGTTCTTAATGCCGCTATCGTTCGCTGCTTCGCTGGGTACTACGATTACGATCATTGGCGCGCCGGCATTTCTTATCGCCGGCAACGTGTTGCGGCAATCGGGACGTCCCGGGCTGGGTATCTTTTCCATTGCCCCGATTGGACTGAGTCTTTCGCTGCTGGGCACTGTGTTCATGCTGGTGGTAGGGCGCTTTCTGCTGCCCAGCCATCACACCAATGAAGATGAAACGACCCACTTTCGACTGGAGGACTACCTTACCGAGCTTACGATTCTGCCTGACTCGCCTTTCCTGGGAAAAACAATCAAAGAAGTCGAAGACGATGAGCGCTATCAGTTTAAGATCGTTGGCTGGATACGAAATGGAAAACGGATCAAGACCCTTTCGAACAAGTGGCCCTTGCAGGAAGGCGATGTGCTTGTTGTACGCACCACTCCAGAGCAACTGGTTGCGATTCGCCAGCAGCCGGATATCGAACTACATCCAATCAATCTATATGGCTCTGGTAAGGAGAACGAGAAGAAGAATGGAGAGGACGAAAAAGAAGACATCGATGATCAGTTTGTCCAGGCCGTCGTGGCCTCCGGTTCAGATCTTGTCGGCAGAACACTTAGCGAAGTCGATTTCCGCCAACGATACGGTGCGATAGTCGTGGGCCTATGGCGCAAGAGCGGCTGGCTGCAACAGGAAATGGCGAAGGTTAAGTTGCGCGCCAGCGACGTGCTGGTTCTCGAAGGAGATCGTGAGTCGCTGGCCCGGGTGGCGAATGACGGAGCTTTTCTGATGTTGGTTCCTTTTCATGGTGGGAACCCCAAGCTGCGTCGAAAGGCTCCGCTGGCAGGAATTATTATGCTGGCTGCGATCCTGGCTGCCGCTTTCAATCTCATGAGTATAGAAATGGCGGCGCTGGCCGGAGCGGTGACCACGATCCTTACCGGTTGTATCACCGTGCGGCAGGCCTACGGCTCCATTGATCGGCGGATATTCGTCTTCATCGCCGGAGCAATTCCGCTGGGACTCGCAATGCAGAAAACCGGCACAGCGAGTATGTTGGCAGGGTGGTTGCAGGGAGTAGTGGGAGGCTGGCATGAAACGTGGATTCTACTTCTGCTCTTTGGGATAGTGGCGATCATTACGCAGTTCATGTCTGACGCTGCCACTACTGCGCTTTTTGCTCCCGTGGCGGTAGCTTTGGCGCAGGCTTTGGGACAACCGCCAGAACCCTTTGTGGTCACGGTCGCCATGGCTTCGGTGGTCGCCTTCCTGACGCCAATTGGCCATCACGGCAACCTGCTGGTCTACGGTCCTGGTCGCTATCAATTTATTGATTTCGTGAAGGTGGGCACGCCTCTGACGATCCTCGTTGGGTTTGTAGTAGTTCTTCTGGCGCCGATCCTATGGCATGGTTAAACATCCCCAATCTTAGACAAACTGCGGCTCCTTTCGCGGCTATTTTACGAGGTTGGAAATGATGTACGTTTCACGTGCGGTCAACGTGATTCTTGACAGAAATTGCCGGCGGGCCTAGACTGCGAGGACATAAACAGGGTACATGGAAGGCTGTTCTCGCGCGTTCCTAATTTCACTTGGGACGGGCAGCGAGCGAAGAATCCAATACGGAGATTCTCTACAGTTCGTCGGTGTCTTAAGCACCGTTTCCAAGAATAGCTGCTGGAGCTTTCCAGTGCGCGCTACGTCGCCCCACAAGGCTAGAGCCCGTGGGGCGATGCCGTGTTTGTAGGACAGGCATTCCTGCCTGTCTTTTTCTTGTTATGGAGTGCGCCGGCAGAGCGAAGCGGCGACGGCGCTTTGGTTAGCCTTTATATTGCGGCCATCACGTTCGGAGCGCGGGGCAATCCAAAGCGGTGTCTCCCGACACATCGGGATTGCCACCGCACTCCAAAAAGTGGAAGACAGGCAGGAATGCCTGTCCTACCTTACGTAGATTGGGTTGGAAATGATCCAGGGCTGGTCGCTAACCGGTTTCGGCAACTGCGGCAGGTAGACTTCCACCCGATAGTCCCCTGGCTCTGTTACCGAAAACTCCTTGTGCGAAGCGCCGGATTCCTCCTGAACTTTGCTCCCGTCCCGCAACAGAACAATTCTGGCCGGCAGCGGCGTAGTGACATTCAGCTTCACGGCATCGACTAAAGTGATTTCATCGCCCATGAATTTGGTTTCTGATTTGTTCTGGGCCGTGAAGTTGAACCCAGTGGAATCGCCAAACAAGTCGAAGCCCAGGTAGCAGCGCCCAGCAGCAATTGCTGCCGCCAGAGTTTCACTGGTCAACGCCTCGTTGCTTTCGATCAGTACATGGGTGCGGACTGTGCGAAAACTTCTGTCGTACGGGTCGAGTTTTATTCCCAGGACTTGCTTGCCGGATGAATC
>DASXRU010000272.1:0-6695 GCA_036506395.1 Pyrinomonadaceae bacterium | reverse complement strand
ATTCGTCTTCCCGATGATGAAGGTGTCAGGGACCTGGTGCGCGCGTGCGGTGGGGCATTGACTGCCACCAGCGCAAACCCTTCGCGCTTACCTCCGGCAAAGACTGCACAAGATGTCGCCGGTTATTTTCCTTCGGGAATTGATTTGATTGTTGATGGTGGCGTGTCGCGAAGCGATCAACCTTCGACCGTTGTGGATGCAAGCGGGGCGACGTTTCGTTTGATTCGCGAGGGAGCTATTTCCTGGGAGGGATTGATTGGTAGTCACGCGGATTGAGCATTAATGCAGCGACCCACCTGCTACCGCATGGTGGTACTGACTTCATGGGACCGCCGCCTGAGTGTGCGTCGCGAGAAGGGCGCACGCCAAAGAGCCCAACCGAAGATTTTCCATTTATCATTTGTCATTTCTCATTTTCCATTATTTCAGTATAGATAATGTTTCTGCGTAGAAAGCACTCTACGAATCCGCTAAACACAAATGAGAAATGACAAATGACAAATGGAAAATCAAAGCATTTGATTGGCACGAAAACAAAAAGGCGACGGGACAGCGACAGACAGGAATGTCTGTCCTACTTCAGGTTGCGCACAAAGCCCCAATCGCCGCTGGCGTCGATCTTGATGTTGCCGACAGTCTTCTTTGCTATCACCATGTTCGCCTGGTACCACAGCGGAAACAACGGCACCTCTCGGCTGACGATCTCCTGGGCCCGCGCGTAAAGCGCGGCGGCTTTGGATCGATCGTACGTGTTGGCGGCTTCTTCGAGAATCGCGTCAAGCTCGCTGTTGCTGTAACGGCTGCGATTGCGCGAGGCCCGCGTCTGGGTGGGAATCTCCGATGAGGCAAACAAGTCCTTATAGAAAATGGGATCCTGATTTCCGCCCACCCATTGTCCGTAGGTCATCTGAAATTGGCCCCGGCGCAACAACTCGAACAGCGTGTTGAGCTCAGCGGTTTCAATTGAGACCGGAACGCCCACCTGTTTCAAATAATTCTGGATGACTCCGGAGTACTGGCGCGCCGCGCCGCTACTGCCCGAAATCTTGAAGACGATAGGCTTCGCAAAACGCATCTGCGGCCCATCGCCGTCCGGATCACGGAAGCCGGCCTCGTCCAGAAGTTTCTTGGCCATGGCGGGATCATAAGTGTACTTGTGCCCCTCCGTGTAGGCCCAGGATTCTTCCGGCAGAATCGAATGTGCGATCTTTCCCTGGCCGAGCAGCAGATCGCGAAGCATTGACTCGCGATCGATGGCGTAGGCGATGGCCTGGCGCACCTTAACGTTATCCACTGGAGCCTCTTTTGTATTGAAGGTTATGTGACCCAGGTTCGACCCGGGAAACTGCTCCACCCTCAGGTTAGGATCCTGGCTTAACGATTTGATCGCGTCAGGAGAAAGGCTGGTTGGCAGCGGAGCAATGTCGACACGGCCGCTCTTGAGTTCGGCCTGCAGGGCGTTCGCGTCACCAATTACGCGCACCCGCACCGCGGAGAGATGCGGTGCGCCTTCCCAGTAGTTTGGATTGGCCTCCAACTCGACAACCTGCTGTGACGGGTCATAGCTTTTGAACTTGAACGGACCGGTGCCAAGCGGATGCGTCTTTTCCGATTCATAGCTGTCCTTGGGAATGATTGCCACCGCAACCAGGTTGCTAAGCAATCCCATCCAGGGTTTCGTTAGACGGATTACCAGGGTGCGGGGATCGGGCGCATCGACGCCGGCAACATAACTCTTCTTGTCTGCGCCTGAGCCTTCGAAGAAACTTGCCGACTTCGCAAAGTTTGAAGCCAGCACGGTGTCCACGGTGTACTTCGCATCAGCCGAGGTAAATGGTCTGCCGTCGTGAAAGGTGACGCCATCGCGCATCGTAAAAGTAAAAGTTAAGCCGTCATCGGAGCGCTTGATGTCGGACGCAAGCTCCGGAACGTAGTCAAACTTTTCGTTCTTCTTAACCAGCGAGTTGAATATCAAAACGCGCACGCGCTCGCTGGCTGCATCAACGGAAGGCGAGCCGATGGGATCGATGGTCTTGATATTGTCCGAAAGGGCGATTACAAAAGCGTTGCTGCGATGGCGACAGCCGGAGGAGAGCGTCGCGGCCCCCAAAGCCATTAAGAGAAGGAAGATAACCGGCCGCATGCGCATTAGAGTTTGCCTCCATAGGTGTATTTCAGTTTGCCGTTCAGCGAGGCAATCTCGTCCGAGAGTTGCCAGAAGCGCTCGAGATCCAATGCCAGGGGCGGTTGGGCCAGAGACTTGGTTGCCGCGATCCGTTTCAAGGAATTGCGGACTCTTTTCTCCGGTAGCTTGCCGTCCCGCGCGGTTTGCAATAACGCGTCATAACCACGCCGGATCATATCGGGAGTCGCGCAAATCAACATCATGTCATTTCCCGCCAGGAACGCGCGCAGCACGGCGCCTTCGATAGGCGTATGTCTGGCAATAGCGCCCATCTCCAGATCGTCGGTGAGGACCAGGTGCTGGTAACCCAGCTCTTCGCGCAAGAGCGTGGTGACGATGCTGTAACTCAACGATGCCGGCTCCAGCAGGCCTCCGGTAGTTCCCCTTGAAATATCTATGTTGGGAAAGCCGCCATGACTCACCATCACCGCGCGCACGCGATCATCCTTTCGTTGAAACAGCTCTATGTAGGGCGCGAGGTCCTGCGCAATCAAGTCGTCGTGCGACAGGCCTACGACCGGCATCTCTTCATGAGAATCGATCTCGCCCGCGCCTATGCCGGGAAAGTGTTTCAGACACCCGAGACAGCCGGTACCCTGCAGGCCGCGCATGTAGACGGTCGTATAGCCCAGGACTTCGCCGGGAGAGCGCCCGAAGGACCGCGAATACAATCCGTTCGACAGCAGGTCGCGCTCCTCGGTCATGATTGACATCACGGGCGCGAAATTGAGATTGAACCCCAGCAGCCGCAGCATCTCGCCGGTGATGCGGCCCAGCGCTCGCGAGGCAGCCAGGTCGCCATGCTGGCGTATGACCCGGGCCGACGGCATTGGTGTAGCGATCTTGCGCAGTCGATCTACCAGACCGCCTTCCTGATCGATGCCGAAGAGCGGCTCGACCGGCACTATCGTGCGTATCTCATCGAGCAGGCCGCGCAATTGATCGGGCGCAGCTACGTTGCGACCGAAGATAATCACGCCGCCAGGCTTGACCTGTTCGATCAGACCACGCGCTTCCGCATCAAGCTCCGTCCCCGGGAGTCCCATGAAAAAGAATTGTCCGATCTGCTGTTCGAGCGGCAGGGATTGTAGATCGTCCAGGACCATTTGAATGCGAAAGCCGGGAAATGATTTCGGCTCTTATAAACTTAACGGCTAAGAGTACGATACTACGCGGCTTGTTTCAAAGCATCGAAAAGGAGGAGTGCCCTGCGTTCAATCTCTTTCTATTCCCCTCCCTCTGGGAGGGGTGAGGGGAGGGCCTGGCGAATCAACAAACATTTCATTAACGCGCGGCCTCGATGGCCGCGCGTCGTTTCGATGAGGTCACTCTTACTTCGAGATTAGAATTATCCACCGCTGTTATCTTAATTCGCAGGATAGGGTGGGGGGCCGCATTCACGAATCTAAGAACGGCGCGCGGCCATCGAGGCCGCGCGTTAACGAATCGTTTGATTGATTCGCCGCAGGCCCTCCCCTGACCCCTCCCAGAGGGAGGGGGATAGAAACAAAGAGATTGAACTCAGGGCACTACCAACTCCTGTCGGGCTCATCTTGAGAACGGGGTATAGGGCAAACTGCCAGTTTGCGCCGCAAGTAGCCAAGTTGTTTGCCTGCACGCAAACTAACAGTTTGCGTTACAAGCTGGGCGTGAGTTTTGTTTAGCATTCAATCCCCGGTAAGTAGTATAAGAAAGCTATGCCGCGCGAAATCACCGATCAAGCAGCAGTCATCGAGGCGGTTGGGAAGCTCGAGATAATTGCTGAGCTGCTGGAAGAGCAGAATGGCAAGAAGAAGTATGCGACTGATCTTGAAGTGATCGTCCACGGACGTGATTACGGCAACGGAAAGAAAGTCGGCCCATATATCCGGTTGCTGGTCTATGGTCCAGGGGAACCGATCATGCGGCAGGGCGAATGGGGCGGCAATACTTTCTATATCGCGGTGGAAGGATCGCTCGACGTCTTTATCCGTGAAGAGGGAGGCGCCGAACAGAGAATAAGCCAGTTGGCGCCCGGCACCGTTTTCGGCGAGATGGCGGTGTTGGCGGGCGTCGAGCGAAACGCCACCATCCTGGTTCCGCAGGGTTCTCAGGCGACAGTGCTGGAGATCACCAGGCCCGCGCTGCGACTGCTGCGAAAACTTCCCAGGTTTGGACAGGCAATCGATGCTACGTATCGCACGCACGGTTTTGGCCGCGTGCTGGAAGAGGTCAGGCAGGCAACCGGCGAAGTCTTTGGGGCTGATGCGCTCGAGAAATTCGACAGCGTGGCGGAATTCAAAATCTACGGAAAGCATCATGTGCTTTGCCAGGAGGGCGAGCCGGTTGAGAAAGTAATTCTAATCAAGAGCGGCTGGGTGCGGCGCGTGCGCGGCATAACGCTCGATCCGGAAACCAGCGGCGTCGCGATGGGAACGGGAGCGGGGATTGGAGTTGATTTCCTGGGCGCCGGAAACTGCATTGGATTGGAGGGCCTCAAGGAAGCAAGCCAGTGGAAATACAGCGCGTCTTTGCTGGCGCGCAGCGAAGTTCTGGAAATATCAATTCCCAAACTTCAGGCCGAGGCGCGGCTCAGGGAAAAGATCAGTCGCACTTTCAAGGACTTCTCGTCGGCCGACGATCGTCAGCCCCAGGAGCTGGAGTCGCTTGCCGATCTGCGTGTGGTTGCTGCCACCGAAGAAGAGATCACTACCGGAATTGTCGATGGCGCGAACCTTTTGGTAATGGATATGGATTTATGTGTGCGCTGCGGCAATTGTTCGCTCGCCTGTCACAAAGTGCACGGCCAGTCTCGCTTGCTGCGGCGGGGAATTCACATTCAGCGTCCGGTCAAACCCGGCAGCCCGTCGTCCCAGCACGTCCTTTCGCCGCAGGTTTGCATGCACTGCAAAGATCCGGAGTGCCTGACGGGCTGTCCGACCGGGGCCATCTTTCGCGATCCCCAGGGTCAGGTCGATATCGACCCGCAGACGTGTATAGGTTGTTTTGACTGCGCCACGCAGTGTCCCTACGACGCGATTACGATGGTGCCGCGAAACAGCGCCGCGCCTTTGCCTCCTGACCTCTTCACCAAGCTGCGGCAGATGTTCAGAGTTACAACTTTGCCTCCGCCTCCTGAGGTTTCCGAAGCAGATGACATGGTGGCAATCAAATGCAATCTCTGCGAAGGCACCGGGCTGAATCCGGACGGGGCGCGGCGCAAGGCTTACTCCTGCGAAGAGAACTGTCCCACCGGCGCGCTGGTGCGCGTTAACCCGCATGAGTACTTTGACGAAATTGATAAGACGCTGGGACTCGTATTTCGCGACCAGACTCATGCGATTGGGAGAAACATTCATCGCAGCGACCCTCTGGCCAGAATGTGGCATGCCGGCGGCGGGATACTGACTGTATTGCTCGCCGTCTTTGCGTGGTGGACGTTGAGGCGCTACGGCTTTGACACCGTGCTGGCTGGGACCTGGCTGAGTTTTCGCTGGCTCTCAGGCATCCTCGGGTTTGTGTGCGTGGCCGCAGTGATGACGTATCCGTTGCGCAAACAAATTTACCGCCGGCGTGCGGGAGCGCTGCGCTACTGGATGCTGGCCCACGTATATGCCGGGGTCATCGCGGCGATTCTTTTGTTAATGCACAGCGGCCGGCACCCCGGTGGGCTGCTGACGACCGCATTGTACGTCTCGTTCATTGCGGTGATTGTCTCCGGCGTGTTCGGGATTGCCAGTTACATCATCGCGCCCCGCATCCTGACCAGCATCGAAGGCAATCCACTATTGATTGAGGACTTGATAGCCCGGCGCGATGAGCTGCGCGAATCATTGAAAGGTACTATCGAGAAATCGGATGAAGCGCTTAGAGGCATTATTGAATCGAAGGTGGTGCGCCGCTTTCATTCGAGACTTTACTTGCTGCGTCAATTCATTTCCCGGCAGGATCTGAAGGCTTTGTTAGCTGAAGCCAGAGGACAAATCAATGATGAAGCTGTTCAGGTAACAGAAAAGGAGCGGCGCAGTCTGTTAATGGATGCGGTTGAAACAGCGGCGACACTTAGCCGGGTGGAGGCCCTGATTACTCTTCATCGCACGCTGAAAGTCTGGATTCCGCCGCACGTTATTTCCACCGCTCTGATGATCGCGCTGATGCTCGTGCACATTGCGCAGGTAGTTTTCTTCAAAGTGCGGTAGCTGCGCCAACTTTTTGGAGTGCGCCGGCAGAGCGAAGCGGCGACGGCGCTTTGGATTGCCGGGTTACCATTCGACATCATACTCATCGAATTATCTTCAGCCTCTTTTTGGAGTGCGCCGGCAGAGCGAAGCGGCGACGGCGCTTTGGATTGCTGGGTTACCATTCGACATCATACTCATCGAATATCTTCAGCCTCTTTTTGGAGTGCGCCGGCAGAGCGAAGCGGCGACGGCGCTTTGGATTGCCGGGTTACCATTCGACATCATACTCATCGAATTATCTTCAGCCTCTTTTTGGAGTGCGCCGGCAGAGCGAAGCGGCGACGGCGCTT
>DASXRU010000271.1:0-5251 GCA_036506395.1 Pyrinomonadaceae bacterium | reverse complement strand
CAGAACTGGCTGAAGAGCTGCGGCTCTACATGCCTAAGCCTGCGAAGAAGGGCAACGTCCGATTTATCGTCAACCGTGACCTTATCTTTCCACCGAAAGCAGACGCCAAAGGCGGACGACGACGGGTGGAGTCGAGCTTCGAAGATCTGCTCGAACGAGCGGAGATCGAAGACTTCCGCTTTCATGATCTACGTCACACTTTTGCCTCTTGGTACATGATGAACGGTGGTGATCTTTACGAGCTCGCGAAGATCCTCGGCCATTCGAATATCAAGATGACAGAGCGCTATGCGAAGCTGGCTCGCCAGCATATCGCGAGGACCAGCAGCACGGCGCGAGTGATGTGGAACCTACTTGAACCAGCGTGCAAGACAGCGAATATCGGCTAGCCGATGTACGTTATATGTACGTCAGACAAAATTTCCGTTTTTATGGCTATCGCTAAGTTGTTGAAAAAAATGGTGGCCAGGGACGGAATCGAACCGCCGACGCCGGCCTTTTCAGGGCCGCGCTCTACCAACTGAGCTACCTGGCCAGATGCGCAGAAAGACCGCGTAGTATAGGAACTTGGCCGGAATAGTGTCAACCTGAGTACTCCCGCTCGAACCTCTCTACGCGCCACGTAATTTTTGTCGAATTAGTCACAAAAAGTCGTTGACTGATTCCGGCGGAGGTGTATAATCCTCGCCGTTGAGGATGGGGCTGAACTCCAAACGTCAGCCTGGTCGCAAGACAGCCATCTGATGCTTGAATCGATAGTGCCCGCCAGTGCCAGCTCGGCCGCCGATCGCGCCCCCCGCAGTCGCTACCTTCGAGCTGGCACAGCTATTTTTAGGGCACGCAGGCCGCCCCCCTTCTACTAAACTCCAACCCGCAGCATCAATTGTTCAGCTTCATTGTTCGCCTGCTTAATTACGTCCTGTTGGTCGAGGGTTAGCAGATTTCGCTCCCGCATGACAACTTTTCCATCGATGATGACAGTGTCAACGTCTGTGGGCACTGCCGAGTAAACCATCGTCGATATCGGGTCACCTGCCGGGCTCGTATGAAGCTCGTTCAGCCTGACAATAATAACGTCCGCTCGTTTCCCCGCTTCGAGGCTTCCTGTTTCGGACCCAAGGCCTAAAGCGCGCGCGCCGTCAATTGTTGCCATGCGGAGGACTTGTCTGGCGGGCAACGATTCAGGCCCATGCAAAACCTTTTGCAGTAGGGCGGCCGTTCGCATCTCCGTGAACATATCCAAACGGTTATTGCAGGCTGATCCATCGGCGCCCAGCGAAACGGAAATGCCGCGTTCCAGCATTTCGTCGACGCGGGCAATGCCGGAACCGAGTTTGAGATTAGATGAAGGACAGTGCGCAACATGAGTTCGGGTGCGCGCAAGAGTGTCCATCTCATTTCCATCCAGATGAATACAATGCGCGAGCACCACGTGTGACCCGGAAATTCCAAGTGAATCGAGGTAGGTGATATTGCGCTGGCCGGTCTCCTGTTCGACGACTTCACATTCCGTTTGGTTCTCAGATGAATGAGTGTGAATGATAATGCCGCGCTCTTGCGCCAGCTTGGAAACCTCAGACAGCAATTGACGTGTGCAACTAACAGCGAACCGCGGCGCAAAGCAATAACGTAAACGGCCGTTGCCCCGACCGTGCCATTCTTCATGAAGCGCAAGCGACTCGCGTATCGATTCCTCGGCATTTTCGCGAAGTGCCGGCGGCAGATCGTCGCCTTTGTCCATCATGCATTTGCCGACAGTAGCCCGAAGACCGGTTTCCTCGACGACCTTGAAAACCTCTTCGGTGTAATTGACGGTTTCCATTGTCAGAGCGCAGGTCGTTCCGCCCTTGATTAGCTCAGCGACGCCCAGTTGTGCAGAGGCTCGAATAGACTCGGCAGTATGCGCCGCTTCCATCAGCCAAATGCGCTTCTTTAGCCAGTCAAGCAGCGGCAGGTCATCGGCGCGGCCGCGAAAAAGAGTCTGGCAAAGATGAATATGGGTTTGGACAAAGCCCGGCAGGACAGCGCAGTCGCCGGCGTCGATGACAACGTCAGCGTCGGCCGCCGCCCCGGGGATACTCGCGATGCGGCCTTCATTGATAAGCAAGTCCCCCTGCACGATGGAATTCTCTGCATCCATCGTCACAAGTGTGCCGCCCTTAATGAGAATCGATTCGTTCATTTGGTAGGACAGGCATTCCTGCCTGTCATCTCCAAAAATAAACATGACAGACAGGAATGTCTGTCGTACTCCGCCGCGGATTATGCGTTTACGAATAGTGGCTGTAAAGACAAATAAGCGCTCAGGTCCCGGCAGACTGTGAAGCCTGCTTGAAGACTGAGCGCTTGATTCCGTCCCAGTTTGGGCTTATCTCTTGTCGGCCGCTGCGGCTTTTGCGCCACCCGCAGCTTCCGCTTTTTCGGCGACTGCTTTTTCAGGGACCGGGCGCACAGGAAGCCCGAGTTTAAGCTTCACTTCATTCTCGATGCGGCCAAGCAGCTCCGGATTCTCTTTCAATGACTGTTTGGCGTTCTCCCGACCCTGGCCCAGGCGGTCGCCTTTGTACGAGAACCACGCGCCGCTCTTCTCGACCACTCGGTGCGTGCTGGCCAGATCGAGCAAGTCGCCTTCGCGAGAAATGCCCTCGCCGTACATGATGTCAAACTCGCACTCGCGAAACGGCGGCGCCACTTTGTTCTTGGCGACCTTCACCTTCGTGCGATTGCCTACTACGCGATCGGCGTCTTTGATGGCGCCAATGCGCCGGATATCCAGGCGCAAAGACGAATAGAATTTTAGCGCCCGTCCGCCGCTGGTCGTTTCCGGATTTCCGAACATCACGCCAATCTTTTCCCGAATCTGGTTGATAAAGATGAAGCACGTATTTGACTGCGAAACAATCGCCGTCAGCTTGCGCAAGGCCTGTGACATTAGCCGCGCCTGTAATCCGGGCAGGGAGTCACCCATTTCGCCGTCCAGCTCAGCCCGCGGCACCAGCGCCGCGACTGAGTCAACCACGATTACGTCAACGCCGTTCGATCTCACCAGCGCTTCAGCTATCTCAAGCGCCTGTTCGCCCGAATCCGGCTGCGAAATCAAGAGCTGATCGATGTCTACGCCCAGCTTTCCCGCATAGTCCGCGTCCATCGCATGCTCGGCGTCAATGTATGCAGCCACGCCTCCGGCTTTTTGCGCTTCGGCAACGATGTGCAGCGCCAGGGTAGTTTTTCCGGAACTCTCCGGACCGTAGATTTCAATCACCCTTCCGCGGGGCACGCCGCCCACCCCGATGGCCGCATCCAGAGAAAGCGAGGTCGTGGATATTGCCGGCACATCCGAAACGTCTCGCTCACCCAAACGCATAATGGATCCTTTACCAAAACGCTTTTCAATATTCAGCAGCGCCGCCTCAATGGCCTTTCCACGGTCGCTGGTCGAGCGGTCTTCAGGCATAACAAGCATCTCTTTCTTCTGCTCCTCTCATCGCTATGCATTGGATTCGCCGTCTATAACTCGGCGAGCATAACACATCTGGGCTGAGAATGGAACAGAGTTTCATACGTGCAACATCATTATTTTCCGGAGGGTTTGGGTGGAGAAACCAGTAAAAATCGCGCTCCTCGGCAGCCCTCTCTGCGCTGAACCGTCAAGGCGAGGCGGCGCGTTCTGCTAAAGAACTAAGCTTCCAGTTAAATGCCGCGTAAGAATACTCCAACCGGCGCGATTCCGTCGAGTGTTCCCCATTATTTCTTCTCGCGAAATAGATGGGGAGATAACGACTTTTTTGCAACGATCCTCGATGAGTTACGCGATCTGACTTTGCGGCAGAAGTTTGCGGGCAAACTTACCGACAGCGTTGGCGATATCAGGGGCAGCGCCGAGCCGTTCAATTTCCGCAACGATCGCCGAACCGACTACCGCCGCGTCCGCATAACGCCAGACATCTGCTACCTGCTGAGCATTCGAGATGCCGAAGCCAACCGCAACCGGCAAGTCGGAAACCTCGCGCATGCGGGCGACTAACCGTTCAGCCTCGGCGCTAACCTCGTCGCGCGTGCCCGTCACGCCCGCGCGCGAGACGGCGTAGATGAACCCACTAGCTCGTTCGGCAATCATCCGAAGACGCTCGGTAGTCGATGTCGGAGCAACCAGAAAGATCAGGTCGAGAGATTCCGCGCGCACCGCTGAGGCGAAGTTGCCCGCCTCCTCCGGCGCCAAATCGGTTACCAGCACTCCATCGACCCCGGCACGTCCCGCTTCGCGAGCAAGTCGTTCAACTCCGAATTGCAGCAAGGGATTGAAGTAGCTGAACAGCACGATGGGCACGTTCGTGGTCCGGCGTGCATGGGAGACTACCTCGAGGATTTCCCCGATGCCGAACATGTGACGCAACGCGCGTTCGGAAGCACGTTGAATGACCGGACCATCGGCCATCGGGTCGCTAAACGGCACCCCGAGCTCGATTGCCGTGGCGCCCGCGTGTGATAACTCGATTAGCAGATCGGCCGTTGTGGCAAGGTCTGGATCGCCGGCAACGATGAAGGGAATGAAGCCTTTCTTCCCGTCTTCTTTCGGTTGAGCAAAAGCTTCGGCAATGCGACTCAAGACAAATCCCCAATAGCTGAAGGACGGACCGTTTTAAACGCGGGACGTGTCCCGCCACCGGGCGTATCCCAGCTGGGATAAATCCCACCCTAAACCATGCTTTGAAATTAAATCCGTGGCCCGAGATGCTCTTGCACGGTATTCACGTCTTTATCGCCTCGTCCGGAGAGATTGACGATCAGAACTTGATCGCGCCGCATCCCGCCGGCGACTTTTAATGCATGGGCCACCGCATGCGCCGATTCGAGCGCGGGAATGATGCCTTCAAGACCGGACAGCGTTTGAAATGCCGCCAACGCTTCTTCGTCGGAAACGGAAGTGTATTCGACCCGGCCGGTATCGTGCAGGAACGCGTGCTCCGGACCGATCGAAGGATAATCCAAGCCGGCGGAAACAGAGTGCGTCGCGGCAATCTGCCCGCGAGCGTCCTGCAGCACATAACTTGACGTGCCCTGTAATACGCCTGGCTTGCCTCCGCCAACCGGCCTGAAGCGGGCCGCGTGCTGGCCCAGTTCGTTGCCGCGGCCGCCGGCCTCGACCCCAATCATCCGCACTGATTCGTCGTCGAGAAAAGGATGGAACATGCCAATCGAATTTGATCCACCACCAACACAAGCTACCAGAACATCCGGCAGCCGGCTTTCC
>DASXRU010000270.1:0-7096 GCA_036506395.1 Pyrinomonadaceae bacterium | reverse complement strand
CGCATGCCCGTGGGGCGCACGATTCGCGAACTTGACGCTGCTGAAGGTGCAGGCCATCAAAGTTCGCTTTTCGATGAACGGAACCACGAAGCCGAAGCCGTCGAGAGGATGTGGAATATCCGCGCGCCGGTAAGCGAGATTGATCGTGGCCGTCGAGGCATAGGGAATATCATCCAGCTCTGTGGCAAGTTGGTCATCCAGATTACGAAGCAATCGCGCGGAAGCATAAGCCGGCAGTGCAAGGCAAACCTCGTCGGCCGTGATTGTTTCGTTGTTGGTGCGGACTTTCCATCGCGCGTCTCTGCCTTCGTTTGAAAATACATCGAGCGTCAGCTCTTCAACTTTGGTATTGAGTCGAATGTCCGACAAACTTAAGTTTGTCGAACCGTGCGCAATTCTTTCCCCCAGGCGATCGGTTAACATCTGCATTCCGCCGTCGAATGAAAGGAAAAGGCTATAGCGTGCGCCGCTCGTGCCCGATGTAACGGAGTCCTCCCTGACGGTTGCGCTACTGCCTGCTTTCCACATGGCGCGAATCAAGCTGCCGTGTTCGCGCTCCATCTCCAGGAAGCGGGGCATTGTTGCGCGCAGGCTGAGCTGCTCCGGATCGGCGGTGTAGATACCGCCGACCATTGGTTGGGCCACTCGTTCAAGCGCCTCGCGCCCCAAACGCCGGCGTACAAAGCTGGCCAGGCTCTCGTCAGCTTCCCCATTCGCAAAACTGACGCGTGGCAGAAACAGATCGAGCGCCAGACGGGCCTTTCCCGATAAGCTGAGAATGTTGCTGGTGAGAAACGGCCAAATCCGAGCGGGGGCGAGCAAATGAAAGCCTTCGGGCACCGGACACAGTTTGCCGCCGCGAACAATAAAACTGCGGCGGTGCTCTTTGTTTGTTTCGATCAGATTTGAAGAAAGGCCGATTCGCTTTGCCAGCTCAATTGCTTCGGGTTTTTCGGAGATGAAGGAGTCCGGTCCGCCCTCGATGAGGAAGCCGTCGCGATGTTCGGTGCTGATGACACCGCCGAGCCGCGGATTGGCTTCGAGCAGCAACACTTCAAGCGGCCCCTCGCTCTGACCGCTGGACTCGATCAGACGATGCGCCGCCGCCAGTCCGCTGATGCCTCCCCCGATGATGACAACTCTTCGCATGAACTTTGGTTTTGAAGAAGCGGGGGCATGCCCCTTCCAGACTGCAAGTTTTCCTCGATGAATCGCTGACCCGCGCTTTCTTCTAACAAGTTCGGATTGCGCAGTCCGGAAGGGGGCATGCCCCCGCTCTTCTTATGTGCCTCGCAAGCAACAGTTCGGCGGACAAACGGCGTGTGCCGGCCCGCGCGTGCCCATGAACCGGCGTGGCATTGCGGGATCCATGCGCTCCATGATCAGCTCGCGAATCATTCTTATGAAGGCCGGATGAGTCCCAACAGTCGCCGCGCGAATCATGTTCATACCGAGCTCAACGCAAAGTGCCCGCGCTTCGGTATCCAGGTCGTAAACGATCTCCATGTGATCAGACACGAAACCGATTGGCGAGATCACGACATCGGTTGTCCCCGCAGCCTTCAATTCTTTCAAGTAATCGTAGACGTCCGGCCCGAGCCACGGCTGCGCCGGCGGACCGCTGCGGCTCTGAAAAACCAGCTTGTATGGATGAGGTTTGTCCCTGTTCTCAACTCCCTTCGCAACCAGGTGCGACGCTTCTTGCAATTGTGCTTCATATTCGCAGTGCTCGGCCATTGAGACGGGAATGCTGTGCGCCGTGAAAACTATTTTGGTGTTCGCCCGTCTTTCTCTGGGAATCGCTTCCAGCGCGGCGCGCACGTTCTCGATATTTGCTTCGATGAAGCCGGGATGATTGTAGAAAGCGCGTAACTTGTCGATGCGGGGCGCGTCCGCCCCGGCTGATGCGCGGGCGCGGTCGATGTCTTCCATATATTGGCGGCAACTCGAATATGAGTTATACGCCGAGGTGACAAAAGCGATCGCATGCCTGATACCATCCCCGGTCATTTGCTGAACGGTGTCGGCAAGCAGCGGATGCCAATTGCGATTGCCCCAGTAGATCGGCAGATTAGGTCCCTCTGTGTCGAGCTCCTTTTTCAGCGCGGCAATCAGTTTTCGATTCTGCTCGTTGATGGGGCTGACGCCACCAAACAATTCGTAGCGTTTCGCCACCTGAATCAAGCGCTCGCGCGGGACGTTTCGTCCCCGCAAAACGTTTTCGAGGAAAGGGATTACGTCGTTCATGCCTTCGGGCCCGCCGAACGAGACGATCAATAAAGCATCATAGGCCGGCGTCTGAGGTGCCGAGTCTGAAGTCTGATTCATCGCCTTATCGACCTGACGCCCTATTTTTCCTCTGCCGCTAACGCGCTTGTTTGGTGTGGCTCAGTTCATGCACTGTATCAACGAGAGCGATGACGTTCTCCACTGGAGTTTCCGGCAGAATCCCATGGCCCAGATTGAAGATGTGCCCCGGGCGGCTGGCGGCATAGTCCAGAATTCTTTTGGCCTCGCCACGAACGCGTTCGCGATCGGCGAACAAGACCACGGGATCGAGGTTGCCCATTACTCCGACGTCGGGGCCCACGCGCTGCCATGCTTCATCCAGACGAACCCGCCAATCAAGACCAATCACGTCGCCGCCGGCTTCCCGCATCAGTTCCAGCAAAGCGGCAGTGCCGGTGCCGAAATGAATCACGGGCGTTCCGGAGGAAACGTTCTGAATGACACTGCGCGTGTGCGGCAAAACATATTCGCGATAGTCATCAGGACTCAGGCAGCCGACCCATGAATCGAACAACTGGACCGCCTGCGCGCCGGCGGCAATCTGCGCGTTCAGGTACTTCACCAGTGCGCGGGAAATGAGCGACATCATCGCGTGCCAGGCGCCGGCATCGCCATACATGAGTGACTTCGTATGAACATAGTTCTTCGACCCACCTCCTTCGATCATGTACGAGGCCAGGGTGAAAGGCGCTCCGGAAAAACCAATCAGCGGCAAATCGGGTGGCAAAGCTCGCCGGGTGCGGCGAATCGCTTCGAAGACGAAATCGAGCGCGGTGACATCATCGACTTCCCGAAGCCGCTCAATATCCGGAGCCGAGCGCACGGGATTGTGAATCGTCGGGCCGTCACCTTTGGCAAACTCGAGAGCAAGAGCCATCGGCTCAATGATGAGCAGAATGTCGGCAAAGATGATCGCGGCATCTACACCCAAACGCTCCGCGGCCGTGACTGTAACCTCGGCCGCCAGATCCGGCGTCTTGCATAACTCGAGGAAAGATACTCGCTCCCGGATCGCGCGATACTCTTTCATGTAGCGCCCCGCCTGGCGCATGAGCCAGATGGGCGCATAGGGAACTGGCTCCCGCCGGCACGCGCGCATGAAGGGACTATCGCGTAAAGAGTCCGGAGTCAGGATTGTGGAGTTTGCAGCTAAGGGTGGCATATTCGAGACATGAACCGGTCGAGAGAAGACGAGAAATCACACCAGCCCATGCGGCGTTTCTCCCCAGAGTCGTTCAGTATTCTTTGGACAACCGTCCTAGTCTAGCAAAAGATCGGTCGCTTAAATACCGAGCCCGCCGCTAAGTACTGATGCAGTTTGAGCGCTTGCCCATTAGAACAACGCTCGGGACCGCATCTATCGCAATCCAGATGGGCAAACTGCATCAGTACCCGCCGCTAACTTGGTTGTATTTCTTGACTCTCATTCACACCGCGGCTTTAGCCCGGTGACGATGCAGATAGCCAGACACTATCACGCAACCCGTTTTGTGCGCAGGGCATCACAATCATCCACGCTGGTCCAAATTTAAGAGCGGTCCATAAAAAAAAGATCTTCGATATTAATTGTCGGAACCTTTTCATCGTTTCTGACGTGTAATGCATAAGCCAGACGGGGCATTCGTGTAACACTTCGGATCCGGAAAACGTCTTAACACCGCTAAGTTTTCGTTAACACAGTAAGTTTTCGATATGACCGTTTCGAATCAACTTCTGAAAGGTCTGCTTTCAACCCTGGCAATTATTCTGTTGCGCCTCTCGGTCGCGGCTCAGCCTGGCGTTTCTACGCCGGCAGCGTCACCGGTCCCATCTCCTTCATCGTCACCTGCTGCGTCTCCGGTTCCTGCATCGTCGCCTGAAGTGCAACCGGCCTCAGGCAAAGTTGCCGGTGGCCGAGTAATGATTCCGCCCGAGAAGGCCCAACCGGTACGAATCCCCCGCTTCGAGAAACCTCCGGTCATCGACGGCAAGCTCGATGATGAAGTCTGGAAGACCGCGGTGGTCTTGAAGGACTTCTACCAGACCACTCCCGGCGACAACATTGCGCCCTCGAAACCAACCGAAGCCTTCATCGGTTATGACTCGAAGTTTCTATATTTCGGCTTTCATGCCTACGACGATCCGGGCAAGGTTCGGGCAACTGTCGCCCAGCGGGACAATGTGTTTGGGGAAGACAACATCAGGCTCTTTCTCGACACCTTCAATGATCAGCGCAAAGCCTATGTGCTGGGATTCAACCCGCTTGGGGTGCAGCAGGACGGCATCCTGACGGAAGGTGGGGACATGGATTTCAGCGTTGACATCGTGATGGAGTCGAAGGGCGAATTGACCTCCGATGGGTGGACGCTGGAGGTGGCAATTCCGTTCAAGTCGCTGCGTTACGAAGCCGGCAAAGGCAAGCTCTGGGGATTTCACGTGTGGCGCAACATCGATCGGTTCAATGACGAAATAGATTCCTGGGTTCCTCTCAACCGCGATAAAGCAGGCACGATGACTCAGGCCGCGCACATGACCGGCCTCGAAGGTATCTCCACGGAAAGAACCCTGGAGCTGATTCCCAGTGTCACTTTCTCCGAGACCGGCAGGCGGGTGAATGCGATCCCAGCTTCAGCCCTGGCAATAAATCCAACTTTGCTTGATCCGGGACGCATGGTAAATCAGCCTATCAAATTCGAGCCCGGCCTGACCCTGAAATATGGCATCACGCCCACCGTAACACTCGATATGGCGCTGAACCCCGACTTCGCTCAGGTGGAAGCGGATCAGACCGTCATCACCGCCAACCAACGCTTCCCGATTTTCTTCGAGGAGAAGCGGCCTTTCTTTTTGGAAGGCATCGACATTTTTCAGACGGCGCTGCAGCCGGTGCATACCCGCGCCATTGTCGATCCTGATGTTGCGGTGAAGCTGTCAGGAAAACGCGGAAGAAATACGTTTGGATTGATGCTGGCCAGCGACAACGCTCCGGGCAACTTCAGTCAGGAGGATCGAAACGATCCCAACCAACTGCCCGTAATTGGACGCTTTCTGGATAAGAACGCGTATATCGGGGTGCTGCGTTTGAAGCGTGACGTGGGCAAAGACTCCAGCATCGGCTTCCTCGCTACCACCTACAATTTTATCGAAAAGCATAACCAGCTTGCCGGTATTGATGGACGTTTACGTCTGGGGGAGCAAACTTATTTCAACTTTCAAGTGCTGGGGACCATATCGCGCCGGTGCTTTTTTGAGCCGCGCGCGCGGGAGCGTGTACTTGCGATCACAGAGCCATGTTTCAAGAACGCAGACGATCCTTTTTCAACCCACACTCAGTATCGCACCGGAAACGGCTTTGGCTATTCCTATAACTATGAACAAGGCGGCCGGCACTTTGGTTATAACCTGCGCGGCGAGGGAAGAACCAGCGACTATCGCGCGGACGTGGGATTCACGCGACGGCGAAACACGAACCATGACGATCTGTTTGTCAGGTATAACTCTGAACCTAAACCAAAGGCTACTCTGATCTCCTGGCGAGTCTTTAATTCGATACGCATGAATTTTGACTGGCAGGGCCATTCGCAAAACTGGGAGGACGAGGCCCAAGTCCAGTTCAGTCTACGACGCTCCAGCTTTATGGGCTTTGGCTTTGTAGGTGGATACGAAAGACTGTTTGAAGAGGAATTCGGCCCGGCGCGGACCGCGTTCCAGGACGGAACTTTCTTTGGTCCAAATCCAGAACGCTCGACATACCAGGCCACCCCTTATTTCTTTGCCGGCACCCGGCCAAATAAGAAGTATGCCGCGAATATCCTTTTATTGCGGACCGCCGGCGCATTCGATCTCGACTTTGGCGCTGGACCGAGGTTCCCGCGCGTCAGCCCGGCGGCCCTGGTCTTTGGTCAGGGAGTAGCGCTCGATCCAGGGCCCGGAAGCCAGTGGAACGCAGACATCAGTCTGGAGTATCAGCCGACTGATGCGCTTAGCTTCTCGCTCGATTACAACAAGCAGCGGCTGCGGCGCAACGATACCCGGCTGCTGGCTTTTGAAGACAATATCTACACGCTGCGCTCGACGTATCAGTTCACGCGATTCATCTTTGCCCGGGCGCGGGTTGATTACGATACGCTGGAATCCCGTGTGCGCGGCCAGTTCCTGCTGGGCTGGACGCCTAACCCGGGGACCGCTTTCTATGCAGGCTACAACGATGATTTAGTGCGTAACGGCTTTAGTCCCTTCACCGGACAGCTCGAGCCCGGTTTCCGTCGCAACGGCCGCACTTTCTTCATCAAAATGTCCTACCTCTTCCGCCGGAGCTTTGGCGGTTAAGCCCTAATCACCGATAATGCGATAGCTTGTTGGGGCAACACTTTGGAGTGGGTGTTCAGAGTACCGACTTCAGTCGGGCTTTTGTTGGCGAAGAGAGAACCCAACTAAAGTTGGTACTCTAAACACCCACTATCCTGGTTTGATTGAGTCATCGCGTGCCAGTACACTGAAGGACCTGAACTCTTAACATGAACGTTCTCAGTTCCATTCCGTCCAGATTAAGCGCGAGCGCGACCGTTGTGGGCTTACTAACTTTGCTGGTCCTGCCGGCTCTATTCGCTGTCGCCTGTAAAAGCGACTATCCCGCTTCGGGCCGGCAAACTGCGCCGGGCGATAAATCTGCCGCGCGACAGGTAAAGACGGCGCCCGTCATGCAGACGCCGGTAGGCCAGACGGTGACCGTAAACGGCACCCTCGCTGCCTATGATCAGACTACGGTCAGCACAAAAGTTCCCGGGCGCTTGCAATCCATTTCAGTCGATTTAGGAAGCGTGGTGCG
>DASXRU010000269.1:0-10158 GCA_036506395.1 Pyrinomonadaceae bacterium | reverse complement strand
ACTGATTCGGCCGGCTATGACGTCATCCCAGGCGCCCGACTGAGAGTTGAGGGTCATCGGCCCGAAGGGCGCGACACGAGGAAACCGATCGCCCAGCGTGATTCCCATCGAGAGCGCTGTTGCATCGAACCAGGGAGCTGGGTTGAGCGAGCTCCCCGATTTCAATTGCGGCCCGCATATGAACGCTACTCTTGCGTCCGGATACACAACCAACTCGCCCTTGAGTTCAAAAGATGGCTGCGTGGCCCCTGTCAAACCCCGCTGAAGGATTTGTAACTGCGCATGACCGGGATTCGGTGCATGAGCGAAGAGCAAGAGGCCAGCAGAGAACAAACTCGCGATGGCAATAAGCCCGGCTTTTGAAGAAGGCTGTGAACGCGTGTGACTAAGAGTTAGAAGAATTCCGCGGAGGCTCATTAATCCTGAGATACAGTCAATTATTCTTTTATTCTATTTCTAGGAACTGCTGCTTCATGCCATTATGCAAGAAGCAGTTCGGGGAAATGCAGTTTTTACCAAGCGATAGTTGCGGCCCAATGAGGTCAGTCCCACCGTGCGGTAGCGGGGGGGTTCTGAAAAGGAATTGAAACTGATTGAGCATTAGTGCAACGACCCACCCCTCCAAGATCAAACTTCTGGCTGTGATCGAGGCGACGACGGTCACGGGCCCCGCCAAGAACCTTCTCAATTTCTTTCGTCTCTTGCGGTCATCCGAGTTCCAAGATCAGTTGCCGCGTTTGGAATTTTCTATAGCTACTTTTCATCGGGAATCTGGGGGCGCGGAACTCGATAAGAATCCAGCGTCAGATTTGGAACCTCCAAATGCCTTCGTTGCCGCCGCCCGGGCCCAGGGCGTGGAAGTCGATGTAATCGCGGAACGCTTTCGATTTGATCCACGGGCCATTCAGCAATTACGCCGGATTGCGGCGCGTCGCAAGCCTGACATAGTGCAAACGCACATGATCAAATCACATTTCCTGACAAAGCTTTCCGGCATTGGCCGCAAATATCCCTGGGTCGCTTACCACCACGGCTACACAACTACGGATCTAAAGATGCGCGGCTACAATCAACTGAACCGGTGGTCCCTGCCGTCGGCGGCGCGAGTGATCACTGTCTGTGGCCCTTTTGCTGAAGACTTGTCTCAAGCTGGCGTCCAGCGAGACCGCATCATTGTATGTCACAACTCTGTGACCGCGCCGACTGAAGTGTCTGAGGACTCGAAATGCGCGCTGAAGGAGCGGCTTAAAATTGTTGATGGCGAGCGAGTCGTGCTTGCGGTCGGTCGGCTCTCGCGCGAGAAAGGCCACCGAGATCTCCTGGCTGCGATCTCCAGGCTCCGCGAATTGAACTCGGCTTTGCGATTCAAGCTGGTCATTGTCGGCGAGGGGCCAGAACGGGCAAATTTGGAGCGCGCGGTACGCGAGAAAGGACTCGGCGCGTACATTATCTTTGTCGGCCAAGTCGAAGACATTTCACCTTACTACGCGATCGCCGACGCGCTGGCCCTGCCTTCGCACAGCGAAGGTTCGCCGAACGTTTTGTTAGAGGCGATGGCGGCCGGTTTACCTGCAATCGCCACCGCGGTTGGTGGCGTGCCGGAGATCGCGATCGACGAAGAGAACGCTTTACTGGTCGCGCCAGGCGATTCCGATAGTTTCGCGCAAGCTCTCAACCGAGTGCTGACAGATACGAAGTTGGCCCGCAAGCTTGGTAACGCAGCCGCCATGCATGTTAGCGAAAACTTTTCTCCGGCAACTTATGTCCGCTCTTTGCTCACCGTATATCAAACTCTAGCGAGCGAGGCAGCAGCTAAAAAGATCTAACCTCCTATGACTCCGCGAATCTCAGTTATCGTTCCGCTCTACAATAAGGCGCCATATGTGCGGCGCGCTCTCGATTCAATCTCGCGGCAGACCTTCAGCGATTTTGAACTGATCGTTGTTGACGACGGTTCGACGGATGAAGGGCCGACTCTTGTAAGTGCATACGGTGACGAACGCGTGCGCATCATTGCTCAGGCGAACCTTGGCCCAGGCGCGGCACGTAATCGCGGCATCGCAGAGGCGCGAGGCGAGTTAGTCGCCTTTCTCGATGCCGACGACGAATGGCTGCCGGATTACCTTGCGGAGAGCGTGCGTTTGCTGGATGAGTATGGGCCGAGCGCCGCTTCAATCACCTCGGGTTATATCGAGCACCCGGCGGGCGTCTCGCGTGAAGCGATGTGGCGGGCGCGCGGCCTGACAGACGGTTTGATAGAGGTCACGCCCGACACCGCGCCGGCGCTGGTTGTCTCGCTGCTGGCTTATATGTCGCCGTGCACGACCGTTGCGCGTACGTCCGTAGTACGCAAGTGGGGCGGTTTCTACGAACGCGATTATTGCCGGTATGGCGAAGACGCGCATCTTTGGCTGAAAGTGCTACTGAACGAACCCGTCGCCGTTAATCTGAAGCCGCTCGCGCGCATTCACTTCGAGGCATCGGGGCCAACTCAGACGCGTCGGAGCATCCGACCCGTCGAGCCCTTCCTGATTCATCCCGAAGAGATCGAAACGAGTTGCCCACCGCACCTGCGCGAACTCCTGACACGAGTGCTTGCGGCGCGCGCTCTCAAAACCGCCAGCGTACTCGGCTACTGGGGCCAGTGGCGCGAAGCTCGTGCCCTCGTCCGACGCTTCCGCGTGCCGGGCGCGTGGCGACTTCCCTACTACACGTCCTCTCTCGTCTCCCGCACACCTATTGGCCCCGCAATTGGCAAGCTTCACCAAATGGTCTTTGCAACTCACAAACGGCATCAATTGCTTATAACAGCGTTCTGTACAGTCGCGCCCATCGTCGTCAGGGCCGTGTCGAGTACCAGCGGGTAGGTAGGAGCGACCGTGCTGGTGCGCAGCAATTGACCGTTTTTGTAGTACTTCACTACACCGCTCTCCACGGCAATGCGAAACACATCCCCAACCTGGCATGTACCCGGACTGTACCAGTTCGACCAGCCTTCACGGATATCGAAGTCGCCATTCGTACCCCAGAAGTTGAATGCGTACTTTAGCTGCGTGTAGTCAACACTGGCTGATGTGTCATTGCTGAGTCCCACCTGCATGCGGTGGTTCGCCGAAACGCTGAACTCTACGTAGCCGCCTGAAGCGCCGATCTGCTGTTGGCTGATTGCCCCCGCGTCCCATTCACCTGAAGTCTTCTGTAACGTGTTGCCGGTAGCTGTTGTGTTGACTAGATTGACCCAGACAACAGGGGTCAGAGTGCTCGGTTGTGAGGCGGTCCGCCACTTTACGTAATCAAAACTCCAGATATAGTTCTGATCAAACTGCTTGCCCTGCGCAAGATACGCACCTAATACGCCACCCGAAAAAATCTGGTCTCCTTCGGACTGATATGTAGCATCGCCCGTTTGCCGATATAGCCAGGCATATGCCGGTGCAATAAGAAGGTTGAGATCAGGCGCGCCTGGTTGCGCCGGAAAAGGTTGCGAGGGATCTGAAACCCAATTCTCATACCAGAATGCATGATCAGTTGCGACCCAGGCGTTGGCCCACAGCCAGTCTGCTGCGGCCTTAATCATAGGAGGAATCCGTGGATCTCCAGTTTTTTCATAATCAACAATCAAGGCACGCATGGTCAGCCCCACCATGAATGGTTGAATATAAAATTGGCCTAGTGCTGCAGGATTGCAGCCACCACTACTGGGACAACGGTAGGACTTTGATACAAACCACTGATCGACGTGGCCGAGGGCTCTATCCACCAAAGAATCGAGACGGGGACTGGCAGCTGACCCAAGCTTCTCGGAATCAAGTTTGGCTAGAATTGCATACGCGGTTTCGCGACTGGTCGAAGGATCAATCAGCGCGTTCAACGCATCCGAGTCGCTCGCGAAGACTGCATTTGTTGATACGAGAAGTGCTGCATTTTTCGATTGTGTATCTCCGGTTCGCTCATAATCCATTCGGAGTCCAGTGGTAAAATTCCACTCCCCGCGTACGTGTCCCTCTTCAGGAATAACATATCCATCACGATATGCTGCGCGGGCCTTAAGCGCGCAGGCGTTCCACGAAGATGAGGAAGCAGGCATGTAATCTGATATTTGATACATAACGCGGATCTGATCGTAATAGGTCCAGGCAACTTTCTGGTCAGTAGTAAGTCCGGGAGTATCGAGATAGTTACATACTTGTTGGCCGTAGGTCGTCATGTGAGACTGCCAGTCAGAAAGGTTCGGGATCGCGAACATGCTGCTAATAACTGGCGGGATAGTTGGACCAGGTGAGGAAAGAACAGAAAAGGTATATGGAATCTGCCGCGTGACGCCGTTGCTGACCGCCGTCACCTGGATTGTGTAACTTCCCGGCGGAGTTGTAGTCCCGGCGGTCATGCGCAAGGCGGTACTGAAATCCGCACTTGCATAGTTAAATGAGCCATCACCTCCGTCCCCACAGCAGAAGGCGGCAAAATCCGGCCAGGAATGGGAAGTGCCTGCCGGGGCGTTTTGCACCGAAAGATATGTATTAGCACCGGTTCCGGAAAGGGTTTTCCCGGAGATCGTAATATACAAATCGTGTCCTTGAACCACATTGTGGGGGCCGGAAGCGCTCAATGAAAAATCAAAAGGAGTTTGCGCATTTACCTGGATCACAGGCGCAAACAGGAATGTGGTGATGACCATAAGAGCCCAAAAAAGAGTTGCCAAGAAGTTCGGTTTCCAAATGTTTTTGATGTTTGAGGTTTCCATATCCAAATCCTTTCCGCAGGCGTACCGATAAGAGATGAGGCAGTTGTAACTTTGCCCAGCGGGGGTTGAAATGAAAGGGGGGGTTTAACTGCGGGAACAATAATGACAAGGCAAGGCTCTGTCAATAGGAAGGAATAGAATATCGGCAAGGTGGCCCACGCCCTCTTATGTTGCCGTCGAGCTAAGACCGCACCTACAGCTTCGCTGCCCGAAGTCCAATAGAGTTGCCCTTGAGGATGTACTTATCTTAAAGCCTAGACAGTCCAGCCCCCGCCGAAGTTCCTAATCAGCCACAAGATATAGCCGTCTAGTCGCTACTCTCCATGCCGAGGCGCAAAGTCATCGGGCACTTGCATTCTGCATGCGACGCAGGTAAAGCGACTGCATCAGACTCGGAGCCAGGCGCGAAAACCAGAGCGCAGCCATCATCTTCCAACTTCGCCCCAGATTACTGGCGCTGGCAAATGCTGCGCGAGCGCGTTCCAATTCACCTTGGGCCAGCAGAAGCTTGCCCAATTCAAATTGCAACGCAGCCCTTCGATCGCGAATGACTGGAGAGACTTCCGCCCTTTCTGCGGCCGTCAGGTTGTACGACTGCTCAATCTTATCGAAGACGCGAAATTCCCTGGCTATCGAGTTGGTCGCGTCGCCCGTCAAGCTGTTCTGACGACAGCGGTAACGCAAAAGCAATCGACGATGGTAAGCCAGACGCGCCCCGTGCCGCGCCAGACGCAGCCAGAGGTCAAAGTCCTGGGCGTTCCGCAGCGCTTCGTCGAAAAGTCCGACTTCTAAAATTAGTTTACGGCGGGCCACTATACCTGAAGTTATCAGGCTTCGTTCACCGCGCACCAAATCAAGAAAGGTAACTTCGCCGGCTGGCGGCGCCGCATCCATCAGCCATTCCATGTAGGTTCGGCCAGCATCCGGAGAATCCCCAAAGATCATTGCATCGGCGCAAACCAGGTCGCATTTATGCTCGCGAAGAAACTTCAGTTGTTCTTCCAAATAGTTCGGCCGCCACAAATCGTCTGCATCGAGAAACGCTATGAATTCGCCGCGCGCCGCTCGTAGTCCCTGGTTGCGCGCCACACTGGCGCCGGCGTTCTCCTGCGTGAGGTAACGGAGACGTCCCGCATACGGCTCAAGCGCACGCTCGAGTTCGTCAGTGTCTGACGATCCGTCATTCACCAGGATTACTTCGTAGTCGGTGAAGGTCTGGGCGAATACAGAGTCCAGCGTTTCGCCAATGTAAGGAGCGACATTATAGGCAGGAATAACTATGCTCGTCAGCGGCGGTAAACTGTCACTGTCATCTAGCTCCTTTAGACGAGAGCGCGTGGCATCGGTAGAAGCAAAGGTCCGCTCGCGCGTGATTACGGCAAACGATCCGGTGAGGGTCTGACGTTGTGAAATTTTAATATTAAACTGAGCCGCCCATCGGTGCAGCACTTCGGCTTCACCGGCTCGCTCCGTGTCATCAAGCAGGATTACAGCTCCAGGAGGTAAGCGTTCTCCAAGTACAGGCAGAAGCCCATAACGTCCCCCGCGAGTTTCGCCGGGTGGCCCATCACAAATAACTAAGTCAAATTCTTTTGGCAGTGTTGCCAGGGGTGGATCGTACCAATCAAATCCATCGTACTCGCGGAGCGGACACAAATAAACCAGCGTTTTCGGAAGCTGAAATCGCTGAAGCGTCTGATTCACTCGCGTGCGCCACTCTGAAATGTGCTCAAGCGAATAGGTCTTGACCCCGCGGCGTCCGGCAAGTAATCCAAAAAGTATAGTCGTCAAACCACTACCACATTCGAGAATGGGACCGACTGTTGTTACCGCTTTCTTTGCGACTTCTTGCAGGAAATCGGTGCGGGCGGCATAGCCTTCGTTGCCCCAGCCTGTTTGTAAATCATTGAGCATCTCAACGGTGGGAATATGACCGGGCGGAAGACCGGCGATCCGTCGAACGGCTCGGCGCAGCTTCCAATTAGAACGGGTGTTTTTCGCCGCCCGTCTAAGGGGCGCCGGGACCAGCCGCTTCAGTCTACTCGGCGTGTTAAGTGAAGCGCTCATCGAACCTTTAGCCTTCCTTCAAAAGCTGGGATCCTGTATTAGAGTGCTGACTCGAACATTCCGGCGCGGTAGCGCAGCCGAGACCCCAGTCAACCATCCTTCAAACTCAATTGGCGAGAAAGTGTTGGTATCGAGTAATCGTGGCAGCAACAACTGATTGGAACCTCGTGACGCAAAGCCCGGCTCGCAAGTGGTTGCGGAAACAATCCCAGCCTCTTGCAACCACGGTAGAAACGTGAAGTCATAAACTCCGCTTGGATAACAAAAGTGCGAGGCTAGGCGACCAGTCATTCCCCTAATGCTCGCGCGGTTGTCTTCGATCTCGCGCAGGAAGAGTTTGGGATCCATCGGAGTACGATGGCGGTGGGTATGAAGTTGTACGTCAACACCCTCAGCCGCCAAGCGCGTGACATCCTCTGCCCTCAAGAGGTGCATGATCCGCTGCTCCAGCAGGACGTCATAGTCCACTTTGAGATGCTTCGCCAGCGATGCGGCCAGCGCGTCCTTCTCTTCAGCGGACAGTTTTTCTCCGAGGGCGAACGCACGAATTTCGTCGTTGGCGAAGTCACGGGAGCCACCGTCTCTCAATTCCGTTCTCAAATCTCGGCCGGTGATCTTTTTAAGATCCAGGGTCTCATCGCGTCCTTTCCAGAGCACGTACGAGCACATCAGATCGAACACAGGTTTCTGGTAAAGCGAATAGAAGGTCGTGAGATAAAGCGTCGCGGGAAACTCAAACTCTTTAAGTAGAGGAAAAGCCTTTGTATAGAAATCGGATGTGCCGTCATCGAAGGTTATCGCTACGGCCCGGTCCGGCAAATCGTTCGCATGAAGCCTTTCTAAAGCTTCAGCAAGAGGCAAGACTACACAACGTGATTTCCTCAGCAACTCCAATCGGGCACGAAAGACATCCGCGGACATGTAGTGGGAGCCGTTCCAGAGATGTTCGTCTGACAGTGAAATTCCGTGATAGGCGAGAATCAAGAGCCTCTGGCGACGCCAACGACTGTTCTGCACTAGCGTCGCGATACCGGCGCTCTTCAGAGACTTAAGGGTTGCTTGCTTGAACTTTTTCAGCATCGTCGAATTTAAATTATGCCACCGACTCGCTATTGCGCTTCACCATTAGCCAGAGCATCTCCTTAAATCCGCGCATCGCTTCCCTGCCGGCCGGCAGAGCCGCGAGCACCAGCAAAGAAACAGTGATAGTGATAAGGAACGCGATGCTCAGACGTGTTATCAGATGGCCAAAGAGTCCAAGCCACGAGCGACAGAAGATGAGCACGGCGAGCGAGCAAAACGCAGCGCAAGCCGAAGGGGCGATGGTGCGATAAAAGTCGGCAGCGCGAACCGGCCCACGACGGCCAACCCACCACAGCAATAAGGGAGTCGCGATGAATAGATCAGTTCCTGAGTATGAAGCTGCGACACCGGTAGCTCCCCACGGCAGTCCCGCTATGATTGAAACTATTGCGATCGTGCCGCCGACAAATCCCCAGGTCAACAATTCACGCGACCGTCCTTGCGTAGTGAACAACCAGAGCGCAGACCTGGTCACTGGTTGAATTATTGCCGCCATACCAAGCAACATGAAGATGCGGCTGGCGTCGTGCCATTGGTTGCCCAACAAGAACCGCACCAACCAATCAGAGGTGGCGATCATGAAAGCGACTCCGGGCATCGTGATCATTGCGATCTTTTCCAGAATCTTTAGATACGCGGCCCGGTAACGCTCCGGCGAATCCGTCAGTCGGCTTAATGCGGGCACGGCAACTGTAGCCAGCGGGGCGTTTATGTGCTGCATGGGCATCAGCAACATTTGATAGGCCCGCGAATACACACCCAGTTGATAAGCCCCTCCGAACTTACCGATCAGAGCGTTGTCCAGATTCCGCGCGAAAAAATTCATGAGGTTATATCCGGTCAGATTTCCGCCGTAGAAAAGCATCGAGCGCACGCCGGAACCGCGCGCCGGCATTCCAGGTCGCCAGCGGCAGGCGATCCAGGATCCAATAACAGTCGACAGCGTCATCACAAGGGCATTCAAAACCAGGGCCCAGTAACCAGCGCCGTACCACGCAGCGATGATCGCCGCACTTAGTCCGATTGCAATCGAAGCGATCTCAATCATGGCTACAACTACAAAACGCATCTGCCGGATCAGAAGTGCTTCGTGCTGAATATAAAGTCCGGTGATCAGGATCGAGATACCATAGCCCACTACGATCCAGGTCAGCCGCGGCTCCTTATAGAACCTGGCAACGAGTGGCGCGCTGGCAACCATCAGCAACATCATGGCGGTGCTTAGCGCAATGTTTATCCAGAAGAGAGTGCTGACCTGCTGGTGGTTTAGGTCGGCCCATTTAATCGTCGCCGTGGACAATCCCAAATATTGAACCATGCCAACGAAGTTCATAAGGATGGCGACCATGCCAATCAAGCCATAGTCTTGCGGCGTCAGCAGACGCGCGAGCACAATCATCGCTGCGGTGCTGATAATGAACTTGATAGCCTGGGCAGAAGCCGTCACCGCCCCGCCGCGAGTTGAGCGACCGGTCAAATCACCATCAAGGTGATCGGTGCGGAAGTGATGATTCTCACCGGAGGCAAGCTGCTGCTGGGTTAAGATTTCGGGCGACATTTTGGAAAACCTGTTTCAGTGCGAGATCTAATGGTGGGCCGCGGCGGATGTAGCGGTAAAAACTGCCACCAGTATTATACAAGCAGAAGAGAGGCCTGTATCCAGTATTTTGAGAGGCGCAGATTCTCGGGGTTTCGCGAAAATGCTGGAATTCCGAAGGGTTGCGTGGGTGTCTCAGTCTTAGGTTGTTCCCTGTTTGGGCGCTTTTCGTGGGCGCTATGTGACAGCAAACATGGCAGAACGGCAAAAACCAGGAAGCTCGTACAACATCCAATACAAATGTTGGGTCAGTATCGAATCTGGTAATAAATCATTTTCACGTATTCGCCGGCCACCACTCTCCATCCAAAACTATGTAACCACCAGGTGATAGGCGATGGCGTTTGCCATCCTGGCGGCGGACCGTCAATACCAACTTCAATGTCGCTGCCCTCGCTGGCGTGGCGAAATGACCAGAGCGCGCGCCGCGAATGGTAGGCTGAAGTTACGATGAGAAGGCGTTTCAATTTGTGCGCGGTCGCATAGTCGCGTAATTCCAAACTCTCTTCATATGTGCTGGCAGCGACCTTGGAAATCACCTGTATCTTTTCGACCGGAACCCCACGCTGCCGCAACTCTCTCGCGGCCAATTCATAGAAGTACGGGTTGCGCTGTTCAGCATTAGACCATGGGCTTATCACGCCATCATTCGTCAAGATAATGATCG
>DASXRU010000268.1:0-22242 GCA_036506395.1 Pyrinomonadaceae bacterium | reverse complement strand
CTGACGTTGCTCCGGCGTGGCGGTGGGGGCGAAGGCGTTGAAGTCTATGAACTCTGTGCCGAAGCTGAATACGGTTTTATTCAGCACGTTATCGAATTCAATTACCGGACGCAGGCGCAGACGCTCGTTGAGACGAAATTCACGCGTGACATTCAGATCGAAGAGAAAGAGGCCGGGCCCCGTACCGGCGTTGCGTGGCAGATTTCCTGACTGCCCGATGGCCGGCAGCGTAAACAGATTCAATATCGACGGGTCAATCGGCTGCCCCGGACTGCGCCAGTGAAGGACGCGGGTGTCGCCAGTGAAGTTTGGCCGGTCATTGCCGACATCGTCGAGGTTGCGATCCGCGCCGCCTATTGAAATGTTGAAGGGGGCTCCCGACGCAAGCCGGAGGATCGGCGAGAGGCGAAGTTTGCCGAAAAATCGCGGGGCGGCGAAGGATCCAGAGAAAACAAAGCGATGACGGCGATCGAGCAAGCTGCGAGCGCGCTCATGAAAAAAGTCGCCAGGAATGAGGGCGTCGGAAGTATTGACTATGCCGTCATCAATCAGATGCGAAAATGTATATGCAGCGCGAAATGAGAACGCCAGCCCACTCTTCTTGTGACGAAAGCGGTCGCGCAATTCGAGCGTCAATCCTCGGTAGAAGCTGTTGCCGGCCGAAATCAACTGTTCGACTTCGGCCTGGGTAGGGTCGGGGCGCAACTTGTTCAAAGCCGCCAATGCCACTTCGACCGCGGTGGTTGAAGTGAAGCTGTTAAGGTTGATAAGCGAAATCGGAATACCGAATTCAATTACGCGGCCGACCGCATTAGGATTCGCCGGATCAGGCGGCGTCAACACAAACCGGACCAATTCGCCCGCAGTTGAGACGTTGTAAAGCGGACGTGTTCCTGCGGAGCTGCTAATGAAGTTCGGAAAATCACGCGTCGCCAGGTACTCAGTGAAGCTGCCGGAACCCGAAGGCAGTCTGGGGGCATTCACATTGAACTCGCGCCACAAATGCAGGCCGCGGTTCCAGGTGTAGTTGGCTTCAAAAATCAGGCTGCGTCCCAGTTCGCGTTCAAGGCCCACATTCGCCTGATAGCTTTCCGGAATGCGCAGAACGGGATCGAGTCGGCGCGAGAAGTTTGTGTTCAGCACGCCAAATTGTTTGACTAGCGGGGAATCAACCCGGAGCACTTCGGGGAAACGAAGATTGTTGGCGATGAATGTTCTGCGATAGCCGGCGCTGCCCAAATGGCCGGTCGCCGGATCGATCAGAGTGTTGGTATCCAAGAAGAGCTGCTGCCTGCCGAGCGTGAAATCGTCAATCGTGCGCACCAGGGCGCGGTTGTAAAAGATGCCGGCCCCGACACGCACCACGGTCTTGCCCGACTTGAAAGGATCGTAGGCGGCAGCAAAGCGCGGCGCGAAGTTGTTAGTGTCGTGCACAATCGTTTCGTTCTCGTAGCGCAACCCGTAACTCACCATCAAGTTCGGCAGCAAACGCCACTCGTCCTGTGCGAAGAAGCCCATATAGGTGTTCTTCTGCGTTGATTCCGTCTGAAAGTTCTGCCGGAAACGGCTCGGCGCGCCGGCGAGGAAGTCACCGGCGCTGGCGAAGCTGAAGGTGCCGGATACATCCGAAAGATCTATGAAGGTCGAGCGGACGTACTGGACATCGCCACCGAATTTGAGCGAGTGAACGCCGCGCACCCAGGAGATGATGTCCTGGAACTGCATGCGAGATTCGCGGCGATCGGTTGCGCCCGAAGTGGACGAACCGGCTACGAGGGTGCCGGAGCGTTGTTGCGGATCGCCGGCAGGCAACGGATCGTTCAAGCTAATCAGAACAACAGGGGTCCCACCACCGCTCGCCTTCACCGCCGGCAGCAGGCGCGAGAATTGAACGCGCGTTTGATTAACCAGCGCCGGCGAGAAGACCAGGTTGTCTGAGTAAGCAAACGCATCAGTGTTGTGTGTCCTGCCCAGCAATGCTTCTGCCAGACGATTGCCGCCGCCGAACTGTCGCAGGTTATTTTGTCGACCCAACTGGTAAAGCAATGAACCGTTGTGTAGTTCGCCGAATTGATGATCTATGCGGGTAGTGAAGGTGTGGTTCCTGACTGGCGTGCTGACGATTTCGATAAACGGCGCAATCTCCGCCGCGCGCACTGCCGTTGAGGTGTCTTCAAGCCTGCGCCCAACAAGTGTCGTCGGTGGGGGAATCGGAAACAGTGTATTTCGCTCTACTGGCACCAGCGTATCTATCGTGGCGGCGTCGAGAATTGTGTCGTACTCGTAAGCTGTAAAGAAAAACGTGCGCCGCCGCCCGTCGTAAAGCGGCAGCCTGCCCGGGCCGCTGAGCGTGAAGCCCGGATTGTGTTCTTCGAACGGCAGTCGCGGCAGGCCCTTCGCGTTGTTATTCCAGGTGTTCGCATTGAAGATGTCGTTACGAAAGAAGTAGAAAGCTCGTCCGCGGTACTTATTTGACCCACCGCTGGTCCTGACATTAATGCGCCCCCCTGAGGCTCGGCCATATTCCGCGGAAAACTGGTTCGTGATTACCTGGACCTCTTCAATTGCTTCAAGCGAAGGTTGAAAGCGTTCGCGCGCCGCGCGATCGTCGTTGTTGTCCAGGCCGTCTATTGTGACGTTGTTCGAATAAGCCGGGCCGCCGGAGAGCGCGAAGTTGCCTGCCTCTTCCGGGGTGCCGCGCGGATTTGCCTTGCGGTCTTCGGCCAGGTCGCGCGTTGAGAGCGGCTCTTCCGTAACGCCGCCGAGCGTGAAGATCAAATCAAGCGCGGAGCGCGTCGCCCCCGGCAGCGCTTCTACTTCCTGCGTGGTGACAGTGCCGCCGACAACTGTGCGGGTGATATCGACAACCGGAGCGTCAGTTGCCGTTACCACCACCGGATCGACCGTTACGCCTTGCGGCACAAGCGTTAAATTGAGTTGGAGATTTTCTCCGGCAACGAGTGTTAGTTCCTTCTTCTCCAGCGCTGCGAAGCCCGCAAATGAAACGCGCAAATTGTAGATGCCGGGATCCAATTGGATGATACGGTAACGTCCTTCGGCATCGGTTTGAATCCTGCGGACCGCGTCGGTCTTAGCCAGAATTACTTCGACTGTTGCGCCTGGAATGAGGGCGCCATTCTGATCCACTACTTGTCCGGTAATCGTGACATTATCGAGATCCTGCGCGGAAGCCGGCCCAGCCGCCAGGATAAAAGTAATGAGAAGCAGAGCTATGTGAAGGATCGAGAGGATGACACGTCCCGAGGCGGACTGTTTCATTTTATGAATCCCAACTGACAGCAATGAAGATCAGAATTCAACCTGGCAACCGCCTGGTTTCCTCGGTGGTCGGAGGTGGGTGCCGTGTTGTGGGGGTAGCCTACTGCACGTATATGGATACGTCACGCTTAAGCCGGAAGAGTCTCAGAATGGCGGATGCAAGAGATTTGGCTTTACCGCAAGAGGTGTTGCGGTAGCCGATTGGCGTCGATCTCAGCGAGGGTACTGGTTTAGAGTTCAAGCTTTAGCTTGCCCTTCGAAGCGGCAACCTGAAGGTTGAACTCTAAACCCTTTCGTTTTGCTTGACGCTTGCGTATGGGTAAGGAAGCTATCCCCGCGAAGCACTGCGGCGGCGAAGCGAAGCAGTTCGTGTGATAGGGACCAGCGCCCCGGCCTCGGGTGGCGGCGCCTCAGTGAAATGGGCAAACTCTTCGGCGTGCGCTTGCAGATATTGAAAGAAGCGCTCGAATTCGCTCTGCATCGCATTCATCTTTTCGCGCATGTTGAGAATGATCTCTACTCCGGCCAGGTTCACGCCAAGATCGCGCGTCAACGAAAGAATCACTTCCAGCCGTTGAAGGTCCGTATCAGTGTAAAGCCGTGTGTTGCCGTCGGAACGCGATGGCTTGAGTAAACCTTCGCGCTCGTACAGGCGCAACGTCTGCGGATGAATCTCGTACTGGTCCGCCACAGCGCTGATCGTGTATGTGTGGGCTTTTCGTTTCATTGCCGATTTCCTATTGCCAATTACCGATCGCTTATTACCATTCGCGCCTTTTATTAATTGCCATTAGCACTGTTCCTGATCATCGATTCAAATCGGCAATCGGAAATTGGCAATTGGCAATTATTCGAGTCCCATGGCCACGCGCGGGTTGTCTGGATTCAACTGCCCGTACTTGCGCAGCAAATCCTTGGTCTCTTCCGAAACCACTTTGGGCAAAACCACTTGCACTTCGACAAACTGATCCCCGTGCGCGCCGGCGTCTCGCAACGAGGGCGCGCCACGTTGGCGCAAACGAAACTTCTGGCCCGACTGCGTGCCCGGCGGGATTCGCAACTGCGCCTTACCTTCTACAGTTGGCACTTCGATCTTAGCGCCCAGCGCCGCCTCGGGCACGGTTACGGGAACAGTGACATAGATGTTGTCGCCTTTGCGGGTAAAGTATTTGTGCCGGCCCACGTTTGTAATGATGTGCAGGTCGCCTGGAGGCGCCCCCAGCCGTCCGCCGTGTCCCTTGCCGGGTATGCGCACGCGCGAGCCAGTGTCCACGCCGGCAGGAATACGAATCTTGACGGTTTCTGTTTTGGGGATAACGCCTTTGCCTTTGCAGAGCGAACAAGGAGGCCGGCGCCGTCCCGTGCCTTCACAATCAGGACATTCCTGCGTGAAGCGAAGCCTGCCGCCGGCACGTTGGACCTGGCCGGAGCCTTTGCACGTAGGACAGGTCATTGGCGCTCCGCCGGTGTCGCCGGCGCCATGGCATCGCGAACATTGTTCGGAGCGATTGACGGTCACGTTCGTGGTCAGACCGGTAATTGCTTCTTCGAAAGTCAGAGCCAAAGGCATCTCAATATCTGCGCCGCGCTGCGGTTGCGGGCGCGGTGGCTCGCGTTCAGCTTTGGCGCCGCTGCTGAAGAGATCGGCAAAGATATCTTTGAAGCTCGAACCGCCGGTCGAGGGATTAGCCGCTCCCCAGTCGAAACTATGAAAGTCGAAGCCGCCGGAGCCGAAGCCCGCTCCCGCACCTGCGCCAGGCCCGGCACCGCGAGCAGCCGCCTCCGCCAGATTGTCCGAGTACTGTCCGAAGCGATCGTAAACAGAGCGCTTTTTAGGATCGGACAAGACGTCGAAAGCTTCGGTAGTTAATTTGAACCGTTCTTCGGAGGATTTGTCGCCGGGATTGACGTCAGGATGGTACTTGCGCGCCAGGCGCCGATAAGCCTTCTTGAGATCTTCCGGCTTCGCGTCGCGTTTGACACCAAGAATCTTGTAGTAATCTTCTTTGGCAGCCATTGTGAAAGTGAGCAGTAAGCAGTAAGCAGTAAGCAGTGACTTGCAAGGAGTAAACGAAACTGCTTACTGCTTACCGCTCACTGCTCACTTTCCGGCTTACTTATTCTCGTCTACGTCGACGTATTCAGCGTCGATCACATTATCGTCGCCACCGCCTTGCGCCGCCGGTCCGTTTGCAGCACCGGCCGCGGAAGCTTGATCGCCTTCACCTGTAGTGCTCGAGGATGACGCAGTCTGGTAAAGCGCCTCAGCCATCTTATGCGAGACGGTCTGCAGGGTGTTGAAGGCGTCATTCATTCGCTGCACGCCGCCTTCTTCCGTCGCTTTCTTAGCATCGGCGATCGCCGTCTCGACCTCGGCCGCGACGTCGCCAACCTTTTCGCGGTTCTCATTCAGCGTCTTCTCCATCTGATAAACGAGACTGTCGAGGCGGTTACGCGCTTCGATCTCTTCGCGTTTCTGCGCGTCTTCCGTCGAATGTGACTCAGCATCGCGCATCATGCGATCGATCTCGTCCTTCGATAGTCCCGATGAAGCGGTGATGGTTATCTTCTGCTCGCGGCCGGTACCCATGTCCTTTGCCGAGACGTTGACGATGCCATTCGCGTCGATGTCGAACGTGACTTCAACCTGCGGCATACCGCGCGGCGCCGGCGGAATGCCCACCAGATGAAACTTGCCCAGGGTGCGATTGTCGGCAGCCATGGGCCGCTCGCCCTGAAGCACGTGTACTTCAACGGACGTTTGATTGTCAGAAGCCGTCGAGAAGACCTCCGATTTCCGCGTGGGAATGGTTGTGTTGCGCTCTATCAGTTTGGTAGCCACACCACCGAGCGTTTCAATGCCCAGGCTGAGCGGTGTTACGTCGAGCAGCAGAATGTCTGTCTTCTCGCCGGAGAGAACGCCCGCTTGCACCGCCGCGCCAACGGCGACTACCTCATCGGGATTGACGCTTTTGTTTGGTTCCTTGCCGAAGATGCCTTTGACAATCTCCTGCACTTTGGGAATGCGCGTCGAGCCGCCTACCAGAACAACCTCGTCAACTTTATTGGCGGGGATGCCCGCGTCGGCTATCGCCTTCTCTACCGGGCCTTTGAGGCGATTCAGGATTGCCTCAACAAGTTGTTCGAACTTGGCGCGTGTCAATTTCATTACCAGATGCTTCGGCCCCGATTGGTCAGCAGTGATGAAGGGCAGGTTGATCTCAGTCTCCATTGCCGTGGATAACTCAATCTTTGCCTTTTCCGCTGCTTCTTTCAGACGTTGCAGGGCCATCTTGTCGTTCGAGAGGTCAATTCCCTGATCGCGCTTGAACTCTTCGGTGATCCATTCCATCAGCCGTTCATCAATGTCATCACCACCGAGGTGGGTGTCGCCATTGGTGGACTTAACTTCGACCACGCCTTCGCCGACTTCCAGGATGGAAATGTCGAACGTGCCGCCGCCAAAGTCGAAGACCGCAATCGTTTCATCTTTCTTCTTATCCAGGCCATACGCCAGTGCCGCAGCGGTTGGCTCGTTCACAATACGCATGACTTCCAGACCGGCAATCTTGCCTGCGTCCTTGGTGGCCTGGCGTTGCGAGTCATTGAAATAGGCTGGGACTGTGATAACTGCCTTTTCGACCTTCTGGCCGAGGTAATCTTCGGCCGACTGCTTCATCTTCTGCAGAATCATGGCCGAGATTTCCGGCGGACTGTATTCCTTCCCACCAGCCAGAACTCGGACGTCCCCGCCAGGGCCCGTGCCCTGAACTTTATAGGGTACCTGTTTGATTTCCTCGGACACCTCGTTGTAACGGCGTCCCATAAATCGCTTTATCGAATAAATCGTGTTCTCGGGATTGGTCACGGCCTGGCGCTTGGCTACCTGGCCTACCAGCCGGTTGCCGTCCTTCGTGAATGCGACGACCGATGGGGTTGTTCGCCCGCCTTCCGAGTTAGTAATAACGGTGGGCTCTCCGCCCTCCATAACGGCTACGACTGAGTTAGTCGTGCCAAGGTCGATTCCTATGATCTTGCTCATTGTTTATGCTCTCCCAAAATTTTTGTGGGTCGCAGTCGTCAGCCTACTGGCCACACATATTGCGCCCATTCGTCGGACTTCTTGAAAAAGCCCCTCCTACACATAGACGAAGTTGAACGCTACGCCAATATAATACCTGAGTCTGTTCTTGTCAACTTTAAGAAAAGACACGTTAGAGCCTGCTTTCAAGGCGAAGGGGTAGGTTACAGCCGTTGTTGGAATTGACGCGAAATGCTGGCTGAGCGGGGGATAAGGCCTAGAGCTGCCGGCGTTCTTCGTTGAGGAGTCGGGAGACGAAGAACACGTAGTGTGCTCCGGAAAGCACCGCCAGGCCGACCACAATGGTGTACAGCGTTGGCAGGTAGTAACCGGTGCCATAAGGAAAGCTGGCGGCAAAGATGATGGTGGCGATTGCGAATATCTGAACCGAAGTGCTTAGTTTGCCAAGCCAGGAAGGACGGAACCCCCGAAAGCCCGTCATGATATTTATCGCTGCCGCGCCTACAAGGATGAAGACGTCGCGGCTGATTACCGAGATTGTGACCCAGAACGGAACCGGCAAGTGGGCCGGCAACGGCGTAGGGAAAACGCTCCGCATGGACAGAACTACGAAGGAAGTTACGAGCATTAGCTTGTCCGCAATGGGATCGAGAACAGTCCCGAGTTGCGACTGCTGCGCAAAGCGCCGGGCGAGCAAGCCATCCAGCCCGTCCGTAATTCCTGCTACAACGAAGACCGCGAGCGCCCACCAGAACTTTTGATAAAAGAGCAGCGAAACAAAAATGGGAATCAACACCATGCGAAACAGGGTGAGCACGTTCGGCACCGTAATGATTCGTGAGGACATCAGGTTAGTAAATAGTGAATCGTGAATCGCAAAATAGATGGACGGACCGGGTGGGAAGAACTATTCACGATCGTCAATTTACTATTCACTTCTCAAGTGGTTCTTAACTCAAGCAGGGAGACTTCCGGAGGGCAACCGTAACGTATGGGCAAGACCACCGTGCCCAGGCCGCGAGTCACGTAGATTTGAGTGTCGCCCCGGCTACCCAGACCTTTTAGCAGACGCCTTCGCGGTCGACCGGAGACGGTCTTCTCGGAGCGCCAGGCGACCTGGCCACCATGGGTGTGTCCGCTCAGCACCAAATCCACGCCTTCGCGCGCGGCCCGACGCAGAATAATCGGGTTATGCGCCAGCAAGAGTTTCATCTCGCTTTCGCGAGAACCGGCCAGGGCCAGCGGCAGATCTTCGAGTCCAACCATTGTGTCGTCTACGCCCGCCAGCCAGAAGGAAGCGCCGCGCTGTTCGAACCGCAACCCCTCATTTACCAGCACGCGTATGCCTTCGGCGCGGAACAAATCTGTGATCAGAGCAGCATCGGTCCAGTGGTCGTGATTGCCCAGAACGGCATAGACGCCGTACCGGGCGCGCAGGCGTCCAACCATCTCGGCGCAGCGCGCGGCATAGCTGCGATCATGGGAGATGTAGTCGCCCGTCAAGGCCACAATATCGGGATCCAGACGGTTTGCCATCTCGATAGCTCGCTCTATTTGCTCCGTTCCGGTGAAGGGGCTGTGGTGAAGATCAGACAAATGCACAATCTTCATTCCGTCAAGTGGCGCAGGTAGTCTGCTGAGAATAATTGGTTGGCGTTCGACACTAAGTAAGAATGGTTCAGTGATAGCAGAGCGGGCTGCCTGAGCGACGCCGGCGGCGAGCGCACGTAAGGGTCTTTCCTTCTGCTCCAATCGCTTACGACGTGGGACACTATTTCGCGCTGTTCGTGTGGTAGAAGTGGCCATAGACTGTTCGGGTAGCTTGTTTGGTGGCCTAATCCTTTGCGAATCGGGACATCACGTGTTGAAGCTGCGCATTATATTTACGCTTGCCGTCGAGTGCAAGGTAGCGTGACGGGCAGCACTGAAGCAGTTTGAAGATGTATTGATCTGCGTGGGCTCCAGCCGTCTTCAGACGGCTTTCCCAAAGGGGTTAATAGACCAGCGCTTTTAATGCTGGGTCGGTGGCGCACGCTAACCATTAGCGCGCTTCCAGCGTGCTTCTAATTAAGAGCTTTTTATTGCGGCTAAAGCCTCAGAGATAAGCCCGTTAAAAACGGGCTTTCGGATCTTGGGTGCGTCCTGACCCCGGCCGTATAACGGCCGGTCTAGTAACCCTGCGGGGAAGCCGCATCAATGCGGCTAAAGAGCCTTCGGCCCTTCACTGCTGCAATTTTATGTTCCACCCATTTGGAGGAAACTTAACCACTACCTACCGGACGGAGTTGTCGGAATTCGCGAGCGACATTTCGATGCAGATAACTTAATATGTCGTCGCTGAGCAAACCCCTGACGAAAGGATCTTCCCTGATGTTTCGAACACTAATCAGAACCTGGCCCGTCTGGATGCCGCTGCCGATACGGCTTGCTATGGGCACCATCTTTATTGCGCACGGTGCGCAAAAAGTCCTGGGTAAGTTCAATGGCCCGGGCTTGCGCGCCTGGACAGCTTTCGATACTCCGTTTCCCTTCATGCGTCCGGCGTGGCTCTGGATGGGGGCAGCGGCTTTTTCAGAGTTTATCGGCGGGATGCTGGTGGTGTTGGGACTCCTTACGCGCGTGGGGGCATTCTTCATTGTCATCACAATGCTCACCGCCATCATCGGCGTCCATTGGCCAAACTTCTTCGCCAATAATAAAGGTCTCGAATATCCGCTGGCCCTGCTGGCGATGGCAGTAGCATTGCTGATTTCTGGAGGAGGACATCTTTCAATTGACAAGGCCCTGACGCCGCGACGTTAGCAAGTTTCAAGTTCAAGCTTCAGGCTTCAAGTTGACACTTAAACGTTCATGAAACGTTCGCCACTCCTGGTCATCTTCATCACTGTCTTTATCGACCTGGTCGGCTTCGGCATCGTCATTCCGGTGCTGCCCTTCTATGCCGAAGGCACCAGATTCAACGCCACGCCCCGCATGGTAGGAGTGCTGTTCGCCTCATACTCGATCATGCAGGTTGTTTTCTCGCCCATGCTGGGCAGACTGTCTGACAAATATGGCCGGCGGCCTGTGTTGCTTCTGAGCATTCTTGGCACCAGCCTGGGATTTCTGATTCTCGGATTGGCGACTACGTTGTGGATGCTTTTTCTGGGACGGATTATTGACGGTATTTCCGGCGGTAACATCTCGACAGCGCAGGCCTATATCGCGGACATCACGACGAAGGAAGACCGCGCCAGGGGAATGGGAATTATCGGCGCCGCGTTCGGGTTAGGTTTTATCTTTGGTCCCGCGCTTGGCGGTATATTGAGCCGGTGGGGAATCAACGTGCCGTTTCTTTTCGCTGCCGGCCTGGCGCTGGCAAACGCAATCTTGCTCTATTTCACTTTGCCGGAAACGGTAACGAAAGATCATCCCGCGCGAATATCGGCAGCTGGGGGGAGGGGCTGGGCCCAATTGGTTAACTCCTTGGCCCAACCGCGTCTCGGGTTTGTGCTTACCATCTATTTTCTTTTCATCGTAGCTTTCTCGATCATGACGACATCGTTTTCGCTCTACACGATGTTTCGTTTTGGCTATGACGCGCAGCACACTGGCTGGCTATTCGCGTATGTCGGCGTTATCGCAGTGATCATTCAGGGTGGCTTGATTGGCCGTCTGGTGAAACGGTTTGGTGAGCTACCACTGGTCATTGTGGGCGCGCTGTTTTTTGCGGGCAGCCTTTTTGCTGTTCCCTTCGTAGGGCCAAATACGGGCGGGCTGGCGGCGCTGCTTATCGGCGGTGGCATCTTCTCGCTGGGAAACTCGCTCGCAACTCCGGCGCTGACCAGTCTGGCCTCAAAAAGTGCCGGGCCCGCCATGCAGGGAAGTGTGCTCGGAGTTACACAGTCTGTGGCCAGCCTCGCGCGCGTTGTGGGCCCACTACTGGCAGCCGTGTTGATTCACAGTGCAATTGCCCACATGGGCGCGGACCGGGATAGCCATCACATGAGCGACCACTCGCTGTTTGTTACTTTCTGGACTGCGGCCGCGATTATGTTGGTGGCTTTTCTGGCGGCGGTCTATTTCACGCGCACGTATGCGGCGGAGTATTCAGATTCAGGAATTGCAGAAGCAGCGTAAGTAGGACAGACATTCCTGTCTGTCCCTTCTTTCTTTCCAGTCAAATGACAGACAGGAATGTCTGTCCTACAAAAACCTGCGGATCAAATAGAGGATCAAACTTATAGCCAGCGATAGGATTAGCATCGAAACAATCGGGGCATAAATCTGCACCCGGCCGCTTTCATAGCGAAAATCACCCGGCAACTTGCCAAACCAGTTCATCCCGCCCGAGTAGATCAACAGACCAATGACGATTACGCACCCGCCCACTACAACTACTGATAAGCCGACAAGACGATTCATAGCTGTGCCACTTACTTAACAAATTGACCCAATGGCCCGTCCGGGTTAATCGTGTCTTGCAATGCCGAATAAGGAACCGAGACAAATTGCGGACCCGCCGCATACGGCCCTACCTGATAGGCGTCAAAGTTTATAGCCAATCCTTTCCTGGTGATTGTCCAGCTCTTGTAGTTCTCAGCCTTTGCGGCGGCGCCAGTTTGAATCCAGTCGCTCGTTAGGGCTGAGTCCGGACCCTGGGCTTTTGCCTGCTTTTTTAGATCGTTGACGCAATAGGCCGAGATTACTTTCAAATAACTCGATGAAGGCTTGAATAGATCGGCCAGCTTCAGCGTTTTGCCGTTCTTAAGATCGTAATTAATCGGTTCAGTGTACGAGTAGGGATGGGCGGCGCCTCGAGAGTATCCCCCGATGCCAAAACCCACGCTCACGAAATCGTCATTCGCCAGCGCGATGTGGTAGCCAATGCCCAGGTCGCTTCTCATGTCGGAATCGCTGGGTGGCTGTTCCTCTTCTGCCGACCTTTCCGCCATGTCTTTCTTGAACTCGCTAATCTTCTTCGAGACCAAACCCTTTGTCAGCGAATTGAATCGCGTTATGCGCGCCTCGGTTGAGCCGCTGATTTGCGGATATTGCGCCTCAATGTCGTACTTCAACTTGTTGTCTGATTCTTTGATTTGTTTGGTTATAAGCTCCAAACCGCTGGTGAAACTTATTGGCTCCTCAATCAGGCTAAACTTTGCCTGCTTGTCGCCGTTTGGTTTCGACCATGTGCCCTCAATCTTTACCGCGGTGGTATCAGACGTGTCCCACTTGCCTTTGAACACACCGGTCTGGGCATTGCCGGCGTCATACTCAAACAGCGTAAGGTTGCCGTCTTTGTCGATTGTTCCTTTAAGTGTGATTGGCTTGCCGATCCTGACGTAGGAATAAGTCCCGGAGAGATCGTCGCCGCTACGCAGCAGTTTCATTTGCAAGTCGTTGCTGCTGCCGATTGACCCGGCAAAGACTTTAGTTTCGCCCAACTGGCCACCGCTGGCGGGAGCGCTGGTCTGGTCAGTTTGTTGTTTGCTGCCTGGGGAGTTGGCGGACTGGCCTGGAGCGCTTTTTCGCGTGCAGGCCGGCAAGACCGAGAACAGTCCCAGCAGCAAGGCGGTGATACCGAGCAAAACAGTCCGTTTCATTTAGCCGCAGCCTCCATATTCATCGCACAGCGCTTAACTTCCTCGCGAATATCTTCGAACGTCAATTCACTAAGCCGGCCGCCGGTGAATGTTTCATTGTTAGTTACGTCGGCAATTGCAAAGGGCGGTTTGGGAAAGCTGTTAAGTTCTTCATCGGTTTCAAAGCTAACCTCCGCCAGCACCAGGCCAAACAGATCGCCGAGAAACATGTCAATTGAAAACACTCGCCCTGCGAATTCAAAGTAGTAACGGTTCTTGCGAATCTCGTTGGCGTCGAAGACCGAGAGCGTCTCGGCTTCCAGCGCGTTGAGATAGATGTTGGTGATAATTGTGCGCGCGAGGTCCTGGGGGTTGGGGGTAAATTTCTGCGTAAACTTCACGGTCCACTTGTTTGTTTTGGGATCACGCACCTTGCGGATACGCAGTCGCGTTCCGGTGATGTAGTTGTCGGTTATCTGCCGATGAGGATCGGCCCTCGTCAAACCTGCGGGCAAGTCCTGCAAAAGATATCGCCGCTCCCGCTCCACCTCGGCATACTTGCTAGCGGCGGGAACGATCGTGTTCTGGTCAGTTAGTTTGGCTACACCCATTTAACGAGTTTTCTGTCTACCTATTCGTAGCGCAGCGCATCGATTGGATTGAGGCGGGCGGCCTTCCACGCAGGCCAGAGGCCAAAGACCAATCCCAGGCCGACGGAGACAGTAAAGCCCACCAGGGGGGCCCAAAGCGGAATGTAGGTCGGCATGATTGTTTTGATCAGCAAGGCGATGATGCAGCCGACGGCGATGCCCAGCAGACCACCTACTCCGGTTAATGTTGCTGCCTCAATCAAAAACTGAACAACTATGTCGCGCCGGCGCGCGCCGATCGCTTTGCGCACTCCAATCTCGCGAGTGCGCTCGGTCACCGAGACCAGCATGATGTTCATCACGCCGATGCCGCCGATCAGCAAGCCGACACTCGAGATTGCCACCATCAAAGCGAAGACACCTCCGGTGATGGCGCCAAACTGGCTAATGATTTGATCGGACGTTGAGATACCGAAGTTGTCCGGTTTGTCATAGGGGACTTTCCGGCGACGTCGCAAAATCTCGCGCACTTCTTCGGCTGCCTGGTTCATCTGACCCGGCTTTGCCTGGGCCATCACAAAATTATCGGTTACTTCCGGATAGAGTTTCCTGAGCGTCAGGTAAGGCATATAGACGGCCTTGTTTTCATTGTTAGGATCTTCAGCGCCTACCAGAAAGATGTCGCGCTCGGCCAGGACGCCGATAACGCGATAGTTGCGGCCATTGATTGTAATGTCCTGGTCGAGGGCGTTGGTGAAAGGGAAAAGCACATTGGCCACGTCGCGGCCAAGGACGACCACGCTGGCGTGCCGGGCATTCTCCTCTTCGGTGTAATAGCGGCCTTCGGCGACCGTCGTTACACCCATTCTGAAATAGGCCGGTGAGGCCCCCTGCACCGCCGCGTTGGTCATTTCTATCTGGCGATAGCGCACGTTGACCCGCTCGGTGAAGGGCCCGGCGGTGAAGTCCACCGGAGACATGAAGGCCGCGACGTACGCGACTGAGGGGCACTCGGCTTCAATAGCCAAAGAGTCTTCGTAGCTGATTGGCTTGCGCATTCGCTCTTCCGCTGAGGGATTGAAATTGAAACCGGGATCGAATCTGTAGATGTAGATCGAGTTTGTGCCGAACGACTCGATCTCCCTGGAGACGCGCGTATCTATGCCGGAAACAAACGCCGCGATCACGATGACTGTCATCGTGCCAATGACTACGCCCAGCACGGTCAGCAACGAACGGAGCTTGTGCTGCCAAAGCGTGTCCAACCCCATCCTCAGGTTCTCATAAATGTTTCCTTTGAACAGACTCATAACTGTAAACGGCTGTCAGTAGTTAGTTGTCAGTAGTCAGTTGTAATTGCTGTCACATTGTGTGCTAAGACCCAGTCTTTGCAACTGACCACTAACTACTGACCACTGACTACCCTGTCTTTACAACTGACAACTGACAACTAACCACTGACTACTCTGTATTATTCTGCGCGCAAAGCTTCGATCGGATCCAGGCGCGCCGCGCGCCACGCCGGATACACTCCGGAAACCAATCCCACGGTTGCCGACACCAGCAGCGCGAAGGTCACGGCCAGCATCGGCAAGGCGGTAGGCACGGGCGTAAGCAAGGCGACCAGCTTTGCCAGTGTATAGGCAATGCCGACGCCAATGGCGCCGCCGAACAGCGACAGCAACGTTGACTCCGCCAGAAACTGTTTGAGGATGTCGCTGCGCCGCGCTCCGATACTTTTACGGATGCCAATCTCCTTGGTGCGCTCCGTTACGCTTACCAGCATGATGTTCATGATGACAATGCCTCCCACTACCAGGGAGATGGACGTCACGCCGATGGCGGCAATTTGAATCGTGCCAAAAATCTTGTCGCGCAGTTCGTTGATGGCGCTCGGCGTGATGATGCCGAAGTTGTCCTTCTCGTTTGGCGCCAGTCTGCGGCGCAGGCGCATGGCAACGCGCGCATCATCGATGGCGTCCTGATAGGTTTGTTCACTGGTTGAGGTGACACTGACACTGAGCGATCTTCGCGAGCCATAGAACGCGAGAAAAGTGGAAAGCGGAACGGCGACGTACATGTCGCGCGGTTGGCCAAAGACGGAGCCGAGCGCTTTGCCTACTCCGATAACTTCAAAGGCCCGGCCGTCGATGCGAATCGTCTGGCCCAGGGGTTCCGCAGTAGGAAACAGCTTGTCGGCCACATCCGCGCCGATGAAGCAGACGTTGCGCCGCCCGTCGTCCTCACTTTTATTGAAGTAACGGCCCGCGCCCGCTTCGATGCGCTCGATGTCGGCGATATTTGGTGTGGTCGCGCTGATGTGTATGCGAAGGAGGCTGGTGGCGCCATGCTTCACGTCCCCGGCAGTATCGGCCTTCGCCCCCACTTCGCGAATTGCGTTGCCGCGGGCGCGCAGGGCATCGACGTCTTCGAGCGTCAGGTTCTTATTGCGTCGCCGGGCTGCGTTCAGCGCTTCCACGCTCGAGAAGTCGTCGATGGAATATTTCCGGACAGCAAAAGCATTCGTCCCGATGTTGGCAATCTTCTCATCAACGTAGGCGTTGAAGCCTTCCACCAGAGAAACGACGACAATCACTGTTGCCACCCCGAAGATGACGCCCAGCAGCGTCAGAAACGAGCGCAGCTTGTGCCCGAGTATTGCGGAGAGCGCCAGCTTGAGTGCTTCGAGAAAAGGCATGTGCGGTGTCGATCAATGGAAGTATCGTTTGTGTCTGAAACCCGCGCCGCTCGCAAACGAACAGCGGAACCCTTTTGATTTAGTAACTACGCTGGAAAAGTAACGGAGGTTTCAGTACGGCTATAAGGGAGGCAAGTCACCTCATCGAAGAAGCTCCATCCGGAGGGAGGTCACGTATGGTTACTCGGCCCAGGAGGACATTCAATAGTGATACCGGCACGCGAGGATTCTGATTTTCGTCTCCGTAACCTGGTAAACGAGACGATGTTCCTGATCTATCCGGCGGGACCAGCAGCCCTTGAATTCATGCTTCAAGGGCTCGGGCTTGCCGATTCCTTTAAATGGGTCGCGCTCCACATCTCTGATTAGATTGACAACACGCAATGCCTTGCTGCGGTCTTGCTGAATCCACCATGCCAAATCCTCGAAGGCGGCAATATCAAATTCCAAGCTTCTCACGGGCTTCCTCAAATGGAATTCCGCTGTCACGCTCCTTTGCTTCCAGAAGGCGACGCTTCATATTCTCGCTCTTCAGCAGGTAGGCAGTCTCTTTTTCAGATTCAATCTCACGCCATAATTCGATCGGCACGATAACGCTGATCGGATTGCCGCTCTCATCTGAGACATATTGAATTTCTGTCATACGAGGCCCTCCAATCCAATTGTTTCCGAAGATCTGACATGGGTCAAGGGATGATTATTGGTGATCATGACGGCTTGCGCCTAGGACTCACCCAGCGCCCCGTGCTGCTTCAAGAGATTTGCCACGGGTTTGGCCTTGTGAAATTCAGTTTCCGCCAGCGGAGTCCTGCCGTTGAGATTGGTGGCGTGGACATCAGCGCCATGTGCGATCAGTAATTCGGCGATGGCTCGTTGATTGGCATGCGCCGCTGCATGCAACGGAGTAGTACCCCAGTGCTCATTATTGTTCCTGGCGTTAACATCGGCGCCGTGGCTGAGCAGTACTTCAACCACGCCTTGATGCCCCTTCCAGGTGGCGCAGTGCAGTGGAGTCGAGCCGTCCGAATCCCTGGCCGAGATAAGAGAGGCATCTAGTTCCAGGAGTTCCTTCACTCGTAACGCAGCACCTGACTTCGCGGCTTTAATTATTTCCTTTTCCGGACTCAGTGCCTTTGCTGACATGCGAATCTCCTTGCGAAGCGCCGGGTCTAAGCTCTGGTATGTCGTGCCTGACGAAAGAGTTTGCATCTTTGAACACTTGCAGTCAGGAAGGGGGCCTGCCCCCGCTCTTGAATTTAGCTCGGTCTCCGACACGGACTACGAACTAAAGAAGCGGGGGCATGCTCCCTTCCTGACTGCAAGTATTCTACGAGGAGTTCCAAGTGTTTCGTCAGATCCTTCGTCCAGCGCCCGACTCTTCGATCAGTTTCTTTAGGCGCTTGGATCTCGTCTCTTCTGTTTTCGCGCTGACCACCCACCAGCTCATTTGTTTGCGGTATCCGGGAGGTTGTGATTCAAAAAACTTCCACGCGGCTTTGTTCTTCTTAAGCTGAGTGCTGTATGGCTCAGGAAGCTCCGCGCTCCGCTGCTCGTATGAATAAATGCCGGACTTGTATTCGCGGCGCGCTTTGAATGCTTCGAGGCCAGACGCCTGCATCAATCCCTGGCGCTTGAGTTCCCGAGCGCGCTTGATATTGACGGCGCTCCAGATGCTGGAGCGCTTTCGGGGCGTGAAGCGGATAGTGTAGCGTTCTTCATCGACGCTTTTGCGAATACCGTCAATCCACCCAACGCAAAGCGCTTCATCGACAGACTCTGGCCAGGTAATACTTGGCTTGCCTGAGCCTTTCTTAAAGTAGCCGACCCAAAGCTCCTGTTCCGCGGCGTGATGCTTGGCAAACCACTTGCGAAGATCAGTTCGCGTGCGGAAGTATGTAATCTTCATCGGGAGCAGGATGACGAGACGAAGCGACGGGGTGACGGGGTGACGGGGAGAAAAAAGAGCTTGCGCCCCGTCTCCCTTTCTCCCCATCTCCCTGTCCCTGGTTTCCGTGGGCTCATTCTACACCGGGCATTCTTTCCAGTTCACTCCAGATCAGTGTGTGCCTGGTTTCCTTTAGTAGCAGTGAACCGACGACGAACGTTATGCTCGCGACTATGATCGGGTAGTACAAACCAGCATAGATATTGCCCGTTTGCGCAATGACGGCCAGCCCGATTAGCGGCAGCAACCCACCGAAGACGCCGTTGCCGATGTGATAGGGCAAAGAGAGTGACGTGTATCTGATCTTTGCCGGGAAGGCCTCAACCAAATAGGCTGCGATGGGCCCGTAAACCATCGTCACGAAGATAACCTGCACAAACACCAACAAGATTAATTTCCAGGCGATGGGAGAGCCGATGAAGGCGCTGAAGTCTGTATAAGGCAGCACCTCTTTAGCAGGCTGCAACGCGCCGTTTACAAAAGACTGCGGCGTCAAATTGATGGCGCCTGTGACCGCATTTCGCTGCGACACCGCGGTCATCACATTGGAGCCGGCCGCCAGCTGCATCGCTTTGTAGATAGGTATATAGAGAACTGCGGCCAGCAGACATCCGGACATCATGATCCACTTGCGCCCAATTCGATCCGAAAGCGCGCCGAAGAACACAAACAACGGCATGCCGAGTAAAAGCGCAACGGCCACGATGTAGTTGGCTGAGCGCCCGTTCACCTTCAGAATTGTTTGCAGGTAGAACAGGGCATAGAACTGGCCCGTGTACCAAACAACGCCTTGACCTGCCGTGGCGCCAAAGAGCGAGATCAGGACCCGCCTAAGGTTCACCCATCTCGTGAATGCCTCTTTCAGGGGCTGCACCGACGTCATGCCGGCGCTTTTGATTTGTCTGAAGATGGGGGACTCTTTCATGCGCAGCCTGATGTAGAGCGAGATGCCGACCAGAAAGATCGAAATTACGAATGGAATGCGCCAGCCCCAGGAGCTAAAGGCCTCTTTGCTCATCGAGTTCTGCACGAAAAGAACGACGAGCAGCGATAGGAAGAGACCAAGCGTTGCCGTGATCTGAATGAAACTGGTGTAGAAACCGCGCTTTTCATCAGGCACATGCTCGGCCACGTAAACGGCGGCGCCGCCATATTCGCCACCCAGGGCAAGGCCCTGCAGTATGCGAATCAGCAGAAGTATTATCGGCGCGAATATCCCGATAGTGGCGTAGGTGGGCAGGAAACCAATCAATGCCGTAGCGCCTCCCATGATTAACAGGGTCACCAGGAAAGCGTATTTGCGTCCGACCAGATCACCGATGCGTCCGAAGAAGAGGGCGCCGAAGGGACGGACGACGAAGCCCACCGCGAACGTGGAAAGATAGGCGATAAGGGCCAGCGTATTATTGCCGCTGGGGTAGAAGAGCGGCGAGATGACAATGGCCAGGCTGCCGAAGATATAGAAGTCGTACCACTCGATCATGGTCCCAACGGCGGAAGCCAGGATCACTTGCCAGATCTGGTAACCATGAACCGAGTCGGCGCCGGCACGGCCTGCGGCGTTGGTCGAGGTTAGTGAATTCTGCGACAAGTCGGGCTCCGTTGTGAATTATTGGTAACGCAAACTGTTAGTTTGCGAAGCACGCCGGTAGCTTGCGTGCTGAGCGGGCAGTCGCATCGAGATTTGAAGTGCTATTTTCGGGCCAGATTCAAACGCGGATTACGGGTTTTGCAATTTACCTCTTCGTCACTTAGCGCAGGCCCATGGCTTTCATGGGCATCGGCAGTTTGCCGTCAGCGCCGCTGGTGAGTGCGATAAAAGCCTTATCTTCACGCAACGAATCAAAAACTACGTCAACACGTGCCTCCATCATTTCCTTGGCGCGCACTGCCTCGTAGCGCTCGTATTGGAAGAAGTGACGCCTGAGCAGCGCCAGTGCTTTTTCCCGCTGGCCGTTCTGCGCGTAAATGCCCGCCAGGTTATATGACGCGGGAAGAAGGCTCACGTTTTCGCGCGCGATTTTCAAAGCTTCGTCGCCGCGGCCGTTAGCTGACATGAAGACCGCTGCGAAAACCAGGTTGTAAGGATCTTTCGGATCCATCGCCAGAGCTAACTTGGTGTACTCGGCACCTTTCACGAAGTCATGTTCGGAATTCCAGTAGACGGCGAGGTTGCGGTACGCCAGTGCCAAAGGATATTCGGCGACGGACTGCTCCATCAGCCCCAAACCTTTTTTGAACTCACCTTCATGAATGGTCATCTTGCCCAGGCCATGCAACGCCACCGCGCGAGACAAAGGATCAGCCGGCATATTCAGAATGGTTTCAAATGTTGTGCGGGCTTTGTCCCAATCGCCGATGTTGTGGCGATAGTTTTCGCCGAGGTAACGCAACGGCGTGGGGTCGGCCGGATCCATCAAATGCGCCTGATTGTAAAGCTTGTCAGCGGCCACATACCTGCCATCGAGTTCCGCCACCAGGCCGCGACGCATCGTTTGTTCTATGCGCTCGCTCGCCTTTGCCTCAAAGACGGGAACACCGGGGATGGCGGCAATCTCAGCGACTCCAAGTTTCTTCAACTCTTTGGCAGCTTCCTTTGCTTTCTTGGGGAACATGCACTTCTCGCCGGCAACCGACTGATAAAGCTTGATCGCGGATGCGTTGTCGCCGGCCGTCGCTTTGGCCTTCGCCTCTTTCAAGTGCTCATCGAGCGCGCTCTCGCGTTGTTTGACTTCACTCTCCACGAGCTTTTCTACTTCGGCGACCTTTAGCTTGCCGTTTTTGTTCTCGAGCTTGCTGACGGGCGTGCCATCAGATGTGGCCAGCACCGCGACAGGCGGCTGGGATTCGCCTAATAGCTTTGGGGCGTTCGGCGTCTTGCCGTCCGCCAGTTCCATGGAGATGCATTGCGAAGCGTAGAGAGACAGCACGCGCGATTCACGCAAGCTCGAATTCTTCAGCTCGTCCATTGAGGCTGGGAACCAATAGAGGACTAGCCCCGCGGCCGGGGGATCCGTTGGCTTGCGAAGTTTCCAGGGCACGTAATAGACCGTGGGAGCTCCACCGCCGCCGCCGCCAGTGCCGCTGCCGCCGGCCATGCCACCGCCGCCACCGCCACCGCCGCCTCCACAGGTGGCCAGGGCTGGTGAAACCGCAAACAGAAAAGTCAGAAGAATGGCGAAGAAGTGTTTCAGGAGTGTTTTCATGGGCGCGATTATATCCAGACTAAGGACCAGTTCCAAGCGTTAGGGAACGCGCGGTCCGGCAGGAAGTTTTTCATTGAGGAAACGCGTCAGCAACCCGTAAAGGTGACGGGTTGTGCCGCGGCCTTCGTAGATACCATGTGAACGATTCGGATAAGGCATTATCGTGAAGGGTTTGTTGGCTGCCACCAGCGCGTTGACCAGAGCTTCAGTTCCCTGATAGTGAACATTGTCGTCGCCCGTGCCGTGCACCACCAGCAATTGCCCTTTCAACTGGCCGGCAAATGTGATTGGCGAGCTTTGCTTGTATTCCTCAGGATTGTCCTGGGGCCGCCGGCAGTAACGCTCCTGGTAGATCGTATCGTAGTAACGAAGATCAGGGACCGGCGCCACCGCCATTGCCATGCGGTAAAGATCCGGGTAACGGAAAATCGCATTGAGGCTTGAAGATCCTCCTCCGCTCCAGCCCCAGATGCCGACGCGCGCCGCATCAACAAAGGGCCATTTGATAATGGCCCTGACGGCATTGGCCTGGTCGCCGGAATTCACTACTCCCATCCGCCGATAGATCACCTTGCGCCAGGCCCTTCCGCGGGGAGCCGGCGTGCCGCGATTGTCCACGCTCATCACGATGTAGCCCTGCTGCGCCAGCATCTTGTGCCACATCAAGGTGGTCCCGCCCCAGCCGTCGAGCACAGTCTGACCCCAGGGTTCGCCGTAAACATAAAAGAGCACCGGATAGCGCTTGCCCGGATCGAAGTCAGGCGGTTTCATCATCCAGCCGTCAAGTTGCACACCCTCTCCGATGTCCACTCGGAAAAACTCCGAGGGGACTTGTTTAAGTTTACTGAGACGCTCCTGAAGTTCCTTGTTGTCAATCAGCGTTCTCTGATTCGTGTGTTGCGGCAGCTTCACGATATC
>DASXRU010000267.1:0-28916 GCA_036506395.1 Pyrinomonadaceae bacterium | reverse complement strand
TGAATATGCAATTCAGGGCGGAATTCTTTAACGCTCTCAACCATCCCCGATACGGCGAACCAGTAGGCAACGTCAACGATAATAACTACGGAAAGATCATCACCGGCACCAACCCGCGGCAGATTCAGTTTGGGCTGCGGTTATCCTTCTAGAAGGAGCAAGATCGTAGCTGCCGGTCAAAGATGAAAATGCCGTCTTCTGCAAAGGTGCGCGCAGTCGTGAGGCTTTGGTGAGCTATCACTGAAGCGTTGGCAACGGAATGGTCCGAACGAAGGTTTCTCTCGGGAGAAAACGGGTATGAAGCACTTCAATCTACTGCATCTGATCCTTGTCATAGGTGGCATAGCAATAATGACGACCCCAGCGCGGGGGTTCGATGCGACGGCAAGCCCTAACACTGCGATAAAAACACGCGCGACGGGCTCTTCGTTCGTATTTGATAGGCCGGTATTTCAGCCGCTGTGGTCACTAGACAATAAGCCGACTCTCTATCTCGTTTCCAACTCGCACATAGACACGCAGTGGAACTGGACCGTCCAGGACACCATTCGCGAGTACGTCCCGCGGACGTTCTTTGACAACTTCAAACTCTTCGAGCAGTTTCCCAACTACAAATTCAATTTCGAGGGTGTCATCCACTACATGTTCTTCCAGGAATACCATCCGGAAGCGTGGCCCACCCTGCAAGACTATGTAGCTAAGGGCCGGTGGAAGCTCGCCGGGTCGTGGATCAATGCCATTGATCCCAACGTCCCCTCATCGGAATCGCTCATGCGACAAGCGCTTTACGGCAAAAGATTTTTCCGAAGAGAGTTCGGCACTGTGAGTCGCGATGTTTACCTTCCCGATAGCTTCGGGTTTCCGTATTCGCTACCGTCAATTGCCAGGCATTCGGGTCTAATGTCTTTCTCCACTCAGAAACTTCGCTGGGGGAGTTTCATTCCGGCCCCATTTGCGGTCGGACGCTGGGAAGGCGTAGACGGCTCGTCCGTAGTGGCGGCCTTGCGAGGTGGAAATTACGTCCAAGAGGTGAGATCAGATGTCTCAACCGACCAGAAGTGGAACAGCGACCTCACCCATCTTGGCAACGGCAAGGAAGTAGGATTCAGGTATTTCGGTGTTGGTGACATGGGCGGTGCTCCCGACGCGACTTCGGTCCAATGGGTTGAGAGAGCTCTGACCAACACTCATGCGGACGCCCGTGTTTTGAATACTTCGGCCGATCAGTTGGCCCAGGATTTAAGTGCCGACGACTACGCCGCTCTACCAGTTTATAAAGGCGAGTTGGTGATGAAGACCCATGGCGTTGGCTGTTACACCTCGCAAGCTGCCATGAAAAATTGGAACCGCAGAAACGAACAACTAGCGGACGCGGCCGAGCGCGCAAGCGTCGCTGCGGAGTGGCTGGGTGGCTCGCCCTACCCGGGCGACAGATTGCGTAACGCGTGGACGCGCGTTCTTTGGCATCAGTTCCATGACGACCTGACCGGCACCTGCATCCCGCAGGCGTACCTATTCTCGTGGAATGACGAACTGATCTCTCTGAATCAGTTTTCGCGCATCACGTCAGATGCTACTGGCGCGATTGCGACTGGCTTGGACACACGGGTGAAAGGCGTCCCTTTGGTGATCTACAACCCGCTGGCTATGGGCCGTAGAGATGCAGTGGAAGCAACAGTCCATTTCGAGAAGCAAAGACCCAACGCGGTGCGCGTATTCGATCCTACGAACAACAGAGAGGTTCCCTCACAGGTGATCTCTGCCGACGGAGACGCGATGAAAATTCTCGTTTTGGCGGAAGTTCCATCGGTTGGATTCAAGGTCTTTGATGTGCGCCCGGCCGATGCGCCCAGCGCGATTAAGGGCAGTTTGGCGGTCACAGAAAGAAGTCTGGAGAATGCTCGCTATCGCGTCAAGCTGGATGCAAACGGTGATGTAGCCAGTATCGTAGACAAAGAAATAGGCGTTGAACTACTGAAAGCTCCTGCCCGATTAGAACTGCTCAATGACCGATCCGAGGAGTGGCCGGCATGGGAGATTCAATGGAAAACGGTTAGCAAACCGCCACGCGCTTATGTGACTGGTTCTCAAGTCAGAGTAGTTGAGAAAGGTGCAGTGCGCGTCGCCTTGGAAGTGACCCGTTCAGCGGAAGGTTCTACTTTCGTTCAACGTATCAACCTGACGGAAGGTGGTGACCGGCTTGAGTTCGACACGCGTGTTGACTGGAAGACCGCGGGAACACTTCTCAAAGCGTCGTTCCCGATGGCCGCGTCCAATTCAAAGGCGACATTCGATCTTGGCTTAGGTACTATCGAACGCGGGAATGCCACCCCGAATCTCTACGAAGTACCAGCACATGAATGGGCCGACATAACCGATGCGAGCGGCACATTCGGCACCGCAATCCTGAACAATTCCAAATATGGCTGGGACAAACAGACGGACAACGTTCTTCGTCTGACGCTCATTCACACACCGGCTCCGGACTTGACGTCGGTGCCGGCCACGTCAACCAGGAAGACGTTTGTACATCAAGGCACGAATGATATCGGCCATCATCATTTCGTCTATGCTATTGCAGGACACAAGCACGATTGGCGCGAAGGGCAGATTCCGATTCGCGCCGCACGACTCAATCAACCGCTGATTGCCTTTCAAACGAAAGCGCACGCCGGCAATTTAGGAAAATCTTTTTCGATGCTGCGGGTCAGTACGGACCAGGTCGCCGTGCGCGCGTTCAAAAAAGCGGAGGATTCCGACGAGATTGTGCTGCGTTTGCAGGAACTCTACGGCAGGTCCGCGCGCGGCATTCAAATTTCCATGAAGGCGCCCATCCTATCAGCTAGAGAGATCAATGCGGCCGAAGAAGCTTTGGGCACTATTGAAATCAAAGGGGGCAAATTGATAGCGGACCTGAATGCATATCAACCGCGTTCATTCGCTCTGAAACTTGGCGGAGCGCCTCAAAGAAACAGAATCGACCCGCCGAGAAGTAAGCCGGTCGCGCTTCCTTTCGATGTAGATGGGGTTTCGTCGGATTCTGATCGCGGCGACGGTGACTTTGATGGGAAGGGCAGAACCATACCGGGCGAACTACTCCCGATGACTCTGGAGCTGGAGGGGATCGCATTCAAGCTTGGCGAGAGCGGAAACGGCGCGAAAAATGTTGTTGCCTGCAAGGGACAGCAGATAAAGCTTCCGGCGGGTGACAACAATCGCCTCTACATCCTTGCTACCGCGATTGGCGGTGACACTACGGGTACTCTTACGCTCCAAACCAGAAATGGAAAATCTCAGACCACTGAGTTGAAGGTGCAAGAATGGAATGGAGTGATCGGGCAATGGGACAGCCGCTTGATTGACGACCGTCTTATCCGAGAAGTTTTTATTACACCAATTCCCTACAACGGTTCCTGGTCCCCCGAAGTAATCCAGAGCCAGTCTGTTTTGAAGCTTACGGCAGACGGGAAGATTGAAGGTCTGGAAAACCTGAGGCCCGCCTTTGTCAAACGTGATGACATCGCCTGGGTTGGCACGCACAGGCATTCGCCGGCAGGAAATGAGCCATACATCCTCTGTTACCTGTTCAAATATCGCCTCGACCTGCCCAAAGGCACGACATCACTGATCCTGCCGAACAATGACAGGATTCGGATCATGGCGATGTCGGTGGCAAGGAATAACAATGATGACACGGCGCCAGCAGGTTTTCTCTATGAGTAGTTGGAGCCAGGGACATAATGATTGAAGAGATCAAGAAGTTGCGACAGCACTTGTTGACTGGAGTCTCGTTTGCCATCCCCTTCATCGCCTGCGGCGGCATTCTGATCGCTTTCGGCATTGCGTTCGTGCCGATGACGCCTACGGGACCGGACTTCTCTCAATCCAGCACGCTGAAGCTCATCCTCGACATCGGGTCAACTGCGTTTACTCTGATGTTGCCTGTGCTGGCGGGCTACATCGCTTATTCAATAGCGGGGAAGCCCGGCCTGGTTCCCGGCTTCATCGGCGGCTACCTCTCGGGCCAGGTCAAGGCAGGCTTTCTGGGCGCGCTGTTGACAGGACTGCTGGCGGGTTACGTGGTGCAACTCCTTAAAAAGATCCCCGTCTCCAAACACGTCCGGCCAATCATGCCAATCCTGATCATTCCGATCATCTCATCGCTCATCGTTGGCGTGGTCGTCCTCAAACTGGTGGGCGTGCCGATTGCAAACTTGATGACTCTGGCGGGTGCGGGCCTCAGAGCAATGAGCGACGGAAACAGCGTACTCCTTGCCCTGGTTTTGGGGGCCATGATCGCCTTTGACATGGGCGGCCCAATTAACAAGACTGCCTTTTTCTTCGGGGCCGCCATGATCGGCGAAGGCAACTACCTCATTATGGGTGCGTGTGCGGCAGCTATCTGTACTCCGCCATTAGGCTTGGGTCTGGCAACGCTGCTGCGAAAGAAACTCTGGAGCGTGGAGGAACAGGAAGCGGGTATCGCGGGCCTGGCGATGGGGCTTATCGGTATCACTGAGGGTGCGATTCCTTTTGCTGCCGGCGATCCCCTGCGTGTCATCCCTGCGATCGTGCTCGGCTCCATGGTGGCATCGACGATTGCCATGCTGGGCGGAGTCGGGGACCATGCGCCGCATGGGGGCCCTATCGTCCTGCCTGTAGTGGATCATAGGCTTGTTTACGTGATCGCTATTGTGGCCGGGACCATCGTCACCGCCTTTTCGATCAATCTTTTGAAGTTTTGGGCCAGAAGAAAAACGGAGCCAGCAGAAGGAAAAGCTAAATGAGAATCGTCGCTGTCACAGCGTGTCCAACTGGCATCGCCCACACGTATATGGCAGCCGAACAGTTGGAGAAAACTGCGAGGGCTTTGGGTCACGACATCAAGGTTGAGACGCAAGGGGCCATGGGAATCGAAAACGAGTTGTCTGATAGCGACATCCGGCAGGCGCAGGTTGCCATCTTCGCGGTGGACATCGAAGTGGAAAAGCGCGAGCGATTCCACGATGTCAAAATCATCCAGGTTCCCGTGCAGGAGGCAATCAAAAACCCGGTGGGTATTTTTCAGAAGGTACAGGGTTGAGGATGCATCAAGTTTGCGAGGCGTTGGAGTTCACCTTCGTGTGCCCGTTGGCGAATGGGTTCCATGCCCGACCGGCTAGCAATATGGCGGCGGTGGCGAATCGTTTTGTTGCTGATTGCAGCCTGATGAACTTGCGTAGTGGCTCCGTGGCGAACGGTAAAAGTGTGTTGTCGCTCATTGCTGCTGACATCAGGAAAGGGGATGAGTGCCAATTCCGCGTGAGCGGGATGGATGATAAGGAGGCCTGTGCGGCGCTGCGGCGGTTCGTTGAGCATGATCTGCCCGCGTGTGACGAGCCGTTGACGGAAATTGCTACAGACAGATGCAGCGGAATGCTGCCACGCGCATTAAAGTTGGCTGGAGTTAACTGTTACTTCGGACTGAGCCTCAGCCGGGGCATTGGACAAGGAAAGGTTTTGGTGGCCGGCGATCTAGTCGCGCCCCGCGAATCGAGCACCGAGACGGCGGCGGAGTCGTGGCGAGAACAAGAGCAGGTGGACGGGGCCATCGCAGCGGTTCGCGCCCGGATCGAGGCGATGCTACTCATGCGGGTATCCACCACTGAGTCAGCTGTCCTCAAGGCACATCTCGCCATGCTGGGCGACATTACTCTTAAAGAGAAGCTATCGGAGTTAATCGCCCAAGGCCTACCGGCGGATCGGGCAGTGGAGGAGGCTGGTCAATTTTTCTCCGAGTGCTTGCGGCAGTCTGAGAGCCTGTACATACGGGAGCGGGCTCTCGACATACAGGACCTCTGCCTCCAGTTGGCCGAAGAGATCAATGGCACGCAATTTCGTCCCGCCGCCCTCGAACTCAGCGAGCCTTCGGTCGTCGTGGCGGACATTCTCACACCGCAACAGTTGCTAGGGTTCGAACGAAGGTGGCTAACGGCGCTGGTGCTGGAGAGTGCAGCGGCAACTTCGCACACAATCATCCTGGCAAGCTCACTCGATATACCGACTCTGGTCGCAGTGAAGGATGCGTCTCTAATTCTATTGTCGGGTCAGGAGGTCATCGTTGACGCGAATAGAGGATTGGTTGTCGCCGAGCTGACGCCTCCGGTAAGAAGGTTCTACGCGCGGGAACTGAATACGCTGCGGCGGCGGCTGAGCGCGCTGGAGCGACACTCACTTGGTCCTGCGATCACCGCAGACGGTCGCAGGTTGGAAGTGGCTGCTAATGTCTCCTCGGCGGAGGAACTCATTCCAGCATTTGAGCGGGGCGCGGACGCCATCGGTCTTTTTCGGACTGAATTTCTGTATGTGGGACGCGAGACTGCGCCATCGGAGGAAGAGCAGGTTGCGGTTTACCTCCGAGCGGCCCGCCACGCGGCGGGCCGCTCGGTGATTATCCGCACATTTGATATTGGTGGTGACAAACCTGCGCCCTATCTGAAACTGCCGCGTGAGACCAATCCGTTTCTGGGATACCGTGGTGTGCGTATTTATCCAGAGCATCAGGACCTAATTCGGACACAATTGCGCTCGATTCTCCGCGCCTCAGCATACGGCCGCCTTCAGATGTTGATCCCGATGGTCTCGTCGATCGAGGAAGTTCTTAGTTTCAAGCAGTGGGTCGCTGAGGTCCAGGACGAACTAAAGGGCCAACAGATCGATTTTGATGCGGCCATGCCGATAGGAATTATGATCGAGGTACCCTCGGTCGCTTTCATACTTGCTGAGTTATGCGCCGAGGTCGATTTCTTCAGCATCGGGACAAACGACTTGTGCCAGTATTTTCTGGCCATGGATCGGGACAATGCCAGAGTAGCCAAGCTCTCGAGCGTGGGACATCCGGGATTCGTGCGCTTTCTCAAACAGATCGTGGACAGAGTTCACGAAGCCGGGAAGTGGGTCGGAATGTGCGGCGAGATGGCGGGCGATATTCGCCAGCTACCGCTCCTGGTGGGATTGGGACTGGATGAGATCAGCGTGACAGCCTCCCGGATTCCGGCCCTCAAGCAAAAGATCACCAGACTTTCCGCAACCGCCTGTGAGCAATTCCTCTCACGAACCATCGACTGCCGGCAAGTTGAGCAGCCTGACAACGTTTTGGAGCGTTCCCAACCGACGGAAGCAGAACTGCCTTTGTTGGATCTTGAACTTGTTATTCTGAATGACGAGAGCGAGAGCAAGGAAGAAGTTATCAGGCAGATCATAGACGCGCTCTACGTAGCGGGGCGGACTGAAGATCGCGAGCTCCTGGAAGATGCCGTTCACGCCCGCGAGGCTACATACTCAACGGGAGTGGGTTATGGCTTCGCTATTCCACATTGCAAGACAAGTGCTGTAAGCTGCGACTCAATTGGCATACTCAAGCTCAGACGACCTGTCGAGTGGGACTCACTCGACGGGCAGCCAGTGCAGGTGGTGATCCTGATGGCGCTGCGCGAGTCCGCCACGGCGGCCAATAAACACATGCAGGTGTTCGCCAGGCTAGCGCGGAAGCTGATGGACAAGGAGTTTCGTGACCAACTGTTGGTCGCCCAGGACGCGAACACGGTGTTGACCCATGTGGCCAGGGAATTGGGTCTGCAAGTGGAAACTTCAGCATAGTTGGCGCGGAATCACATCTGCACGGCAATTGCGAACGAATGTAAGCAAGGACAAGGCGGGTATTCACCGAAGAGTATTCACCGCGGGATAGATAGCTATGCGAAATATGCGCAGAGAAAAAGTGATTAAGCGTGGCTGGTTGTTGGCTATCTTAATTATCGTGAGCGCGGGCCTGCGGGACACACAAAGCCAGCCAGCCCGTCCAGACGCGAAGCCTGTGCTCTATGTCGTGGCGACATCGCACCTTGACTCACAATGGAACTGGACCGTGCAAGACTCGATTCGCGAGTTTGTGCCTAATACATTCTTCGAGAACTTTAAGCGCTTCGAGCAATACCCGCACTACACATTCAACTATGAAGGCGCTATCCATTACATGTGGTTCAAAGAGTACTATCCTGAAGCATGGCCCATGGTCCAGAAGTACGTCGCTCAGGGACGCTGGCGAGTATCCGGATCCTGGATCAATGCCGTTGATGTGAACGTACCTTCACCGGAATCTCTAATGCGGCAGGCGCTCTATGGAAAGCGTTTCTTCCGGCGCGAGTTTGGACTCGTAAGCCATGATGTCTATCTGCCTGATTGTTTCGGCTTTGGTTTCGCCTTACCTTCGATTGCGGCCCATTCTGGTCTCTCGGCTTTTTCGACGCAAAAGCTGACCTGGGGATCATCTTATGGAATTCCATTTTCGATTGGCCGCTGGAAGGGCGTCGATGGAAGCACGGTGGTCGCCGCCCTGAATCCCGGCGACTACACGACAAAGCTCCGCACCGATATCTCCGTCGATCCCAAGTGGGCCAGTGATCGTCTAACGTCGGTCGGTAACAGCCGGCAGATCGGATTCCGCTATTTCGGCACTGGGGATACCGGTGGCGCGCCCGATAGTGAGTCGGTGGAGTGGCTCGAAAAAGCGATCGCCAATAAAGACGGAAAGGTCGAAGTGCGCAATACCTCTTCCGACCAAATGGCGCTTGACTTGACGGCAGAAGAGAAGACAGCGCTACCCGAGTACGAAGGCGAGCTGACCATGAAGACGCATGGCGTCGGCTGTTATACCTCGCAAGCGGCGATGAAACGATTCAACCGTGAGAACGAGCTGCTCGCTGATGATGCTGAGCGTGCGGCGGTCACTGCGGAATTGTTGACGGACCTTCAGTATCCCGGCGAGCGTCTACGCGAAGCATGGATTCGCGTGCTGTGGCACCAATTTCACGATGACTTGACGGGCACGTGCATACCGCAGGCTTATCAGTTCTCCTGGAATGACGAACTGATTTCGGCAAATCAATTCGCCGGTGTGCTGGCAAGCTCAACGGCAGCGATATCCAGTGTGCTCGACACGCGCGGCGCCGGCATTCCGCTCGTCATCTATAACCCTTTGTCAACAGCGCGGCGCGACACAGTAGAGGCAACGGTAGAATTCGAAGGCCCCGCTCCCGCGGCAGTTCAGGTGGTCGATCAAGCTATGCAACGCCATGTGCCGGCACAACTCCTCGACAGCCAGGGTAACAAAGCCCGCATTCTGTTTCTGGCCGACATGCCGCCAGTCGGTTTCAAGGTCTTTAAGGTTATAGCGGGTACGTCTCCACTGCCGGTCGGTTCTTCGCTGAAGGTAACGCAGTCATCAATCGAGAATGCACGTTATAAAGTCGACATCGATTCGAATGGAGATCTTTCGTCAATCTTTGATAAGGAGGCGGGACGTCAGTTGCTGAAGGCGCCGATCCGCCTGGAGATGCGAAACGATCCTTCACCAGACAAACCGGCCTGGCGAATTTTGTGGGAAACCGTCAACTCTCCGGCACGTGAATATGTGGCCGGGCCGCAAATTCGGGTAGTTGAGAGTGGCCCGGTGCGAGTAGCTGTCGAGATTATCAGGAAAGCGGCGGGCTCGACTTTCGTCCAGCGCGTCCTGCTGACAGATGGTGGCGAGCGCGTTGATATAGAAAACCTGGTTGACTGGAGGTCGCCAAACACCCTGCTCAAAGCGGCGTTTCCGTTGGCGGCGTCGAATCCGAAAGCAACTTACGATCTGGGACTCGGCACAATCCAGCGCGGAAACAACACCCCAGATCATTACGAGGTGCCGGCGCAGAAATGGGCTGATTTGACTGATGCAAGCGATTCGTTTGGCGCGGCGATCCTCAACGACAGCAAGTATGGCTGGGACAAGCCTGCGGACAATGTGCTGCGCTTGACGCTGCTCCACACCGCGAAGGCTCGCGCCTATCCTTATCAAAGCAGTAACGACCTGGGACATCATCGGTTCGTCTACTCGATTGCCGGGCATCGTGGTGACTGGCGCGCTGGCCGTGTGCCCGCGCGTGCCGCCGCGCTCAATCAACCGCTAGTGGCGTTTCAGACGGAGCCCCACACCGGCATGCTCGGGCGAAGTTTCTCAATCCTGTCACTCGACGAGACCAGTAGTCAGATCGCAGTGCAGGCGCTAAAGAAAGCAGAAGACTCAGACGAGATCGTGTTGCGCCTGCAGGAACTCTATGGCCGGGTGGCGCGGGCGCGAATCAAGTTCGCTCTGGCGATTCGGACTATCCGGGAGATTAACGCGGCTGAAGAGACGATTGGACCATTTGCGTCTTCGGGCGGCGACCTGGTTGTCGACCTTAAACCTTATCAACCACGTACCTTCGCTTTGCGTCTGCAACGGCGGAGCGCGCCATCGCGGATTGCGCACGCCTCCGCCACGATTGATCTTCCGTTCAATCTCGATGGAGTCTCAACTGACACAAACCGCGCAGACGGCGATTTCGACGGTAAGGGGCAGACGCTCGCGGCCGACTTGTTACCGCGGGATCTACAGCTCGATGGTGTGCCGTTTAGATTTGGCTCAAGTGCTCCAGGAGCGATGAACGTGCTGGTGCCGGGAGGGCAGACCGTCGTCCTCCCACAAGGTACTTACAACCGTCTTTATGTTCTGGCCACAGCCGTCGGTGGCGACGCCCCGGCAACAATTGGCGTCGGGCCTAACACGAGCGCGACGATTACCGTGCGTGAGTGGCAGGGTCCGGTCGGGCAATGGGACAGTCGGCTCAAAGAGCCGCGCCAACTTCGAGAAGTCTACGTGGCACCTATGACGCCAAGGCGGGCACAGTCGGCTGAAACAGCATGGACGGCAGACGCTATCCAGGCTGATCTCGTCGTCAGTTACGATCCGGCGACCGGGAAAGTGAACGGTATCGATCAAATCCGTCCGGGGTTTCTCAAGCGCGATGAGATCGCATGGGTCGGGACGCATCGCCACGCGCCCGAGGGCAACCAACCTTACATTCCAACTTACTTGTTCTTGTACCAAATCAACTTGCCTGTGGGTGTTCGCGAACTGCGGCTACCGAATAATGAACGAGTACGTATTCTGGCGATGACTGCTGTACGCGAGCCATTTCGCGTCTGGCCGGCAACGGTGCTGTATGCCTCCGACCTGGCGGAACCTACAGGCACCGACTCATCTCAGCCGTCTACAGCCCATTAGCGATCTGTTAGGTAACTTTACTTGCGAAGGTTGCGTTGCTCTCGGCGACTAACTTCGATGCAAAGCAAAGTTGACGATGCAAAAGCGTGCTGAACAGTAGTGACACCGATAGTTGCCCAGCTACACCTATCGCGATGAAAACCGTCGTGCGCGGCCTGCGCTGGTGGATCGTGGGGCTCGTCTTTCTGGCCACGCTCATCAACTTCATCGATCGGCTCACGATCTCGGTGTTGGCGCCGGTGATCACAACGCAACTTGGCTTGACCAATCTCCAGTTCGCCAGCATTACCATGTGGTTTCTGGTTGCCTATACCGCGAGCCAGGGCTTGTCCGGCAAGCTCTATGACCGCATTGGTACGCGGCGCGGATTCACGTTGTCGATACTCGTGTGGTCCATTGCCGCCTCGGCACATGCTTTCGCGCGGGGGCTGTTCAGCCTGAGTTGTTTTCGTTTTCTGCTCGGTCTTGGAGAGGCGGGAAACTGGCCCGGTGCCGCAAAAGTAGTCGCCGAATGGTTTCCCGTTCGCCAGCGCGCGCTGGGGATGGGTATTTTCAACAGCGGCGTGTGTGTTGGCTTCATCGTCGCTCCGCCATTGATCGTTTGGTTGCAGTTGCACTTTGGCTGGCAGACGGTGTTTCTGTTTACCGGCGGACTTGGGTTTGTCTGGCTTGTGCTGTGGCTGCTGTTTTACGAGACGCCAGAGCGGCACCCTGCAATCACTCCTGAGGAGTACGCGCTCATCAAGGAAGGCCGCGCTTCGACATCCGTTCGACGCATCGGCTGGCTGCAACTGCTGAAGTATCGTCAGGTGTGGGCCATTGTGCTGTCGCGATTTTTGACGGATCCGGTCTGGTGGCTATATCTTACCTGGCTTCCGCTCTATCTCTTCAACGTGCGTGGCTTCAGCCTGAAGCAGATCGGCCTGTTTGCGTGGCTGCCATATGTCGCCGCCGACTTCGGTAGTCTGCTTGGGGGTTGGATCTCAGGTTATTTCATCGCGCGTGGTTGGAGCGCGGACCGGGCGCGGAAAGCCGTAATTGTGATGGGCGCACTGTTCATGTTGGCCGGCGTTCCGGCTGCCCTGGCCGACAGCGCGATTGCTGCGCTCGCTTTCATCGCCCTGGTGACGTTTGGTTTTCAGAGCTGGATCAATAATGTGCAAACCATGCCGAGTGATTTCTTTCCCGAGCAGGCGGTGGCATCCGTGGCCGGGCTCGGTGGCGTAGGCGCGGGCATCGGATCGATTCTCTATCTTCTAGCCACGGGATGGGTCGTCGATCACTTCTCTTATACGCCGATTTTTATCGTTGCGGGCCTGCTTCCCGTGCTCGGCACGACGGTCCTATTCATGCTCGGCGGACCAATCCGCCGGTTGTCGTTTGAAAATCAATTAGGGGACTGACATGCAGAACTATCTTGATCTAACAGGCAAGGTTGCTTTAATCACGGGCGCATCGTCTGGAATCGGCGCGGCCACAGCCACGGTGCTCGCTGATTTGGGCGCACAGGTGGCTATTGGCTATCACCACAATCAGCAAGGCGCCGAACAGGTGCGTAATGACATTGTCAGGGCAGGCGGAAAAGCAATTGCCATCCGCGTCGATGTGCGGCACGCTTATGAGATTCGAGCGCTTGTTAACCGCACGACGGAGGAGTTTGGGCCGGTTGATATTCTGGTCAATAACGCAGGATCGTTAATTGAACGGCAAAAAGTTCTTGAAATTACCGAGGAGCGATGGAACGAGATCATGAATCTCAACTTGACGAGCGCGATGATCTGCTCACAAGCGGTCGCCGCGTCAATGATCGAGCGCAAGACCGGAGCGATCATCAATCTGGCCTCGATTGCCGGCCGAAACGGCGGCGGACTCGGAGCGAGCGCCTACTCCACCGCCAAGGGCGGCCTCATCACATTCACGAAATCGCTGGCGAAGGAACTCGCACCATACGGAGTACGCGTGAATGCAATTTCGCCCGGTGTGGTTGATACGCCTTTTCACGAGGTATTTTCCACGCCGGAGATGATTCGTAATTTTGTAGCTACCATCCCGCTTGGTCGGGTGGGCACGCCGCACGAATGCGCAAAGGTGATCGCGTTTCTCGCCTCTGACGCTGCCAGCTACGTCGTCGGCGAAACGATTGAAGTGAATGGCGGACAATTGATGCTCTGACTCAGAGTCAAGTTACGAGCTTCATCGATTCTTCCTGGCTACTATGGTGAGGCGATGGAAGTCGTGGTAACGGTGAGATTAGGATTTACCCTACCTACTTTGACGACCGCTTAGACAGCTATATACTGGTTTGTGTGACTTGGTAGGATTAGTTAGGACAGGGTTCACGGGACTTAAATCCGTTGACCGCCCTCGGCACCAATTAAGCGTCGCCTCATCGGTTGGGAACGAGCCGCGATTTTTTAATGATCTTCCGCAAGCTCATATCCAGCAGTCTCTGCGGTTGCTTTCATCGGCATGAATTCTTATCCTAGAGCTTGGCCTTTTCCACGCCCCAAAATTTCCGACCAGCTGAAGAGATGGCTGACTCTATCGCGAGCATGCAGCTTGGAGACGAGATCATCGCTTGCGTTCGCCGGGCACTTAGCGAGGACATCGGCTCGGGTGATGTGACTACAAATAGTATTGTGCCTTCTGCGGCCCCTGCGGCCGCGCGGATAGTCACTAAACAGGACGGCATCTTGTCAGGGTTGGCTGTCGCTCAGGCCGCGTTTCTTCTGTTAAGTTGTGACATGCGTTTCAATTCAACGCTCTCAGACGGAGCCAAAGTAGTTCGTGGACAAACGCTACTTGAACTGGACGGCCCGGCACGCGCTATCCTAAGCGGGGAACGGACCGCGCTCAACTTTCTCGGCCGCATGTCGGGAATTGCGACGTTGACGCGAAAATTTGTCAACGCGATTGCCGGTACCAAAGCGGCGATTCTCGACACGCGGAAAACCGCACCCGGCTTGCGAGCCGTAGACAAACTGGCCGTCCAACACGGTGGCGGCGCCAATCATCGCCTGGGTTTGTACGACATGCTGCTGATCAAAAATAATCACATCGACTGTGCAGGATCGTTGAGCAGAGCGGTGGACCTGGCGCGCGCAGCGGGGCACAATATGGAAATCGAAATCGAAACGCGAACAATCGAAGAAATGGTGGAGGCTCTCACTCTGGGTGTCGAGCGAATTCTGCTGGACAACATGTCGCTTGACGAATTGCGTCGGGCGGTTGCGCTTGGTGCCGGGCGAGCAAAGTTAGAAGCATCAGGAGACGTGAGCCTGGACAATGTGCGCGAGATTGCCGAGACTGGTGTCGATTACATTTCCGTTGGCGCGTTGACCCATTCCGCGAAAGCGTTTGATGTCAACCTGCGTTGGCTCAGATAAGAGATTTTGCATTACGAAGCGAGCAAGGAAAGCAATGATTCCAGTACTAAGCAACGAAACTTCAGCTACTCAGCTTTACCGCAAATTGCAGGACATGCTTGGCGATGTGGTGCCGGACTTCGAGTTGAAGTACAAGGCGGAACTGGCTGTCGCGATCAACCGGCTCAAAGTAGAAAAGAACGCTGTCATTCTGGGCCACAACTACATGGAGCCGGCGCTATTCCATTCAATACCGGATTACGTTGGCGACTCACTCGACCTGGCGCGCCGCGCGGCGACGACAGACAAAGACGTCATTGTGTTTTGCGGCGTACGGTTCATGGCCGAGACGGCAAAGATTCTTAATCCCACCAGAACCGTTTTGTTGCCGTCAAAGAAAGCTGGTTGTTCGCTGGCCGCCAGCATCACCGCCGCGGACGTGCGCGAGTTGAAGCGGAAGTATCCGGGCGTTCCTGTTGTCACCTACGTCAATACCTACGCTGACGTGAAAGCTGAGTCGGACGTGTGCTGCACGTCTTCCAATGCGGTTGCCGTGGTTGAATCGCTGAATTCCGAGACCGTGATCTTTTTGCCCGACGAGTATCTGGCAAAGAACGTCGCCAGGGAAACCGGCCGACACATCATCTTTCCAACTAAAGATCCGCGCAACGGTTGTGCCTCGCAATTGGATTATCAAATGATTGGTTGGCCCGGCCGCTGTGAAGTTCACGACAAGTTTACTGTTCAGGACATTAACGATATTCGCAGACAGTTTGCTGACGTCGTAATTCTCGCGCATCCTGAATGCAGTCCCGAGGTGGTCAGCGCTTCCGATTACTCAGGCAGTACGAATGCGATGATCAGGTACGTCGAGGAGACCAAAGCGCCACGCTATTTGCTGCTGACGGAATGCTCGATGGGTGAGAACATCGCCGCGGCTAATCCCGAGAAAGAGATGCTCCGGCTATGCAGTGTGCGTTGTCCACACATGAATCATATTACGCTGGAAGACACACTGGCGTCCCTGCAAAAGAACCAACATGTAGTCGAGATTCCGGAAGACATTCGTTCAAGAGCAGCGCGCGCTGTTGAACGAATGATCGCGGTCGGCTGAAAGAGCTAAGAGCGTGGCCGGGGTAGCCCGAGGCGGTACTTGGCATCGGGCGTGGCTCTCCGTGCAACCGCCATCAGGGCATGTAACGTGGAGGCCCCACAAAGAGCACATCGCATTTCACTGTTACGTTTAAATAATTGAAAAGGCGACACACTGACGAGTGTCGCCTGTGTTGCTGAGCCAAGCGGGCTGAAGGCGTTACCGAGATAATGGCAGGTCGTTCGCGGTTGCCGGTTGATCGAGATTCATGCGAATGGTGCTGAGGTTCGGATCGATATAAAAGTGCTGGCCCGTTCCGCCCTGCGGATCGGCGTTGACATAAAAGAATGCAGGCTCTGTGGCAGACCGTGGCCTCACCTTCAAAGTGAAGACGTAGCCGCTGACCAGTGGAGACTCACCGGCAAATCTGTCGTCAAACCCGTCTTTGATTAACTGGTCGAAAGTCCCATACTCACCGCGGTGGCCAAGGTAATAATCCGCCTCGTTCTGGGAGATTCTTATCAGCATCTGGGCGGCCGCCGCTTCATTGCCGGTGCGGGTGGCTTTTTTCCATCCATAGACGCCCACGCCGACCAGAATTCCGATAATGGCAATAACGATCATCAGCTCGATAAGGGTAAAACCGCGCGCATTCGAATAATTGTGGTCTTCGTGTCTCATAAATTCTTTCCTCGCAATCTTATAAACGAACCATAGGCCGGACAGTTCCGAAAAGCTGGTTGGCAACTTTCCCGCAACCCGTTTCCATACGCAAATCTTACTACACGGGCGGCTGGGCTGCCACTGAGCGGGCGGTGCGGGGTGCTCGATCTGGCGTGCCCAATTTAAGAAAGCGAAAAGCGCGACGCGGTACGTTCCAGGTAATGGTGCGCTTGGGAAGATGCGCTGAGGGTTCCTGGGCTTCAGCCGTCTTAAGACGGCTTTCCCGAAGGGTTCATAGACCAGCGCTTTTTAGCGCTGGGTCAGTCGAGCAGGCTAATCATTAGCGCGCTTCCAGCGCGCTTCAATCAACCGCTTTAGCATCGCGGGGCGCAGACACCGGAGGTAAGCCCGTTGAAACGGGCTTTCGAATTTCGGTGCGTCCCGACCCCGGGCGTAAAACGCCCGGTCTAGTAACCTGGGGGGAAGCCGCTTGAAAGCGGCTAAAGAATGTTCCACTCTCTCGGCGCAGAATCTACCATTGTAAATGCGTTGCCCATTTTCGGCGTGCGATAGGTGGGCCAAGCATGTAGAATGAACTTGAAACTCGATCGCGACGAAACCACCTGAATGAGGCGACTACAAACCGCGGACGGCGAAACCCAACTGATCGCAGCCACTGCAGCCGCGAAGATTGATCTGTTGCAGGACGCAATCGAAACGGTCATTCGGGGCAAGCCCGAGGCCGTAAGGCTAGCAATCGTTACCCTCATTGCTGGTGGGCATCTGCTGATCGAGGACGTCCCCGGCGTAGGTAAAACCACGCTGGCCCACGCGCTGGCCAGAGCCCTGGACTGCGTTTTTCAGCGCATCCAGTTCACCTCAGATCTCCTCCCGTCCGATGTGATTGGTCTTTCAGTTTACAATCAACTTACCGGCGTCTTCGAATGGAAGCCCGGTCCCGTTTTCGCGAATGTTGTACTTGCCGACGAGATCAATCGCACCACTCCCAAGACGCAATCGGCATTGCTCGAAGCGATGGCCGAGCGGCAGGTAACTGTCGAAGGCATCACGCATGCGCTGCCGTCTCCCTTCATCGTGCTGGCGACGCAAAACCCGATCGAACATCACGGCACCTATCCGCTGCCAGAGTCGCAGCTGGATCGCTTCATGTTGCGGCTGCGTATTGGCTATCCGGGCCAGGACGATGAGAAGCAGATACTTCGCGACCGCGAACATTCGGAGCCGCTGGACTCAATCCGCGCGGTGATGGCGGCCGCGAATGTGCTTGAGTTGCAGCGCAGCGTCAGCTCAGTCTCGGTGGATGATGCCATCGTCGATTACTTAATGCGTATAGTCGCCGCCACACGTGACTCCGAGATGCTCGATCTCGGAGTCAGTCCACGTGCTACGCTGGCGCTTTTCCGCGCTGCGCAGGCGCTGGCGCTCACCGAGGAGCGCAGCTATTGCGTTCCGGACGACATCAAGCGTTTAGTGATTCCCATCTTCGCCCACCGTCTGGTAATAAGCTCGCGGTATGCCTCGTCCCTGCGTCGCAGCGAGGAAGCCGAAGCCGTGCTCAGGGAAATCATGAAGACTGTAAGCGTGCCGCTGTGAAAGGGTGAAGGCGGAAGGATGAAGGATGAGGGATGAACGATTCCGAAAGGCCAAGAGACGGTTTTCCATTTGTCATTTCTCATTTCTCATTTTCCATTTATGAATTCAAGTGGAGGGTGCATTTCAAGTTGAACTCAAGTCAGAGGATGCACTTCAAGTTGAATTCAACATTGCTAGCCGGCTGCACAGAGCTCTAAAAAAGCGCGCTATCCAGGACTGCAATGACAAATGAGAAATGAGAAATGACAAATGGAAAATCGTCTTGGGCCTTTCAGAGTCCTTCATCCTTTCGCAAGTGGCGCAATGCCATACTTGCCACGCTGCTAATCCTGGCCGGCCTGGGTGCGGCCTTAATAACCCTTCTTGCCCGTCATTCTCAGAATATCGCGCTGGCAAGCGCCGCTGCCATTGCTTCACTCGTCTTCGCCGGTTTGATTCTCATACTCATCGTTCCTTCCTTGACCCGTTCGGCATTTGCGGAGTTAACCCGCATCGATTTCCCGATTGAGGTAACCTCCGGTGGAGTAATCTTTCTCTGCATCGTCGTCATCGTGGGCTTTGCCGCCTGGAACACCGGGAACAATCTTTTGTTCCTGGTGTTGTCACTCCTGATTTCTACTTTGTTCGTCTCGTGGATGGGGGCGCGGGCTTCGCTTCGTGATCTAATCGTTTCAGCGCGTTTTCCGGATCACATCTTCGCGGGAGAGCCGGCCGAGGTCATCGTCACGCTGCGCAATGCGAAACACTTGTTGCCCTCTTTTTCGATTCTGGTGGAAGCGCGCGGGCCCGTGGACGACAAGAGGAAAAGGAAACGCGCGCGCCGGCGCTTCCGGAAACGCAATCTGGCCTATTTCACTTACGTTCCGCATCGGGCCGCCGCGGAACAGCGGGTCGAACAAATGTTTCCCAAACGCGGGCATGTTCTCATCAACGGATTCGAGCTCTCAACGCGCTTTCCGTTCGGCTTCTTTCGTCATCGCCGCCGGCTGCGAGCGCGCGACGTGGACATAGCCGTCTATCCAAAGCCAGAGCCGGTTGGCGACGAGCTGCATCTGCTGCCATTTAACGCCGGCCATCTCTCCTCCGTCAGGCGCGGGGCGGGACACGACCTGTTCGCGCTGCGTGACTACCAACCGCAGGATGATCTGCGGCACATTGATTGGAAAGCCAGCGCTCGAGTTCGCCGTCTGACCGTGCGTGAGTTCACCGCCGAGGACGAACGGCGAATCACGATCACCGTCGATACGCGTTTTTTGGACGACATAGACAAGGAGAATTTCAAGATTCGTTTTGAACAGGGGGTCGTGTTGGCCGCTTCGCTGGTCCGGCATTTTATAGATGAACGAGCGGAAGTGCGGTTGGCGCTCGGTGAACAGCGGGGAGCCTTCGGCGTTGGGAAGAAGCACTTATACGATTGCCTTCGGCGGCTGGCCCTGGTCGAGCCAAGCCCGGGCTATTCAGAAGTGGAGCGTTGGCCCCATGACGAATGGCAAAGCCTTGAATCATCAGCCTACCTAAGCGACGCCAACTTTTTCATCCTGCTGACTACTGCTGTTCCGGGATCGATACCCGCAAATATCTGGCGCACTGCGCACGTGATATATTTATAAGCCTCACCGCTCCGCAAACCTTTCATTTGGAGAATCCTTTTGATGACCGCGACCAACGGGGCGACAAAGTCCATTCAGCTACCGGCTTATTCACGCCGAAGTTTCACCCTTATCGCCATCTGCTTCGTTCTCTCGGGCGCGACGGCGCTGATTTACGAAGTTTTGTGGGCCCGGATGCTGGGCCTGGTATTCGGGGCGACAACCCTCGCCGTCAGCGCCGTGCTGGCAGCATTCATGGGCGGGCTGGCCATCGGCAGCGCACTCGCCGGCCGCTTCGGGGCGCAGGCGAAACGACCCGTGCGGTGGTATGGCGTGATCGAAATCGCAATCGGCCTCTATGCTCTACTCGTTCCCTTACTCTTTCGCGGCATCGATCGTGTGTACGCGCTCGTCTGGCAGCAACTTCACCCCGAATCATATGCCTTTGCCGGCTGGCGGTTCCTACTTTCCTCCCTGGTACTGATCGTGCCCACGGCGTTGATGGGAGCGACGCTGCCGCTACTCTCTTCGGCCCTGGCACGGTCGCGTCAGCAAGCTGTGGCGCCGGTAACGCGCTTCTACATGCTCAATTTATCCGGAGCGATCGCCGGCACGATTGCCGCGGGGTTCTATTTGCTGCCCGCGTTTGGCGTGCGCGCCACAATTTATTTCGCCGCTGCAATCAACCTCGCGATCGGCCTGGCGGCAATCCTGGTCGACTGGAAACAATCACCTGACGCCGGCCCTGGTCTGAATTACTCAACAACTGAAGATGACGCTGATCAGCGCCTGGTTTCGGAGACCGCGCAATTGCCAACCGATGACGCGAGAGGTTTTTGGCTGGGCTGTGCATTCGTTTCCGGGTTTGTAACCATTAGCACGCAGGTGGCGTGGACGCGCGTGCTGACGATGGTGATCGGCTCCAGCACCTATGCGTTCAGTATCGTGGTGGCGCTCTTTCTGTTGGGCCTGGCATCAGGGGCGCATCTGATTTCACGTCACAAAGATTCAGCTCGATTGCGACGCCGCCTGCTCAGGGTTCAGGTATTCACCGCGGCCAGCCTCTTCGTGAGCGTCATTGTCATAAATGCGATACCCGCCCTTTTGGTAAGGACCGGTTTCAAATTCCATCTTGCGTCGTGGCCGGGTCTGCTCACCTTGCAAATCCTTTCCGCCACAGTGCTGATCCTGCTGCCCGCGATCTTGATGGGAATGGTGATGCCGCTGGTGCTGGTTTGGGCCTCCCGCGCGCGCCGGGAAACGGTGGCCAACCGCGTGGGCCGGAGCTACGCTATTAACACCGTGGGAGCTATCGCCGGTTCTCTGGCAACCGCATTCGTTCTGATTCCCAAAGCGGGCACACGTTTTACAATTCTCTTCGCGACAAGTTTATCGCTCATCATCGCCTTCTGGGCCTATCGACCATCGCATGAATCCGCCGATAGAGCCCTGCGGCGGTCCCTCGCGATTGGACTAACTCTTACGATCATCGTGATGGCTTTCGTCCTCGCGCCACGGCTGAACCTCTCTGATCTTTCCGCCGGCGCGTACGACAGCTACGTGCGCGTGCTGGCGAAGTCGCGTAGTGGCGTGCCGGATGACGAAGAGACGACCTCCCACCTGGGTCCTGAGACGCATCGCCTGCTAATGTACCGCGAAGGTCCGACGGCGACGGTATCCGTGCGGAAGGATTGGGGCATTACGTCCCTGGCAATCAACGGCCGCACCAACGCTTCGGATCGCGACGACATGCCCACGCAGGTTATGCTGGGCCAGTTGCCTGTACTGATCGCTCCGCAAGTGAACAAAGGACTGATCATAGGCTTTGCCTCGGGCGTAACTGCCGGCTCGGTGTTGCAATCATCGATTGGTTCACTCGAGTGCGTGGAGCTTGAACCGGCCAGCGTCTATGCCTCACGTTACTTTGAACACGTCAACAATCATCCGCTGTTTGATTCCCGGGTTCGCTTGATCATAGACGATGCGCGAACTTATCTGCGGGTGAATCCGGTTCGATACGACATGATTGTGAGCGAGCCGAGCCATCCCTGGGTGCCCGGAGTGGCAAATCTTTTTACCAGAGAGTTTTTCGAGCTGGGACGCGAGCGCTTGAACGATGACGGCGTGTTTGTGCAATGGCTTCAGATCTATCAACTCTCCACCGAGAGTCTGCGTTCCGTGCTCGCGACTTACCAGAGCGTTTTTCCGCACGTGATGGTCTTTCGCGTCGAAGGAGCGACGAAAGGGAAAGACCTGATCCTGCTCGGCAGTCGCCGGCCCCTGACGCTGGCTTATGTCAGCGAAAGGATGCGCGAGCCGCGCATTGGCGCCGATCTGGCGCGGGTGGGAATCAAGAGCGAACAAGATGTCAGGACGTGGTTCATTTGCGATGAAACGCAACTGGCGCCCGCTGTTGCCGGAGCGGTCATCAATACCGACGACAATATGCACATCGAGACGGTGGTCCCGCGTGAAGCATTTCTGCCCTTTACAGAGAAGAACGCCGCCTGGATCGAAGCGCTGGCGGCGCGAACGAAGAGTTAGCCGCCTCGTGAGTGGCGGGCCATGAAAGCCAGATGCGGTTTGAACGATGTGGATATCGACAGCGTAGGGTCCCATGAAGTCAGTAACCACCACGCGGTAGCGGGTGGGTCTCTTACATTGCCAATGGTCGATTTCCGATTGCAAATTGGCGTTTGACCAAAGAGCCAATCGGCAATTGGCAATTGGCAATCGGCAATGCCACGGGCTGCTTCGCATTTTGACTCTGACATGGTAGCTTGCCAGCGCCACAGCACCCCGCGTTGCTGCGGAGAGGCCGGATTGGCGATGTTGAATGGCTCACGTCGGGTGGTTCCTCTCAAACCAGTTCCGTGAAAGATGAAGCGTTCGCGCACACCTGGTGAAGAAGCGCCGCAGAAAGGGCGCGAGTTTAGTCCGGCGCAGTCAGGCGGGGGAAAGGGCGCGCGCGCGCCCGCCCACCCTTCAGCCTCCGCGCGCGCCACGCCCTCGAGCCAACTCGATTCGGCGCGTCTCCTGCTCGACCGCGGACTTTCGCGGGAAGCCCAGTCGCAACTTACAAGCCTGATCAAGTCCGCGCGACATGATGAGCGCCTTCTGGCCCAGGCGCGCTGCGCGCTGGCGACAGCCCTGGCAATGGAGGGGCGCTTCAACGACTCGCTCGCCGCTATTCAGTTGTATGAACAGCCTGAAGCGCGCCGCCATCTCGACCCGGAAACCGACATCCAGGTCCGCGTGCAACTCGGCCTCGCCTTCAATTACACGGGCGACTTCCCGAAAGCAATCGCGTTCCTGAACGCGGCCCTGCGCGACACTCCGGAGGCAGGCGCCGACGCCGAGCGCGGCGCGATTTACGAGGCGCTGGCGCGCGTCTACCGCTCTATCAACGAACATGCGATTGCGCGCGACCATTCGCAGAAAGCTCTGGATCACTACCGGCGCACGGGCGACTGGCGCGGGCTGGCCGCGGTTTACAGCGGCCTGGCCGTCCTCGATACGTTGCAGGGTCGCTATGAGTCTTCGCTGACTCAATCAGAGCAGGCGGCCAAGCTCATCGGGAATCATCCCGCGCCCTATCTGCTCGGGAAAATCTACGCCAACATGGGAGGCGCGTGCTGGTTCCTCCGCCGCCCGCACGACGGCATACGATATCTGGAAAAGGCCGTCCGCTACTTCGAGGGGACGGAACACAAGCCCAACGCTTCGCTCGGCTATAACAATCTCGGCATCAACCTCACGCTCGTCGGCAAATGGGAGCGTGCTCACGAGGCGCTCAAGCGCGCGCTCGAACTCGCCTTCGAGGTGGACGAGCACAGCTTGCACGTGGCGATGATTCTCGATTCGCTCGCCGACCTGCGCATGCTCCGTGGCCAATTGGAGGAAGCCCGAAGTCTGCTTGAGCGTGCCGTCAAACTCGCCACCGAGAATGGTAATGAGTGGTACGCGGGCCAGGCGAAGCGCACGCTTGGTCGCTGCCACCTCGCGGCAGGCGATATTGAGCGCGCCCTCGACATAGGCCGGGAGGCGCTCGCTCTGGCGGAGCGCATTGGTGATCGCCAGGCCATCTGCGAGTCGAATCTGCTGCTCGCCGAGGCACACCTACGCAATGGTGAGCCGGAAGAGTGCGCGGCGCTCTTGCGAAAGGTGTCGGACTTGATTGAAGACACCGTCGCCGACATGGCGATTGCGGGAGAGGCGCAACGCATAAGCGGCCTGCTCGCTATGGAGCGGGAGAACGCTATGCTGGCCGCGCATCACTTCGGCCGCAGCGTCTCGATTTACGAAATACTCGACGACCGCTACCGGAGCGCCCGAGCATACTTTGAGCTCGGTTGCGCTTACGCAGCGGCACAGCCGGAACGCGCGGCCGAGCCGCTCTCGACCGCCGTACACATCTTCGGTGAGCTGGGGGCGCGTCTTGACCTCAAGCGCGCCCAGGATTCGCTCGCCGCGCTCGGCCACGGTGCGCCCAAGAAGGTTGCGGCCGAGCCGCCTTCGCGCTCGCAACGATTCATCTTGAGGATGGTCGAGGCATTGACCTCGCGCGAACTTCTTTTGCGGGAACTCGCGGCCCTCATTCGCCACGAGACGATGGCGCGCAAAGTGCTGATACTGGATCCTGCAGAGGACTCGCGTCAAAGAGTTGTCGTGGCGCACGGCTACGCCGCGCGCGAGGGCGAGCGGCTCGCAGAGGCCTGGGCCGCCGCAGTCAAGGAAAAAGCCAAAGAGCGTCTAGCGGCGAGGCATGACGCAGCGGTGATGCACTTGCGGGTCACGAACGCCGCGCCCGTCACGATCCTCGTTTCGCCGCGCTCGTCGGTCGAGCGGGCGGGCGGCGAGTCAGTTGACACATTGCTCCGCGTAGCCGAAATGGGACTCGACCTGTGCGCTTTCCGCGAGGCCGCACGCAACAGAGGCGACGGCCTGCCCCAGACAGCGATCGCGGGAGCGAGCCCCATGCCCGGCTTCATCCATTCGAGCCCCGGTATGACAAGCCTCGTCGAAGAGTTGCACAAGATTCGCTCGTCCGACGTAACCGTGCTGGTGACGGGCGAATCAGGGACAGGCAAGGAGCTGGTGGCCCGCGCCATCCATACTATCTCCTCGCGGCGTGACAAGGTCTTCGTCCCCTTTAACTGCACGGCGGTTCCGAAGGAACTGACCGAAGGCTATCTGTTCGGCTACCGGCGGGGAGCGTTTACGGGAGCCGTCGCAGACTCGCCGGGCGTGATTCGCACGGCTGCCGGCGGCACTCTTTTTCTGGACGAGATCGGCGATTTGCCGCTCGATGTGCAGCCGAAGATCTTGCGGTTTTTACAGGAGGGAGAAATTCAACCTTTAGGCGAGTCCCGCCCGCAGAAAGTGGACGTGCGCATCATCGCGGCCACCAACACCGACCTGGAGGGGATGGTCGAGCGCAAAGAGTTCCGCGAAGACTTATATTATCGTTTGAACGTCATACGCTTGGAGGTCCCTCCGCTCAGAGAGCGAAGGTCGGAGATCCCAGCACTCGTCAACTACTACGTCAATCACTACGCGACCAAGTTTGGACGGCGCGACATCAAGGCCACGCCGCAGGCGGTAGATCTTCTGATGGTCAACGACTGGCCTGGCAATGTCCGGCAGTTATGCAACGAGTTGCAGCGTGCGGTGGCACGGGCCGAGGACGGCACGCGTATCACGCCCGATCAACTCTCGCCGGAACTTCGCCGCATTTCACAGCCGCCCGAATCTGAGGCGTCGCTCGCTTCATTTGGCGCGGACGTGTCATCTGGCGCTGGGGCTTCATTTGGCGCGGTGGCTTACGACATTCCGCTAAACGTCTCACTTCCTGAAGCGGTGGAAAGTCTGGAGCGCCGCATAATCGCCGAGGTGCTGAGACGACAGGACGGCAACGTCTCGCGCGCGGCGCGCGAACTCGGCCTCACGCGCCGCGGACTCCAACTCAAGCTTGCACGATACCGAATCGCGGCCGCTGGCTAGAGATCAGAAGTCAGAAGTCAGAGGTCAGAGGTCAGAGACTCAGATTCTCCATTTGTCATCAGCCATTGATCTACTGCTACTCGGCCTGCGCCATCAATGACAAATGAAAAATGAGAAATGGCAAATGGAAAATCTGACTTCTGTTCTCTGACCTCTGACCTCTGGCTTGGCAACCAAGTATCCACCTGATACTTCGTTCGCACCTGCGTTGAATTCTTTCCAAACCCCATAACAGTCCGTATATCCGCACAAAAACTCGCAAGCGAGCCGCTCATGAGTACAAGAGGTGCGAACGAAGTATCACATTCGCAGCTGAGGTCTGCGTTTGTGAATGGGGGACTTGTACGAAAGAAAAAGCCCGAGTTCATTGGTGTTGCGAGACGACAGAGAGTTACTTCACGGGTTGGCACAACGGTTGTAATGGAGGGTAGCTGTAAACAGCTTTGAGTAACTTTTTGAAAATCCACCCCGTGCCTCGATTGCTTCAGATGCCTGTGGGCAGAAGGGCACATAAGAACAAAGGAGAATCCACCATGTTGCGTCGTCTCACAGTTTCCTTGACAGTCCTTAGCCTCCTGTTAGTTTCCATTGCTCCGCTAACCTCGATAGCTTTCGCTGCTCCCGCCACCCAGGAGAGGAACGGCCAGGAGAAGCGCCAAAGTAAGATCGCGCCGGAGTTTGACACCGCCGCCGGTTCGAACGAGACCGTGCGCGTCATCGTCCAAACGAAAGGCCATCCAACCGCCGCGCAAGATCAGGCGATTGAGTCCAGGCACGGCAAGAATCGGCAGACGCTCGACACGATCGACACGATCGTCGTCGACCTTCCGGCCAGTGAAGTAGCCTCGCTCGCGGCGCGCGATGACGTGGTTTACGTCTCGCCGGACCGCGCCGTTAGGGCAGAGATGGACGTCACGCGCGAAGCGACCGGCGCGGCCCTCGTCCAGGCTGGCCTCGCGGGCCCGGGCGAAACCCCGGGCTTCACGGGCAAGGGCGTTACCATCGCCGTTCTCGACAGCGGCATCAGCACCGGCCACCCGGACTTCCAAAAGAAAAATAAGTCGCGCGTCCTCGCGGCGGTGAACTTTACCGCGAGCGGTGCTGACGTGAATGGAAACGGCTTCGCGTTGGGCGATGGCTTCGCGATGGGCGATGGCATCATGGTTAGCGACGGCGACCGCTACGGCCACGGCACGGGCGTGGCGGGCGTTGCTGCCGGCAACGGCGCGGCCTCGAGCGGATACGCGGGAAACTACGGAGGCATCGCGCCCGAAGCCAACCTCGTTGACCTCAAAGTGTTGGACGAGAACGGAATAGGCACGACCAGCGCGACGCTAAACGCAATCAACTGGGCCATCACGAATCAGAAGCATTACAACATTCGTGTCATCAACATGAGCCTGGGGACGCCGGTGCGCGAGTCCTTCCGCACAGATCCCCTTTCGCAGGCTGTGGCGCGGGCCGTCAACGCAGGCATCGTCGTTGTGTGCAGCGCCGGCAACAACGGGCGCACTGACGAGATCGTCGGCCAGGACGCGAACGGCGACCCCATCTACCGCCAGGTCTATGGCGCGGTCAACAGTCCCGGCAATAGCCCCTACGCCATCACCGTTGGCGCGACCGACACGCGCGCGACCGTTCGGCGTTCGGACGACACGGTGGCGCAGTTCTCATCCAAAGGCCCCACGCAATTCGACCACCTGGCGAAGCCCGACCTCGTCGCGCCGGGCCGTCGCGTCGTTGCTCCGCTGTCGCAGAACAACCCGGCCCTCGGTTCCGAGTACGCCGACCGCATTGTCCAGCCAACCAGCGGCAACGCCTTGCCGAATGCCTACTTCAAGTACTCCGGCACATCCTTCTCAGCGCCGGTCGTCTCCGGCGTCGTGGCGTTGATGCTCGAAGCGAACACGTCGCTGACCCCGGTGCTCACCAAGGCCGTTTTACTGCGCACCGCTAACGCACTACCGGTCTCTCTCTTTCACAGCAAGACAGAGAGTCTTCTCAGCCAGGGCGCCGGCCAGGTTAACGCCGCCGCGGCGGTCGAGTTGTCGAACGCCATCGTTCCCAATGCCGCCAACTTGAAGGCGGGAGACGAAATCTTCCGTTCCGGCGTGACCCTTCAGGCGGTCGGGCAGCCAGTCCAAATTGGCGGCGAGTCCGTCACGCAGAGCGCGCGCGTGCTTTACTCGAACGGCGTCGTCTTTGCTAATCGCCCGGTGCTCACGAACGGGATCATGCTGGCCGACGGGATCATACTGGGCAGCGGAATCATGCTGGCCGACGGCATGCTTCTCGGCGACGGAATAATGGTCAGCGACGGGCACCTGCTCTCCGATGGAATTATGGTCAGTGATGGCATCATGGTCAGCGACGGAATCATGCTCGCCGACGGTATTATTCTCGGCTCCGGCATCATGCTCGGCGACGGCATCATGTTAGGTGATGGGATCATGCTCGCTGACGGCATCATGCTGAGTGACGGGATCATGCTCGCAGATGGGATCATGCTGGCCGACGGCATCATGCTCGCGGATGGCAGAACAGCCGGCGACGGGATGTTGCTCGGTGATGGATTCGTAATCAGTAGTGGCATTATGATTACGGATGGAATCATGGTCAGCGACGGCATTATGTTGACCGACGGGATCATGGTCAGCGATGGAATCATGCTCGCCGATGGCGTCGTGCTGGGCGACGGCCTCCTGCTCTCCGATGGCTACATTCTCAGCAGTGGCTACATTCTCAGCAGCGGCTACATTCTCGGTAGCGGCTTCGTGCTTGCTAGCGGTTACATTCTCGGAAGCGGGATCATGATCACGGATTAGGTCATGATCACGGATTAAGGACGCGAGGCGGGGAGCGCGGACGCAAAGCGCGGGCGGAACCGGATGAACCGGCTCCGCCCGCGCTTTTTTGGTCAGAGGCCGGAAGGCAAAGAGGTCAGAAGTCAGATTTTCCATTTGTCATCTGCCATTGGTCTACTGCCTCTCGGCCTGCGCCATCAATGACAAATGAAAAATTATGAAAAATGAGAAATGACAAATGGAAAATCTGACTTCTGACCTTCGACCTCCGACGACTTCCGACCTCTGACCTCCGACCTAGGACATCGGGCACGCCTGGACAGCCACCATCTGCCAGCGGTGGTCGCGTTCGGCGTAAACTTGAATGATCTTGTACTGGCCTTCAATCTCGCGTCCTTTATAGTTCCACCTCGCGGAGTCACGGACCGTCAGTACCGCGGTGCTGCCAAAAACGCGCACACTGAGATTGTGGCGAGTGATGTGTTCGATGGTGAGGTCGCCGGAAGTAATGTCGTAAATGAATTGCGCTTTGTCATCGCCTTCCAAAGGGTAGGTGAAAAAGAAATCTTCCGCCATGATGCGTTGCAGGGTCTCTCCATCGCGGCGCACCAGCGCCTTCAGCCATTCGTCATTCATCTGGCGAAGCTGCTGCTCGATCTC
>DASXRU010000266.1:0-14484 GCA_036506395.1 Pyrinomonadaceae bacterium | reverse complement strand
TCGTGGGTCAGTCCCAGTTCTTCCAGTTGACGACTGATCACCGGTAAGCGCCGGTACATGTCGTCGATGTCGGTCACGTTTCGCGGCGACCAAAGCCGCTCGGCAATGGCGGCCGTGCGCGGCCAGATGCGCGAATCAATCGTCTCGGGGCTTACCCACTCGCCCCACATCGTTGCTTCGCCACCGAGAACATGTTTCGCTTCGTCAGCGGTTAGAGTGGTGTTCTGCGGAATCGGATCGGCCAGATAGTGTTGGGACGCAGGAAAGATCAGATCGATGTAGTAACCCGCCGAGAGAATCCCGTTGTAGCCCTGCTTCGCCGCCTCTGCCAGAGAGCCTGGTCCACGCCACGATTGAATCACGGCGTCCCTGGGGAGATCCGGATGGAATATCTCATCCCAGCCGACCATTTTCTTGCCGTGCTTCTGTAATATTTTCAAGACCCGTTGATTGAAATAAGCCTGCAAGGCGTGATTGTCTTTGATGCCTTTCTCTTTCATGAAGGCTTGAATTTGCGGATTGCGATCCCACTGCTTGCCTTCATTCTCGTCGCCACCGACGTGCATATAGGCGTCGGGAAAAAGCGCGGCCATCTCGCCCAGGAAGGTGTCAAGGAACTTGTAGGTCTGCTCGCGGGTTGGATCGAGCGCCGGCTCGAAAATTCCCGCCCCGCGCTCAATTTTGTAAGGGCCGGGAGCGCTGCCGATTTCCGGGTAGCCAACCAGCCAGCTCGTGCTGTGACCGGGAATATCGAACTCGGGCATTACCCGAATGCCGCGGTCACGCGCGTAGGCAATGATCTCGCGCACCTGGTCTTGTGCATAGAAGAGGCCATCGGAACCCAGCGCATGAAGCTTGGGGAGCTTCTTGCTTTCCACGCGAAAGCCCTGGTCCTCGGTCAGGTGCCAATGAAAGACGTTCAACTTTACGGCAGCCATGGCATCGAGATTCCGTTTGAGAACTTCCACCGGCTCGTAGTGGCGGCCGACATCGATCAGTAAGCCGCGCCAGGGGAAGCGGGGTTGATCCTGAATCTTGATCCCGGGGAGGTAATAACCGTCGCGATCGCCCTGGAGCAGTTGCAGGAAAGTCTCGAGGCCGCGTAACGCACCCACGACTGTCGGCGCCACCAGCCGCGCCTGCTTGTCTGTTACTTCCAAACTGTAGCTTTCATTTTCACTAAGAGAAGGAATCAGTTCACCTGCTCGTTCGCATTGGACCACGAGCGCAGCAGTACTTTCATCGGTGGCGAGATCGGACGGCAGGGTCAGTACTGTTCGTCCCGCCAGCCGCGTCAGCATGCGAGCGATGCCGGCGCGCAATCGATTATCCGAGTAGTTCTTAGTGGCCACCTTGAAATTGTCGTTGATTGGTAAACGGCCTGTTACAGTTTGCACTGAGGCAGGCATAGGCATGAGGGTGAGTCGGTTCGGCGTCACGCCTGTCGGGGCTGTCTCCTGTGGTCGGACGGGGGAGCAAGTGCTCAACACGTAAGTTAAGATCAGCACTAGCCTGGCGTATTTTGCAATCTTCATTTTTAGCAGGTTTCCCTCTTGGTTTTTGGCGTTTGAGTTGCGCTTCTAAATAAGTTTTCTAACCGCAGGCTCCCTCACTAGAGGCTCGCCGGTTCGGGGCAGCCCGACCGTTAAGGCGGGCGTGGCGCAAGCCCACCTCCACGGCAAATGGTGCGACGCTCTTCCCCCTTACCGTCGGGCTACTCCCAGATCAGAGGACAAAGGTGCAATCAATTATTCCTTCTTAACGGTTCTATTGGCTCCGAAATCGTGACATAATCGACGCGCATTTATTAGGCGCATTGTAGCTGATTCCCAGTCAATCGTGGCGATCGAAAGTGGCCGAGCGCAGGACTTTATTTGATGCTTAATTGGAAGGGCGGCGTTCTTACTTCACAGAAAACTTATTGGCTACGGGGGTGACTATTATCGCCTCGCTGATCGTCCTGTCTGCCTTAATCCTCGGCTCTTTTTTATCCGCGTGCCCGGCAGCATACGCGAGCAATCCCGCGGTGTGGAGTCTTGTTTGGAGTGACGAGTTTGCCGGCGCCACCGCGTCAGCGGTTGATTCGAGCAAGTGGTCCTTTGATATTGGCGGCAACGGTTGGGGCAACAACGAACTTGAGACTTATAGCAACCGAACGGTGAACGCGCACGTCGAAGGTGGCTTGCTGGTCATCCAGGCACTCAAGGAAACTTTTACCGGGCCGGATAACATAACGCGAAATTTCACTTCGGCAAGGTTGCTTACCAAAAACAAGTTCACGCAAGCTTATGGACGGTTTGAGGCGCGAATCAAGATCCCTTACGGTCAGGGTATCTGGCCGGCATTCTGGATGTTGGGTGAGAATATCGATACTGCCCACTGGCCCAACTGCGGTGAGATCGACATCATGGAAAATATCGGAAAGGAACCGTCGATCATTCATGGCACCTTTCATGGACCTGGCTATTCGGGTGGCAGCGGCGTAACCGGGGCGTATGCATTACCAGGCAAGCAAAAGTTCTCCGACGATTTCCACACCTTTGCCGTTGAGTGGGAGCCGAAAGTGATCCGCTTTTATGTCGATGGACTCTTGTATAAGACACGAACGCCCGCAGACTTGCCTGCTGGTAAGGCGTGGGTTTTCGATCATCCGTTCTTTATTATCCTGAATGTAGCGGTCGGCGGAGACTGGCCTGGGAATCCCGATGCAACGACCGTTTTTCCACAACAGATGCTGGTTGATTACGTTCGCGTCTATCAACGGACGCTGCCGCCAAACGTACGAGTGCGATTTACCGGCCCCTGGTTCTCGACTCGGTGTGCGGACAATCAGCTAAGTAACCAGGTTCTGGGGTCGCGGTGGCCCTGATCTATTCTTCATCACAGCACAAGGAGATCGTCATGAAATGTCTGGCTCTTACAATTAGTAGATTGGCAAGCTACCTAATCGCCGGAATTTTTGCCTCGGTTTTGGCGAGCCAGGCCTTGGCTCAAGGGCCGCCGCCGGGACAAGGTCCGCCAAGCAACAACGATCCGTCTTTTGGAGATCGTGCCCGGCGGATTGGCGAAGAAGGATTGCGCAAAGTCGAGTTAGTGAACGCAGCAGACGCTGAGAATCAAAAGACCCTGGCGACTGCAGTGGCAAATGTGAAGACGGACTTCACGCGCATTCAAGTCTTGCGTAATGACATTGCTCGCAATCTCGTGGCCAGGAAACCTATCGATTACGAGCTCGTATCGCAACAGACGAAGGAAATAAACAAGCGCGCCAGAGAATTGAAGATTTATATGATGGCGCGCGTGCCCGAGGACAAGAAAGAGAGCGAGGGAGCTGTTCTCAGGAGTGAGGAACTGGTTGGCGCATTGGTAATCCTCTGCAAGCTAATCGACAGCTTCACAGAAAACCCTGCTCTTAAAAACACCGTCAACGTGAAAAACGCGGATAAGGCTAAAACTGACCGCGCTGAGGCTGATAAGGATCTACTGGCGATTATCCAACTGAGTGAACGTATTCGGAACAAGGCCGAAAGTTCAAAGGTTCCCAAGTGAACTTAAGATGCGCAGATCAACTGCCGTCTGAATGAGCAAGCGTTCGCAATTATTGAGGCGTAATCTCAAAGCGCGCTTCCTGCTCCAAAACCTTTTGTTGCACCATATCTCTCGATTCAATCAGGGCCAGGTACTTGCCGGTCGTGAGGCCGTCGAGTTTCAGATACCTGGCAAACGTCAGATGAGGCACCGGCTCGTCCTCAGTATCCGTAAGCTCGTAATCCAGAGGTTTCCTGGCCAGCTTGCCGTCTTTCATTATAGTAATCGTCACCCTGACTAACGGCTTTGCTGTATCGGGCGCAACCGCCGCGTTGTAAAGTTTGAAGAAGATAATCAAGTTATCGCGGGCATGAAATTCACGACTTGGCGAAGGTCGGATTTGTATATTGCCTTCTGTCATCACATCGCTGGATCCAGTTTGCCCGCGCAACAGGTCGGCATGACGACTTAAAACCGCCTGGGTTGCGAGAAACTCAGAGTCCATAGACGGCAATACGAGTTTCTCTCGTCTGGCAGCTACCTTTCCCGAGAGGCGATCCTTCACGACCAGGTCAATTGTGTAAGTGCCTGCTTCCAACTCGAGGTCCTGGCGGTAGAAAATTTTATCGTTCAGAATTGCTTCGTACTGTTTGGCAGTCAAACCGACATTGAAAGTTCCGCCCAGCCTTGAAAGTATCTTGTCGTCGCCTTCACTTCTGACCACTCCCAGAACGTCAAGTTGCAAACGTTGCTTCTCGCCCATACGCTCGAACTCTACGGCGGCTGAGGGTATTTCAAAAGACAGCGGGATAATGTAGTAGCCTGGCTGAGATCTGAACCAGTTCAGTTGTAATGACAAAGGCAATGTGGACTGTGCTACCAGCGACGCAAAGTTTGTCATCAACTTCCTGTCTTCAGGTGAAAGCGGCACAATTTGGGTCGGTGGAATTGCATAGTAGCCATTGCGGCCAATCACGTTTGCGCCGGGTCTGCGGACTTCGATCTTCACTTTGCGAAACGTGCCGTCAAAGTCGGAATCCGTACTGCGATAAGCCAGGGTGTAACGCGAGCGAATCTCGGCGTCGATGCGGTCCAGACCGCTGCTGATGTCGTTTGTGTTCTTGATGAATTGACCGCCAGTGTCGCCTGAAATTCGGTACAACAAATCCTGTTCGCGATTCAACCCTTCGTTTCGAGCGATATCAAAGACGCTTTCTCCGGCCGCTGATCGCATCCGGCTCTCCTGACTGTTGGTTGCTGAAATGGCGGCCAGCCCGGATGGAGGAACGATCGCTCCCGATTGCGGAGTGCCGCCGGTTAATCCCACGGCGTCAATAATGTAGATGGCGACATTCGCGCGATTGGCAATGTCGATGGTGCTCTGCACTTGCCAGTCCAGCGCCTGGGGCGCGATGAACCCCTGGGAGAACATTACAAGGGTTTTTTTGCCGGGTATGGTGCGTAGCCCTTCGCAGATCGCCGCTAGTGCGGCCAACACCGGACGCGTCTGTCGGAGCGTGAGGACAGAGCGCAGCTGGATATATTGCTCCAGCATGCGCTGAGCAATCATCGCCTCAGCGGCCGCTCCCGCCGCGGCCGCCCCAGCCTGCGAGTTTACCGAAGCCAGCGATGGACCGGATGATTGCTCTCTCAGCGCGGCAATGTTGGCGTTGATATCGCGCAACTCTGAAGTTTTCGAAACGGTCGAGCTGTCGGAGGCGTTCTCTACAGCAGCGATCAACTTCGCTTTGTCGGAGGTGAACGGCTGCAGCAACCGCAAGCCGCCGGAAATCGAAAACAGGGCCACCGAGTCACTGGTCGTTATGCGCTCGCGAATATATTTAATGATGCCTTGCCGAACTCGTTTCAGATTCGCCAGCTCAGTGCTTTGGCCATCCAACACCAGACACACAATATTCCTCGGGAGACCATTTGGCGGGCGTCCGGTTGGCTGCGTGGAGGCGATCCTTGCTTCGCCCGGTTTTTCCGTCTCGGCAGAGTTGCTGCTCCCGGAGAGAGTTGAGTCGAAGAACTCGACCTTCTGCGCCGCGCCGTTTTCATAGACCGTGAAGTCTTCCGCTTTGAGATCAGTAACGGCCTTGCCTTTCTTGTCTTTGACTATCACGTCAAGGCTCACGAGGTTTGAAGTAACTTTGATTACATCGTTGTCGTCAGCCCTCTTTGTCTGCTTCTTGTCTTGTGATCGAGCCGGCTGGACTGACAAGCAACTGCAGAAGCCGACGATCACCAGAACGAAGACTGCTTCCAAGATGATGCGGAGTCTACCCATGCATTTAGATCGACCTAAGGGTTGGCTTTTCCCAGATGGTCGTTGATGGAAATGACGGGCCACCAAAGGCCAATCAAGCAATCTGAAACTACTTCAATTCGAATTTGTCCTGCAGTCCCGCAATCATTACCTCGAACTCGCCTGGTTCGACAACTGGTTTGTTATTAGCGCCAATGAAGGAAAGATCATCCCGGCGCAGCTTGAAGGTCAAAGTCCGACTTTGTCCTGGCTCCAGATAGATCTTCGAAAAACGTTTCAGCCTTTTTCCAGCGGGCGACAAAGAGGCAACGAGATCGCTGACATAGAGTTGGACAACTTCCTTGCCCGGTCGCCGGCCGCTGTTGGTTACGGTGACGCTGACTGACAGTTGATCACTCGCCCCAATTGTCTTCTGATTGAGGCGCAAATCTTTATAGCTGAACGTCGTGTAGCTCAGGCCGTCGCCGAATTCAAACTGCGGTCTAATACCGGCGTTATCGAAAGATTCTGTCTCGAATGCCTTCTGATCGTAAGTCATCAAGCCATTCGGGAAGCGCGGGTAAGTGAAGGGAAGTTTGCCGCAGGGGTTAAAGTCGCCAAAAAGAACGTCGGCCACCGCCTGTCCACCTTCATTGCCAGGGTTGTAGGCCATCAACACTGCGCTCGCATTGTCGGCAATACGATTTATGATCCGTGGCCTCCCTTCGACCAGCACCAGCACGACCGGTTTGCCCGTTGCTTCGATCGCTTCCGCTAGTTTCCGTTGCGGCTCGCCCAGGGTCAGATCAGGAATGTTGCCGGGAGTCTCAGTGTAGGACCCTTCGCCAAGGCACAGCACGACCACATCAGCAGCATCAGCGGCACGCACCGCGGCAGGAATATCGACCTCTGTTTCCACATTAGTAGGCGTGCTATTTGACGGAGATCCTGCCCGGCGCGTGATCTTCGTGCCGGGAACGTAGGTCACGTTCCCCGCCCCTGCCTTCGCTTCGATCGCGCGGCGAATGGTCGGACGATCCCCGGGATAGAGCGCCTCTTCTGATCCCTGCCACACATAGGTCCAACCGTTGTTGAGCGAGATTAGTGAGTCAGCAGTTGGACCAGTAACGAGCACTTTGCGATCTTTAGCCAGCGGTAACAGATTGTTTGCGTTCTTCAGCAGGGTCATCGATTCACGGGCCGCTTGCAGGCTGGCCTGTCGCGATTCCGGTAATCCAATCTTTGACTTGAGCGCAGCGTTGGGCATCGGGTTCTCGAAGAGGCCAAGCTCAAACTTCACTTTCAAGATCCGGCCCACTGCCTGATCGATACGCCACTGGGGTACTGAGCCTTCTTTGACCAAAGCAATCAGGTTATCGCTAAAGCTGTAATCGAGTGGCACCATGCTCATATCGATGCCGGCCATAATGGCCATCCGCGTTGCTTCCTTCTCGGTTGCGGCCACATGCCAAATGGTTACCAACTTCTTGATGTCTTCCCAGTCCGAAACTACAAATCCCTTGAAGCCCAGCTCATCGCGAAGGATGTCAGTCAGGATGTGATGATTGATGTGGCCGGGAACACCATTGATCTCCGCAGAGTTGATCATCACGGTGTGGGCGCCGGCTTTGACCGCCGCGTCGAATGTCGGCAGGAAATATTCCCGCAGATAATTTTCCGGGATCCAGGCGGGGGTGCGGTCGCGACCGCTCAGCGGAAAACTGTAGCCCATGTAATGTTTCAAGCTGGCAGCAACATGGTCTTGCGAGCCGACATCAGAACCTTCGAGACCACGCACGAAAGCTACCCCCATTACTTTTGCGAGGTAGGGATCTTCACCGAACGTTTCGTAGAAGCGTGGCCAGACCGGTTGGCGCCCAACATCAAGCACAGGCGAAAAGCTCCAGGGTATGCCGGCGGCGCGCGTTTCCATGGCGGCGATTTCCGACCCTCGTTTCATCAGCTCAGGGTTCCAGGTTGCGGCCATGCCGATCTCCTGGGGGAAAAGAGTTGCTCCCTGGACATAGTTCGCGCCATGAATCGAATCGATCCCATAGATGACTGGAATGCCGAGCCGCGTCTTTTTTGTCGCTGCGTCCTGAATCTGCTTGATGATCTCCTGCCATTTGTCAGGTGTCAGAGCCTGCTCCGAGACGTTAAGAATTGATCCGACTCCATACCGCCCGACCGCCTTGTCGAGCTTCTGGGGATCGATCTGAATGTTTTGATCGCGGCCGTTTGAAATCATGCCAATAGCCAGTTGAGTCATCTGGCCAACCTTTTCCTCAAGCGTCATGCGCTTGAGGAAAGCGTCGATCTTTTTCGAGTTGTCACGCTCTGGCCCTGCCGCGCGAATGGCGTTTTGAAAGAATAGATCGCTATCTTCGATGTCCGCGGTCACTGGTCCTCTTTCGACTAATTGAGAAGCGGAAGCACTCATGCTTTTCGTCCTATGAACTGGAAGGTCGAACCAGACCGAAAGGGCAACAACCGCGAGCCCAAGGGCCACTATTCTCATCGGATTATTGTTTCCTTTTTTAGGAAGGGATCGAAAGAAATTGCGTCGCTATTCTCGTCTATTAGCAAGGGATATTCAAGCAGCAATGGACCTGGAAATTCTGCTAAAATGACTCAAGTTTTTTCAAACAATTTCTTCATTGCCCCGCCAGCGCCCTTTTCGGAAAAATTGTTAGTTACGAACATTAAACGAGATTAAGAAGAAGACAGTCGCAAGGGCATGAAGACGCAAAGTGGGGCAGCACGTGCGCGAGTTTGAGCAATCACGAGGCTAAAAAATCTGCGGTGTCGAGCTTCGGTATCAGGTCTGCGGTACAATGTCGGTCTAATTGTGAAACCTCTAAAGATTGGCATCACTGGTGTCCGCGGCATTGTTGGCGAGACCTTTACGCCCGAAGTGGCAGTCGGCTTCGCCCAGGCGTTTGCTACTTATCTCGACAGCGGTCGCATTCTTGTTTGTCGTGATACCAGATTATCAGGGCCAATGGTGTGCTCCGCAGTTGTGGCCGGACTTTTAGCTGCGGGTTGCGAGGTAATCGATCTCGGCATTTGTCCCACACCCAGCCTCCAGTTGGCTGTGGCCCGGGTCAAGGCTGAGGGAGGGATTGCCGTTACTGCTGGTCACAATCCTTCGCAATGGAGCGCGCTGAAGTTTGTGCGTGGCGACGGCCTTTATTTGAATCCCTTACAAGCCGAAGAGCTTTTAGACATTTTCCATCAGGGCGAGTTTGCCAAGGCCACATGGAACAAGATCCAACCCGCCATCCAATATCAGGACCCCATCGAGCACCACCTCGAATTGCTAAAGAATGCCTTTGACACTACCGCCATTAAAGCGCGTCGCCTGAAGGTTGCGGTCGATTGTTGTAACGGTGCTTGTTCAAGGCTTATTCCGCGTTGGCTTGAGGAACTCGGCTGCGAATTCCTGGCGATTAATGACGATCCTAACGGCGCCTTTCCGCATCGGCCGGAACCCACGCCAGAGAACATGGCCCAGCTCAGCGCGGTTGTTAAGGCCGGCCATGCCGACATTGGTTTCGCTCATGACGCCGACGGAGAGCGACTGGGAATCGTGACCGAAGCGGGCCACGCACTCTCAGAAGAATCGACGCTCGCCCTGGCCACCCGCATTCGTCTCCAACAGAGCGCCGGGGTGATAGTAACGAATGTTTCGACCACCGGTGCTATAGAGCAAATCGCTGCACTCCACGGAGGATCTGTCGTGCGCACCCAGGTGGGACAGACCTACATCTCTGAGACCATGCTTGAACATAACGCTATCCTCGGGGGCGAAGGCAGTGGCGGCGTGACGGTTCCTCAAGTTCACTTGACCCACGACAGCGCCGCCGCTATTGGACTCATTCTCGAAGGCCTGGCGCGCTCGGGACAACGCGTCTCGGACATCATTGAGCAACTTCCCAGTCTGGTCATGCTCAAGCACAATCTGGCCGTCGAACCGAATCGCCTGTACTCGCTGCTGCAAGACTTTCGTGTCGCAATCGAGCGGGAGCAGTTAGCCTGTGATCTGACGGACGGTATTAGAGTAGATTTACCCGAGGGCTGGATACACGTGCGGGCTTCCAACACGGAATCGATGATTCGCATTATTGTCGAAGCCGAGGATGCGACGAAAGCACGCCGCCTGCTTGATTGGGTGCGCGACCGATTGAATAAGTGAGGCAGAGAACTTTTTGGAGTGCGGCGCCTTGTCGCCGCTTTCGTAAGGCTTGAATAGGCCACAGATTTACGCGGATGAACACGGATAAGGGTCAGAAGCAGAAACAGCTATCGCCGCGTTCTTCTGCTTCGGTCAAATCATTGTGCTCTTTCTGATCCGCGTTCATCCGTGTAAATCTGCGGCTGGTCTCTTGCAAAGCAAAGCGGCGACAAGGCGCCGCACTCCAAATTTCGCTTTTGCCACCGAGGACTGAACAGGTCATGCGACCGATACTAACTCTCAAAATCAGCATCTCCGGGGTGCGCGGAGTGATCGGCGATTCGCTGACGCCCACCTTGCTGACGCGTTTTGCGCAAGCGTTCGGCACATATATCGGTGCGCGTACGGTTGTCATCGGGCGCGATCCTCGTACCTCAGGTGAAATGGTCAAGCAGGCAGTCATAGCGGGTTTGCTATCGAGCGGTTGCCGCATCCTCGATATCGGTATGTGTCCGGTGCCGACTATTCAACTACTTGTCCGTCATCATCGCGCCCACGGCGGCATTGCGATTACCGCAAGTCACAACCCTGCGGAATGGAATGCACTGAAGTTCATTGGTCAGGACGGTTTTTTTCTGAACACCGGTCAGGCCCGTGAACTGCTGGACATTTACCACCAGGGAGAATACACGCGGGTCGGGGGCGCGGACATGAGGGAAGTCGCAGAGCTTTCCGGAGCGACTGATTTTCATATTCAAACAATCATGGAAGTGATGGGGCCACTACCACCGCGCAAGAAAAAGCTCCGTGTGGTTCTTGATGCCTGCAATGGGGCCGGCTCGCTGGTTGGTCCAAAGCTGCTTGAAGCCCTGGGTGCCGAGGTGCTTACCATTAATGTAACTCCGAACGGATTGTTCCCTCGTCCGGCAGAACCTTTGGCGGAAAATCTCGGGGATCTGTGCGCTGCAGTCCGGGCACAGCAGGCCGACGTTGGCTTTGCCCAGGACATGGACGCCGATCGCCTGGCGATAGTTTCAGAGCAGGGTATAGCGATTGGTGAGGAGTACACGCTGCTGTTGGCCACTCTTAAGGTTCTGGGCAGAAATCCCGGACCAGTCGTGGCGAATCTATCAACTACATCCGCGCTTCAGCAGGTGGTCAGCCGGTTTGGTTGTTCGCTTTTTCTGTCGAAAATCGGCGAGGTCAATGTCACTGAAGAGATGCAGAAACGAAACGCCGCGATTGGCGGCGAAGGCAACGGCGGAGTCATTTATCCACGCCTCAATTTTGCCCGAGATAGCCTGGTTGGCATGGCCCTCATCCTGCATCTGCTGGCGGAAACCGGTGAGACGATTACTGCGTTGGTAAATACCTTGCCGCGGTTCGTTATGGTCAAAGAAAAACTGGTTTGTCCCTCGGTTAAAATCTCGGTCGTGCTCAGAATGCTTCGCCAGGAGTATGCCGCCTATCCGATGGATCTGCGCGATGGTGTGAAAGTCAGTTTGCCAAACGGATGGTTCCTTGTGAGAGGTTCAAATACTGAGCCCATCATCCGTGTGATTGCGGAGGCAGAGCGTGAAGCAGATGCCAGGGCGATCATCGCCAGCGTGTATTCACAGGTTCAGGACTGTCTTAACCAATGAACCACTATGTTCGAGTTAGTGGCCTTAATCCTTGACCGCCAGCCAGACTTCGGAAAAAATCCTATCCGTTCGATGGCAGTGAAAAGACCGTCAAGCAGAATCAAGTGCGAGGACTTCTGTGATGTTATTTCAGACCCGGGTATGCCTCAGTCTTCTGTTGGCAATAGGAAGCGGGAGTCTCGCTTCAATCAACACATTTACCGCTAATCCTGTACGTGCAGGACGGCCAGCGGGCGAGCAGCCAGCTGTTTCAGTGATGAGTCCAGGCACGAACCTGCCCTCCCAAACACTCTTTGACGACTTTAGCTACTCAAGCTATAAGCAGCTGGCCAAACACGGCTGGATTGTTCGTACGGCGGCCGGGTGGCCAGGAGTGCCGGGCGCAACCTGGGGAAACAAGGGCGTATCATTTCCTGTTGACCAGGATCAGCGAGGCAATCGTCTACTGCGCATGGTCTCTTCCACTGACGGCACCGGATCCAATACCCATCAAACCCAGATTTGCCACCAGCGCAAGTACCTGGAGGGCACATATGCCGCTCGGGTTCGCTTTGTTGATGTGCCGGCGGACGGTCCCAGCGGGGATCAACTCGTAGAGAGCTTCTACACTATTAGCCCATTGAAGGCGCCGATGGATCCTGACTACAGCGAGCTGGATTTCGAGTATCTGCCGAATGGGGGCTGGGGCTACACTGGATCTACGTTGTTTGCAACTTCCTGGAGAACCTTCAGTCCGGAACCTAATTGGAAAAAAGACAACGTGTTTGACACCCGCAATGGAAGCATCGCCGGGTGGCATACACTCGTAACACAAGTCTCCGCAGGCAAGGTGAAGTATTTCATCGACCGCCACCCTCTGGCCGAACATGGTGGGCAGTATTACCCGCGATCGCTGATGTCGATTAATTTTAACCTTTGGTTTATCAAGGATGCGGCCGTGAAATCCAGTGCTGTACGCCATTACCAGGAGGACATTGATTGGGTATTCCACGAAGCAAAGAAAATACTCGCGCCTGACGAGGTTGAAGAGAAGGTGGCCGCTCTGCGACGAAGGTCTGTCAAATTTCAGGATACAGTTCCGGCGCCTGTACCGGCGTTGATTTCACCTTGCGATTACTGAGGCGCGATTGCTGAACTAAAACCCGCGCAGCGGGTGGAAGCATAAAGCCTGGGGTGGAGCGAAGCGAAACCCCAGGATGACAGACGGTAAGAAAACCGAGCGCGCGAAGCGTGCGATAGTGCAAGAGAAGCGTTTAGTGATTGGCTGTCGCCCACTTCGCGGGCTCTTTCTTCTCACTTCCAACCATACTGGGTTCCGCTTCGCTCTACCCCAGGCTTTATGCTCTCGCCGCGCTCCGCGGGCTCAGTACAACTCCTTACTAACGAGTCTTTTTAAGGGCATCGGTTTCCTCTAGACTTGAGTGACCGCAGGCTCAGCCGATGTCTCGTCTATTGCCGCGTCGTCCGCTCGCCACAAGCCGATTGCAGAAAGTGTGTAGAACAGAATGGCAACCAGGACTACATACTGAAACCCCAGCAGCATGGAACTATATTCCGCGAGTCCACCAACCATGGCGCCGGCGATGTTTATGCCGAAGGCGCGATCAGGCTCGTTGGTCCGTTTGAACGAGGCGGCGAAGATGACACCGGCAAACAAAATCGGCGCGAACACCAAGAGGCTGGAGCCGAGTACCTGGATGCTACGGTTCATTCCCAGAAAGAAATCGAGCGGGATGACCGTGTTCAGAATTAGGGTTATCAGCAGACCAGCATAATAGGGCCACAAGGTTTCCGGCTGAAACCGAAGGGTCCACCGGTTGGCAAGCAGGATCATCACCAGAACAGCAAAGAAAACCACTGAGTTCACGACCCACGTACTGCCGAACAGGAGGGCCATGGCCACCACCGCTTTGGTCTCAACCAGCATGAATCCGGCGCCCAAAAAGAAAAGCTGAAGGTTGAGTGCGCTGCCGGCGTGCCGGATAGTAATACCTCGTTCATTTGCCGCGTTCGCCCTTTTGCTTTGTCGAGGCAGGAAAAGGAAAATTAGCAGCAACGCCAGCCCGCCCATAATTAAAATTCCGCGCCAGCTCTGTGTCGGTATCATCGGCTCACGTAGATACAGGAAGGGCCAATCGTCAGTCGCGGCGCGCAGTGTGCCCTCCGGGGGCAACACAGTGGCTAACCCAAAGTGCTGCCAATGAGAGGACGCCGCCTGTAGTTTTTCTGCCGTCTGTAGCAGGGCCGGTATCGTCTCTGGTTCGGACGACTGTTGGAATCCGTTTGGTGAAGTGGGCCCAGGTGGTTGGTCATCGCGCAGCCAATAGTCAGGCTGCCGCGCAAAGGCGTTTCGCAGCTCGCTCGTCGCACCGGCAAAGAACACCGTGAAGTCACCAAAGGTCGCCCGCTCGGGCTCGATAACTTTTCGGTAGGGCAGCGTAAGTACTAACGTATTCCCCGCGCCGAATACTTCCTCGAGACCTTTTTGCAAACGGGCCGCCAGCCAGCCCTGGCGAAAATAATTGTAAATCACGAAATTGCCGTTGGGCTTGAGGTGACGGCGCACGTCTTCATACGCCTGGCGCGTGAACAGAAAACTCTCGAGGCGGATATTGCTGTAACCGCTGTGCAATACCAGCGAGTCGACCAGCGCATAAATGATCAAATCGTACTTTCGGTGCGTCGAGCGGAGGAAGTTGCGTCCATCATCCAGATAAATCTCAACCCGCGGATCCTGATAAGGCTGGTCGGGATGGTACTGCCGCCCCAGGCGATTAATCGCCGGGTCGATCTCGACAGCGTCGACGTGTTGAGCTCCCCACTGCAGCGCCCGGCTGACATCATTACCTGAACCGGCTCCGATTATTAGCACGTCCGCGAAGGCCGCGCGG
>DASXRU010000265.1:0-4466 GCA_036506395.1 Pyrinomonadaceae bacterium | reverse complement strand
TTTAACGGAAGAGAGAGCAGGCAAGTATCAAGCGGACGTCGTCTGGATCAGATTGCCGCAGGTTCCGGTAATGCTCCGCGAGGGTCTGTTGGCGAAATACACGGCGGTCGAAGATGCCAGCATCCCCGAAAGACTCAAAATCGGCGCCGAGTGGCGCTCGTTGGGAAATCGACTCTTTCACATCATGTACAACACCAAACTGGTTTCCGAGAAAGATGCGCCGAAAAGCTGGGAAGACCTTCGCGATCCAAAATGGAAAGGCAAACTCATTCTGGATGACGCCTCTTATGATTGGTTTGTCGGATTGCTGGACTACATGGGTGAGCAAAAGGGGCTGGACTACATGAAAAAACTGGCGCGCAACGGACTGCAGATCCAACAGCGGCGGTCCAACGTGGAAAATCTTGTTTCTGCGGGTGAAGTTCCAATCATGGTGGCCAACAGCGGGACGTCCACTGCCGACCGAGCGGTGCAGGGAGAACCGGTAGCGTTCGTGAAAGATCCGAAGCCGCCGGTTGCCTACGGAGAGGGCTTGTCGATTATGCGCAATGCAACCCATCCTCGTGCCGCGGCGCTGTTTATCGAAGGCCTATTGTCCGAGAGGTGGCAGCGCAAAGCAGCGGAGAAAATTAAGATACGCGCGGCACGGCCGGGGATACCCGATCCACTGATCGATGCCGCGATCAAGCCGCATTTCATTGATCCGTCCAAGTGGTCGGCGCAACGCTACGAATGGGCCCAGCGGGAATATACTCGGATACTCGTCAGAAAGGAATTTTGAACGCGCTGAAGGCGCGACGTCTTCAGTTCAAAGTTCAAGGTTCAAAGTTCAACGTCGGAACCGGAGCTTTGACTTTAAAGCTTGAACCTTGACTGTCGATGGCACAGATCCATCGCGTTTGATTCGGAGGGCTTACCCTGAGGCAGATAATCTAGAGGGAGTAGAAGATGGAAACAATCGCCCAGGAACTTGGAAAATTTGTCAGCGAATTAAGCGTCGATGATTTGCCGCGAGATGTGATCGCCACGGCCAAATCCTGCCTGCTCTACGGGCTCAGTATTGCCATGGCGGCGCACGACTCGCGCCAAGGTCAGATCGCCGAAGCGGCAATGATCGAGTCGGAAACATTGTCTCAAGGCGGCAGCACGACAATTCTAAGCGGCGAGAGGACGACACCCGGCGCGGCGGCATTCGCGAATGGCGTGCTATTTCAGAGCCGTGGACAGAGTGATGCCTACGGGACGATGGCTCACTTCGGCCCCGCGGTCATTCCGGCGGTTCTGGCGCTGGCAGAGGAAAACGATTTTTCCGGCTTGCAAATCCTGCCGGCTCTCGTCGCCGGCTACGAAGTCGCCGGAGCGCTGGCCAAAGATCACATCCGTTTGACTGTGGAACGGGGTTGGCGTGGCAGCCCTACCTACGACGTTATGGCTGCTGCCGCTGCCTCAGCCAAACTCCTGGGGCTCGACTCGGAACGGACGGCCAACGCGATAGGCTTCGCTGCTTGCTTCAGCTTCGGCAATGTCGAATGCAACATCGCGCGCACCATGGAAACTCAATTTCAGCTCGGACTATCGGCGCGGAACGGCCTCGTGTGCACTGCCATTGCCAAACAGCAGGGGCGCGCCGCCCCCACGGCGATCGAAGGAAAGGCGGGGTTTCTAAATCTTTTCGCCGGAACGACAGAATTCGCTAACAACATTACGGCAGGATTGGGAAAAGAATTTGAAATTCTCAAAGTTACGTTCAAACGCTACCCGACGAGCATGATCGCTCAATCGCCGACGTATATCGCCGCGCGGTTGGCCAGACAGGAACGTATCCAAGCCGAGACCATCGAAGAAATCGTCGTCGAGTTGGATCCTTTCGAAGCGGAGTATCCGGGACCGGGCCGGCGCCAGAACGAAGAATTGGCGGATCGCGGCGCCGGCACCGCGCAGGGAGTCGCCGCCGCGTTGGCCTATGGTCAGGCGAGCCGCAGCCTGCTCAGAAAACGCGACGATGCAAAAATCAATCGGCTGTTGGAAAGAATGTCGATCAAGGGAAACAAAGCTGTCCTGCCGCAGTGCGCAAGGTTGAGCGTCAAGACACCGCAACGGCTCTATCTCGAGGAAATAAAAGATGGCAGCCGCAACCATGTTTTCAGTTTTGCCGATACCGTCGACCTGGTGCGCAATCTCCAGCCGGAAATGCGCATCAATGCGGCGGCATTGGAAAAGATCATCGAAATGGCCGATCGATTGGAGCAGGTCAAAAGCATTCGGCCTCTGATGAAGCTAGTGACCGGACAGGACAATTGAAATAACGAGGGTGGCATGTTTGCAGCGGTGACCACGATTCTGCTTGCTATTGTTCTCACAACGGCGTCCGCCGCCGAACGTGCTTCAGGTGCCAAGCCGGATCTATCGAAGACCGAACATATTTTCGCCGAGCTGATGGCGCTTCCGGCGAAGGAACGCCTGCAAAAGCTCGTGGAGGGAGCAAAGAAAGAAGCGGCGCTGGTGTGGTACGCGCCGGACAGGGAAGAGCTGACCAATCTGCGCGTGGATTTCTTTAAAGAGTTACAGCCGGGCGTCATCCAAAAGTTTCAGACACCGCGCATCTTGCCGGACATCATGATCAACCGCTTGCTCACCGAAGAGCGAGCCGGGAAACACCAGGCGGACGTGGTATGGCTGCAGTTTCATCAAGTGTCCGCGCTGGAGCGCGACGGGATGCTGGCGCGCTACGTCGCCCTCGAGGACGCGGCGCTTCCCGATGGTCTCAAGGTCCCGGGCCAATGGCGCTCCTTGGGCAATCGGCTGTTTCACATCATGTACAACACCAAGCTGGTGGCGGCGAGCGAAGCGCCAAAAAGCTGGGAGGAGCTTCTCGATCCAAAATGGAAAGGCAAACTCATCCTGGATGCGGCTTCTTACAACTGGTTTGTCGGAATGTTGGACTACCTGGGAGAAGAAAAAGGCCTCGAGTTCATGAAAAAATTGGCGCGCAATGGACTGCAAATTCAGCAACGTCGCTCCAACGTCGAGAACATGGTTTCAGCCGGAGAAGTTCCGGTCATGGTCGCGAACAGCGGCACATCGACGGCAGACCGCATCAGCCAGGGCGAACCAGTCGCTTTCGTGAAGGATCCGAAGCCGCCTATTGCCTATGGCGAAGGGCTGGCGATCATGCGCAACGCCCCGCACCCCTATGCCGCTGCCCTCTTCATCGAGACCGTGCTTTCCGATCCGTGGCAGCGGAAGGCGGCAGAGAAGATCAAAATCCGCGCCGCGCGCCCGGGCGTCCCGGATCCCTTGATTGACGCCAGCATCAAGCCCCACTTCGTGAATCCTTCCAAGTGGCCCGCCAAGCGTTACGAGTGGGCCGAGCGAGAATACGTCCGCATCCTCGTCAGAAAAGAATTTTAATCTCTTTAGCTCAACTTCCCGCCAGCTTGATGCGGAACGGCAATTCCTATGGCATCAAAGTCCGTCATTCCCGCATGCTTTTAGCGGGAATCCAGGCGAAACCTGGACTGGACCCCCGATAAAGACATTCGGGGGTGACGACTTTGGAGAAAATTTATCATAAAGGTCTGTCGATATGCCGCAGTTTGCTGCGGAGTAATTCATTGGTTCCGTACCCAACGGATTGATCTCTTGAATCGAACCTCAAGCAAAAGACTGTTTCCGGCGGGCGCCGTTGTCGATGAAGTCGTTGGCGCCATCGCACGCCTCGTTGAGCCACTGCGGGATAGCAAGACAATTGTTCTTTTACTTTTCTCCTGCCTCCTCGTTTATCTTGTAATCGTGCCCCTCGCCGTCCTGGTTTTCGGCAGCTTCAAGGCGGTGGCGCCAGGGACAGAGGACTATTTCAGTCTCAACCTGACGTTAGAAAATTACGCGCGAGCCTTCGCCAGCAGACATCTGCCTCGGGCAACGGTCAATACGGCGATGTTTGCGATCGGCTCTTCAGTGATCGCGTTCATTTTGGGTACGTTTCTCGCCTGGATTACCGAGCGCACCAATAGTCCATTTCGCTCGCTGCTTTACGTCATGGCCATCAGCCGCGTGATCCTGCCGGGCGTTTTGGTGACGTTTGCTTGGATCGTGCTCTTGAGTCCGGAGATTGGGATCTTGAATCGTTTGTTGATGGCCGGGTTCGGCCTGAAGCAAGCCCCGTTCAACGTCTACTCAATGGCCGGACTCATTTGGGTCGAGGGTATCGAGCTGACCCCGCTCGCTTACCTGTTAATGGCGAGTGCTTTTCGGTCGATGGATCCATCTTTAGAAGAAGCGGCCATGACGGCCGGCTCGGGACCATTGCAGATCCTTCGACGCATCACTCTGCCAATGATGAAACCGGCGCTTCTCTCGACACTCGTGCTGCTGATAATACGCGGCATCGAAAGCTTCGAGACGCCCGCGCTGATCGGCCTACGCGCGAGTATTTTCGTTTACACGACCGAGATTTGGTTAAACTC
>DASXRU010000264.1:0-2181 GCA_036506395.1 Pyrinomonadaceae bacterium | reverse complement strand
TTTAACGGAAGAGAGAGCAGGCAAGTATCAAGCGGACGTCGTCTGGATCAGATTGCCGCAGGTTCCGGTAATGCTCCGCGAGGGTCTGTTGGCGAAATACACGGCGGTCGAAGATGCCAGCATCCCCGAAAGACTCAAAATTGGCGCCGAGTGGCGCTCGTTGGGAAATCGACTCTTTCACATCATGTACAACACCAAACTGGTTGCCGAGAAAGATGCGCCGAAAAGCTGGGAAGACCTTCTCGATCCAAAATGGAAAGCCAAACTCATTCTGGATGACGCCTCCTATGATTGGTTTGTCGGATTGTTGGACTACATGGGTGAGCAAAAGGGGCTGGACTACATGAAAAAACTGGCGCGCAACGGACTGCAGATCCAGCAGCGCCGGTCCAACGTTGAAAATCTTGTTTCTGCGGGTGAAGTTCCAATCATGGTGGCCAACAGTGGCACGTCCACTGCCGATCGAGCGGTGCAGGGAGAACCGGTAGCGTTCGTGAAAGATCCGAAGCCGCCGGTTGCCTACGGAGAGGGCTTGTCGATTATGCGCAATGCAACCCATCCTCACGCCGCGGCGCTGTTTATCGAAGGGCTATTGTCCGAGAGGTGGCAACGCAAAGCAGCGGAGAAAATAAAGATACGCGCGGCTCGGCCGGGGATACCCGATCCGCTGATCGATGCCGCGATCAAACCGCATTTCATCGATCCCTCCAAGTGGTCGGCGCAACGCTATGAATGGGCGCAGCGGGAATACACCCGCATACTCGTCAGAAAGGAATTTTAGGTCACGAGTGGCGATGCCTAAACGACAAAGCCGCAACGAAAGTGTAAACCATGTGCCCGGTTTATTTCGTAAACTAGGCTACCGGTTTGTAGCCTTCTTACTTCCTCTCCCTCTGGGAGAGGATTGAGGTGAGGGCCCTCACCCTATCCCTCTCCCAAAGGGAGAGGGAACTATGAATCAGGGTCTTAGGATTAGAAAAGTAGTACAGTTCGCAGAGGCCTTGTTTAAGAGGATATCTTTATTTGATTTTCTCCGCGAGCAGCACCTCTGCGGTAAATTGAAGGAAGGCAGAAAATGGAAACGATCGCGCAAAAACTTGGAAAATTTGTCAGCGGCATAAGCGTCGATGATCTCCCGCCGGATGTGATCGCCAAGGCCAAATCCTGCCTGCTCTACGGGCTCAGCATTGCCATGGCAGCGCACGACTCGCGCCAGGGTCAGATCGCCGAAGCCGCAATGATCGAGTCGGAAACATTGCCTCAGGGCGGCAGCACGACAATTCTAAGCGGCAAGAGGACGACACCCGGCGCGGCGGCATTCGCCAATGGCGTGCTATTTCAGAGCCGTGGACAGAGCGATGCCTACGGGACGATGGCTCACTTCGGCCCGGCGGTTATTCCGGCAGTTCTGGCTCTGGCAGAGGAAAACGATTTTTCGGGCTCGAAAATCCTGCCGGCTTTGGTCGCCGGCTACGAAGTCGCGGGAGCGCTGGCCAAGGATCACATCCGCTTGACTGTGGAACGGGGCTGGCGCGGCAGCCCGACCTACGACGTCATGGCTGCTGCCGCAGCATCCGCTAAGCTCTTGGACTTTGACGCGGATCGTACGGCCAACGCGATAGGTTTCGCCGCTTGTTTCAGCTTTGGCAACGTCGAATGTAATATCGCACGCACCATGGAAACTCAATTTCAACTCGGGCTATCGGCGCGCAACGGCCTACTGTGCACTGCCATTGCCAAACAACAGGGGCGCGCCGCGCCAACGGCGATTGAAGGAAAGGCGGGGTTTCTAAATCTTTTCGCCGGAACAACGGAATTCGCCAACAAGATTACGGCAGCATTGGGAAAAGAATTTGAAATTCTCAAAGTTACGTTCAAACGCTACCCGACGAGCATGATCGCTCAATCTCCGACCTATATCGCCGCGCGGTTAGCCAGGCAGGAGCGCATCCAAGCCGAAACCATCGAAGAAATCATCGTCGAGTTGGATCCTTTCGAAGCGGAATATCCGGGACCGGGCCGGCGCCAGAACGAAGAATTGGCGGATCGCGGCGCCGGCACCGCCCAGGGAGTAGGCGCCGCTTTAGTCTACGGGCAGGCGAGCCGCAGTCTGCTGCGAAAACGTGATGATGCAAAAATCAATCGTCTGCTGGAGCGAATGGCTATCAAGGGAAACGATGC
>DASXRU010000263.1:0-3888 GCA_036506395.1 Pyrinomonadaceae bacterium | reverse complement strand
AGCGGATATTCCTTGCGGAGCTGCAGCCGCATCGCATCATCAACCTTACCGTCGCGGACGAGGTTTGCGATATCAGCTACAGTGGTCAACGCTTCTTGTTGGGCTGTGCGGATGCGCTGGATCAGCTGCACCTCTTCCGGTTGGGCTGCCTTCTCCAAGCGAGCCAGCGTGTTGTTGAAACGGTTGTTCTCGCGCAGGATATGTTCGACCGTAGAATCGTTCTTCAAGAGCAAAGCCATGGCGGTAAAGTTCATCTGCAGGGCCAGAGCGTGCTGAATCTCTTGCGACCAATGAACCCGTTCATGAACCTCATCCAGGAGTTGGCCTTGACTGGCCATTTTGGCGATGGTCTGCAGGCTCATCACCCCCATGCCGATGAAAAGCGCGGTGACCAGAAGAAAACTCGCGAGCAGTTTTGCGTGGACCGAGGCCTTGATGCCCGCCACCCACCGAACCAAGCTTCCTAACGGTGAGCGCGTCAGGAGAAATTGCGCGATTTTTTGCTCCCATCCCGCTGGCGCTGGCACCGGGACCAATAAGCTGTCACGAATAGTGGCTTCTTGCTTTGGCACGAAACTGCCTTGGGATATAGACTCGAAGCTAGCAAACGCCAATCAACGTCGTCAAGGCAAGTAGTCTGGTGAGAAATGGAGCGTTGGAATATGAGAGTATGATTTTAGATACATTAATCCAACACTCGCGCCATTGCTGCGTTGGCGCGAGGCTGAGTTTTTCAATGCTCTGTAGAACTTAGACTCCTGAAGGTATTCAAAAAAAGCTAAACGTTCTCGTTGGCGTCAGCCTAACCAACCGATCTTGGAGCTTCTTAGGAAGGCAGGGGTTGCTCAGTTACTGAAAGTCCTTGTTGGCGAGCGGTTCAAGCTCATATTTGAGAAACGGAGAGAGCGCTACACTTACGCCGCTGCGCTACGGGACTTGAACTTCTGGTAGATCCACAACAAGAGAAACGCACCGACGATCGAACCAATCCAACCGGCTCCCTCGCCGGCCTCATACCAGCCCACGGCATGGCCGGCGTAAGTCGCGACAAGCGACCCGGCAATGCCGAGCAGGGTTGTTACGATGAATCCCATGTTTTCCTTGCCGGGCATGATGAGTTTCGCAATCACGCCGACGATAAATCCGATGATAATCGTCATCAAGAGGCCAAACATGCCTTCCTCCTTTAATACTGAGTTCTCGCAGCCCCAGGCATCGACGGCGCAACGTGGAGGCAGTACCAAGAGGGGCTTGAGAGCGGCCTAATGTCGGTCGGAGCCAAGGATTGTTTTCATACCAGCATGAGTCACATAGGATGCGGCCACGGTGAATGAAAACGGCTGCCGCAGATCCAAACTAGTCACTCCGTTTTACGCCGTGGGGATGCGCAGTTTCTGTCCCGGATGGATCAGATCCGGATTGTTGATCTGATCGCGATTCGCTTCAAAGATCTTTTGCCAGGTCACACCCTTGTACTTTGTGGCGATCTTGCTCAGGGAATCGCCCGACTGGACGGTGTAAAAGACTTCACTCCCCGCGGCCACCTCTAAGCTTAAGACAACGTCCCCGGACCGCATATCCGGGTCGAGACGGTTGTATTCATCCCATAGTTGTTGCTTGACCGCCTCGCTAGGCGCGGTTCCGTGAATGTGTAGCACATTGTCCTGTTCCTGGATTTCTAAGTCGGTGACTCCACTGCCTTCAGCCATAGCAATTAACGATTGGTACTTGTCTCGCAGCATGGGACACCCTCCTTACTTAATAGTTAACTGGTTATTGACCTTCTTCGGATTGGCCTCGTTGGCCGCTTTCATTGCGTCCTGCAATTTAGCTCGCGGAATTTCACCAGTCAGTGTCACTTGTCCATCCGTTACGTCGGCAGTTACTCCCTTCACGTTGTATTTGGCCAGACCCGCCTCAACCGCGCTCTTTATTTTCGTGTCATCGGAAACGGTAATCGGCGGCTTGACAGTCAGGTTATTTACAACCGACTTGACGCTTGCGACGCTCTTCGCCGCTTGCTCTGCCTGGCTTTTCGCCGAGTCGTTATCCACCGTGCCAGTCAGAGTTACCACCCCGTCCTTGGTCTCTACGTTGACCATGGAGGCAAGGGCCGGACTCTGAGCCGCCAATTGTGATTTCACATTGGCCGTCAACGTCGCATCGTCAGGGCCTCGCTTACAGGCTCCCAACAGTGCAATCAGGCAAACAGCAATGCTTGCCGTTACGATATGCCGCGACATTCTTATTTGCATGAGAGTCAGGCCTCCTCTCGGTTCAGAAAGGTGTCTGTATCATTTCACGGAATCACTTTCGCGCATTTCCCCGAAGGAAGCAGACCCTACAATCTTGACCTTCGGAAATTGCGCCGGCTATTTTAGCAGCTCACTATTGGCCAACATCGACAACCCCTGCGCGATTTCGTCGTTGCCGTTCTCCGGCACTTGTCCCTGCGGCGTCAGTTGATTGATGACGTCGGGGAGTAACTGGGCCATTGCTGAACCTGCCTGATCCTCCGGCATACCCAGCTGGGACGCTAGGTCGCGGATCGTCGACGGGCCAAAGACCTGTTGCAGCTGGTCCGCAGAGATGCTCATGTTCTGGCCGGTGCTTACCCACGAGTCTGCGTGTTGCGCGAGGCCGCCTTGACGGAATCTATTGAGGACTCCTTCCAAACCGCCATTTTGCTGTAGCATCGATAGCGCGAGTTGAAGGAGCAAATTTCCGCTCTGTGGCCGGTTCCCGCTGTCAAGACGGCCTAAGACAGAGTCTAGGGGGTTTTGCCCTTGTTGGCTGCCGCTCAACATCGAACCCACCACATTGCCGATCAGACCATCTAAAAGTCCCATGGCTATTCTCCTCCTTTGCAATTGACATCGCCCTGATAACTCGAAATCGACCATATCGAGACGCGAATGTAGTAGCAACACTCCGTTGGGACAAAACCTATTGAGGTTGCTTCTTTACGATTTTTGGCGATAAGGTCAGCCATACTCAACGACAACGGCACAATTCTAAGGGCGTACATAAATTCTTTGGCGCGAAAGGAGAATTTCTATGCGTCTCGACGAGGAACAAGAAAGCCAGAATATCGAAGACCGCCGTGGTTTTCGTGTATCACGCGGCGTCGCCGGCGGCGGTATCGGCACCATCGTCATCGTTTTGATCGCGCTCTACTTTGGCGTCGATCCGAGCCTGTTGTTGCAGGGTAATTTGCAAGAAACAAATGTTCCACAGGGTACGTCGCCACAGTCGCAGTCCGGTAGTCAAGACGAGATGCGGCAGTTCGTCGCGCGGGTACTCGGGAGCACCGAGCGGACGTGGAGTAATATCTTCCAGGCGGCCGGCCGTACCTATGAGAAACCGACCCTGGTGCTTTTTTCGGACACCGTCCAGTCGGCCTGCGGCTTCGCCCAGGCGGCGGCAGGCCCGTTCTACTGTGGCCCCGATCGCAAAGTTTATATCGACCTGTCTTTCTACCGCGATCTGCGCCAGCGCTTCCAGGCGCCGGGCGACTTCGCCCAGGCCTACGTGATTGCCCATGAAGTCGGCCATCATGTGCAAAATCTTCTTGGTATCATGTCGAAAGTTCAATCGCTGCAGAGCCGTGCAGCAAATAGGAACGAGGCCAATGCATTGTCCGTCCGGCTCGAACTGCAGGCAGACTGCCTCGCCGGTATCTGGGCGAGCTATGCGAATCGTGAGCGCAACATCTTGGAGCAGGGTGATGTTGAAGAGGGATTGAACGCTGCGGCCCAGATCGGCGACGATCGGATGCAAAAGCGCGCGCAGGGTTACGTGGTCCCAGAGGGCTTTACGCACGGCAGTGCCGAGCAGCGCGTGCAGTGGTTCCGGCGCGGGATCGAAAGCGCCGACCTCAAGCAATGC
>DASXRU010000262.1:0-16828 GCA_036506395.1 Pyrinomonadaceae bacterium | reverse complement strand
GAGGGTGACTGGTCCACGCACGTTGAAGCGCATAACATTTTTCGAAAGGGAGAGCTAGCCCGGACCGAAGTACCAGAGAGGCTATAGCGTTACGTGTCTGCATCGCTGGAGCGCCGTTGTTCGAGGGGCGGTGGATACCGGATTCAGGCGAAATCATACAAACCTCTCTTTGCTTCTCGTTTTGGGGATTGCTCCCGATATCAACCTCAACCAGGTAAGGAGAATTGAGATGAAGAAACTGAGAATTCCGTTTTTTGCCGTGCTCGGGCTGCTATTGGCTGCCATCCCGGCCCTTGCCCAGCCGGCTAATGAGGCAGCGGCGGCAGCAGCCTCTTCCGCAACGGGGCTTAAGTACATTGCAGCCGGAATTGGATTCGCCATCGCCGTTTTTGGCGGCGCCATTGGCCAATCGCGCGTGGCCGCGGCAGCCTGTGAAGGTACTGCGCGGAATCCGGGAGCCTCGGCGCGAATTCAGATAATGATGATTCTCGGATTAGCGCTGATCGAGTCTTTAGTTCTGTTCGCGCTGGTGGTAGTTTTCGCAGCGCTGCGGTAACTTTAGCCAAACTTCCGCCATCAGAGGCGATAGGATGCGAGCGAAGCCGTCCCGGCTGCGCTCGCATCTTTCTTTTCGATTGCTGGTGTTCCGGGCACCAGTCCACCGCTGAATGTGATCACATTCAATTTAGGACATTACTGCATTGAAGGTGTCGTTGCCTGCATAGATGCGGTGTGATAGTCTGCCTACCATCTCCTCCAATTGTTTGATCTGACGAGGCGGGAATAACTAATGAAATCATGTCCGAGGTGCGGCCAGGAATATGCTGACGCCACCACGTTGTGTCCAGCTGATGGCGCCGTGTTGAAACAAACCGGTGATGACTTGATAGGCCAGACCCTCGCCGACAAGTACCGTATCGAAGAACTCATCAGTGAAGGCGGCATGGGCGCCGTCTATCGCGGCACTCACGTCCTGATGGACAAGACAGTCGCAGTTAAAGTGTTGCGTCCTTCGCTCGCCGCCGATGACACGATCGTCGCCCGTTTTTCCCGCGAAGCCAAGGCAGCTTCAAGGATCACTCATCCACATGCACTAAGCGTGACGGATTTCGGGGAATCTGAGAACGGCGTCGTCTTTCTGGTGATGGAATACCTGAGCGGGAAAACCTTAAAGAACGAGATCAGAAGCGTGGGGCCAATGTCCCTGACGCGAGTTGTTGAGATTATCCGGCAAGTAGGCAGCGCGCTTGAGGCCGCGCACGCGGAAGGTGTGATTCACCGCGATCTCAAGAGCGATAACATCATGCTGGTGGACTCCAATGGGGCCGATTGGGCCAAGGTGCTGGATTTCGGAATCGCGAAGATTCAGGAACGGGTGGGAAGTTATGATCCCGGCATTACCGCGCCAAATCTGATCGTGGGCACGCCCCAGTACATGTCGCCGGAGCAATGTTCCCAGTCTTCTGAACTGGATTCGCGCTCAGATATCTATTCACTGGGCGTGATCCTTTACGAGATGCTGATCGGACATGTGCCGTTCACGGGCGAGTCACCGACGGCGATCATGATGAAACACTTGCAGCAGCCGCCACCTTCCGTGCTGGAAGAACGCCACGATTTGCCTGCGAGTGTTGCGCGAGTAGTGGCAAAAGCCCTGGCTAAGCGACCTGAAGATCGTTATCAGAGTGCAGGTCAATTGGTGGAGGCTCTGACGGACGCGGCAGGTGATCCTGTGGTGCAGTCAGGAACTGCTCGATCGGAATCGCGCACCACTGACCGCATTATCGTGCCAACGGCATCAAACCAACCTCCGATTGATACGGCGACGACTGACTACGATGAAATTACGGTAATCAGTCAACGGCCCGGTGCGGCTTCGGCGGCAGCTACGAGATCCATGGCGCCCGTCGCGACCAATTCCGATTTCAATCCGTGGCGCATTGCGATTCCAGCGCTGGCTGCTTTGATTCTGGTGTTCACGGGACTTTTTGTTTTTACTCGAAACTCCGGCCAGATGAATCCGAACGACTCGCCGCTTAGCGCCGATCCGAACAGCCAACCAGTCACACCATCGCAGCCGGCTACGGGCCAGGCTGAGCAGGGAATTAGGGCCAGTGGGCCGGTGGCCCTCCCCAGCGCAACCGCAACTCCCGATAGTGGCTTCCCGACACCAGGCGTCGCTGCGGAAGACAGCAACGCAAACAGCAACACTGCCCGCGAGTTGCCGTCGCCAAAGTCCATCAACACAAATGTGGCGGCCCCTACGCCGGGAGGCAAACCTTCCCCCCAGACATCGCCGCCGCTGCCGAAACCAACCCAGGCGCCTCCGCCCGCGCAACTACCAACGCAACCTGAGCCATAAGCGGTGGCAATTTGCTACGCGCGTTTTGTCAGAACCGCCGGCGGTAGCGGGCGGGCCTTCTTTACACGAGGATGCGGGCCCGCCCGCTACCGCAGGCGGTTCTGAAAGGAGCGCAGTCGCGACGGAATCCCCGGGGTAGGGGTGCTTGGTTTTAGGGAGTCTTCGGCTTCGCTCTTATTGCGGCATTAATGATTTCGCGCAACCTGTTTTCCTTGTCGACTTTGATCTCGATTTCGACCACGTAACAGGGAATGTCGAAACGTAGTGCCCGCAGCTTTACGGCGTCTTTGTCTGTTGTCACCAGGGCGCCCGCACCTCGTCTGCTCGCTTCATCAATTACTTCGTCAACGTCCTGCTGTTTGTACCTGTGGTGATCTGGAAAGGCACGGGAATAGGAGAGCGTATGCCCGTCGCGACTCAGTTGAGTGAAGAAGGACTGCGGATTTCCGATTCCGCAAAATGCAGCAAAGGGCCCGCGCGGAGTGGTTTGCCGATCGGCGTTCGCATCAGTCTTGTTCCGGTGCAAAGGCCTTAGGCCTATTGTGTTGACCGACGACCTGAGGATCGGGCGATTGCCGGTGAGCTGGGCTATTCGGCTTTCAAGCAACTCTATACCCGGCGCTTGATCGGCGCGGGTGATGACGGTGCAATCAGCTCGCTTTATTTCAGCCAGCGGTTCGCGCAATCTTCCGCCGGGCAAAAGCCTATCGCCACCCCATGGATTGGTGGCATCAATGCAGAGAATGTTTAGTTCGCGAGCGAGGCGCAAATACTGAAAACCGTCGTCGAGGATGAACACCTCACTCGCGAGATTCTCGCGGGCCCAGTTGGCTGCTGAAACACGATTGGCATCGCTGATTACGGCCGCCAGACCCAGCAATTTCTCGGCGAGTAACAACGGTTCGTCCCCGGCGGCCTTCTCGTCGGCGAGGATCGATTCACCGTCCGAAACAATCACGCGGTTGTGGGAACTCTTCCGGCCGTAGCCACGGGTCAGAATGCAGGCGCGCTTGCCTTCGGACGCAACGGCGCGCGCAATCCACTGTACCAGCGGGGTCTTGCCAGTGCCACCGGTGGTTATGTTGCCAACGCTGATGACGGGCTCGGCAATTTGGTGAATACGAAAGACGCCGGCGTGGTACAGGCCGCGACGCATGCGCGTGGCCGCGCCGTACAAGACTCCCAATGGCGCCAGTGCGTTTGAATAAGAAGTCACTTCGAGAGAACAGCCGGCTGCTGTGCTTAGCCTGGAGCTACCGGAGCGCAATCGCCCGGCAAATCGCCTGGCGGGGCGAGACTGGGGAAGAGCATAGCCACGGTGCGATCGGTGGCGCCCCGGTTTCTTTCGCACAGCGCTTGTGCCAGTGAGCCCATCCTGCGACGGCCTATGTTATCGGACAATAGCTCTTCGAACACACGTGCAAGTTGGGACGGCGCTTCGTCATAGGAAACATCGGGAAGCTGAATGAGGGCCTCCTTTTCAACAAGAGCCGATGTGACTGCGGCGAAATTCGAAGTGTGCGCGCCGGTCACTATGCATGCGCCCGTTGTCGCGGCCTCCAGGACGTTGTGTCCGCCGCTTGGCGCAATACTGCCGCCCACGAAAACAATGCTCGCGAGGGGATAAAGCGCCCGCAACTCACCCACTGTATCCAGCAGTACGACGTCACAGCTCGCGTCAGTATCGGCCGGGGCGGCTGATCGCCGGGCCCACTTCAAATCTGAAGCGCTCAGCAAAGCTGCAACTTCGGAAAAGCGCTCCGGGTGACGCGGGGCAATCAGCAACCGCAGGCTTTCCTGCCCTGATGGCAGTCTCCTCATTGTCTGGTAGGCATCAAGAATTAGACGCTCCTCAGGATGGTGCGTGCTGGCGGCGATGATCAGGTTGTGCGGGTCGTCGAAATGAAATCGCGCGCGAAACTCGGCGGTTAGTCGTTGCTCGCCTGGGTCTTCGATCACATCGAACTTCAGATTACCGCTTACCACCACGCGATTCGCCGCCAGGCCAAGTTGACGAATACGCCCGGCGTCCTGCTCCGACTGCATCAGCGCGAGGTTGACGTCGTCAACGACGCGACCGATAAAAGGCCGAATCCATCGGTAGCGGCGGAACGAAGCGTCTGAGATGCGGCCATTGACTATTGAGACCGGAATGTCTCGCTTCCGGCATTCGTGCAGGAAGCGGGGCCACAGCTCGGTTTCCATTATCAGAACCGCAGCGGGACCGGCTGTTCGCAACGCACGCCGGGTGGTCCATGCCCAGTCAAAAGGAAAATAGAACACTGCTTCGGCTTCATTTCGAAAAACTTCGCGAGCCAGTTTTTGCCCGGTCATGGTGGTGGTTGAAACTACAAGGTTGTGGGAAGGAAAACGACGGCGGAGCGCGCTTAGCAACGGCCGCGCTGCCTGTGTCTCACCGACCGAAACACAATGAATCCAAATCCGCGGACGCGCTTGATTCCCCAGCTCGGGGAGTTGACCGAGGCGTTCACGAAAGCCTGCGAGGTACTTGCCGTGATGAAGCGCGTCAAAAAGAAAGCGTGGGATTAGCGCGATGAATCCGATTGCCAGAAGGAGGCTATAGACGAAATACATAGGTCGAGAAGTGCCAGACTTCAGTCTGGGCTTCTGATGTTCACGGACTGGGAGGCTGCTCTTGACTTCAATAGGTAGCGACATGGACTCGGTCTGTGTCCGCCAGAGTTCAGGTTCACAGACTGAAGTGATGTCACTTCTCACTTGGCGCGTTCGATGTATCTGCCTTCGGTCGGGTCCACCCGGATGCGATCCCCTTCGTTAACGAATGGCGGAACCAGCACCGTGGCTCCGTTCTCCAGCGTTGCGGGTTTGTTAACGTTGGACACTGTGGCCCCCTTAAGGGTTGGATCAGTCCGGGTCACCGTCAATTCCATGGAGGGGGGCAATTCGACACCAATCGGAGCTCCTTCGTAAAACTCGGCCTGTATCTTCAGTCCGGGCGTCAGCCATTGCGCTGCATCACCCAGATCCTCTTCGCTCAGGCCGGTCTGCTCGTAGTTCTCCGTGTTCATAAAATGATGGTGGGACCCGTCCGAATACAGGTATTCCATCTCATGCTGCTCCAGGGAGGCCCGCTCGATCGTATCAGCGGAGCGGAACCGATGTTCGAAGGAAGAGCCGGTGCGAATGTTCTTCAGCTTTGTCTGCACCATTGCGCGCAGGTTACCAGGGGTGTGATGACGAAATTCGACAACCTTGCAAGGCTGGCCTTCGAAGACGATTACCATACCGCGTCGTATCTGAGTAGCCGGAATTGCCATGTTGAAGATAACTCCTGAATCGAATTTCGCCGTCTATCGGAAGTTCGCGCTCGCAGGCGAGCATAAAGTCCCCGTGGCAAACCGCGTAGTCTAGCCACCTGGTGCACCATTTGTCCAGCATGCTTCTCCTGAACGCCAGTAATTCCGGACCGGGCAAAAAAACAAAGAAGCGGGCCTGGGGAAATGCTTCGGTCGAAACCTGGCATTCCCTTTAGCCCGCCCCGAGGAGGAGCCCACCTACCTCAATCGAGTTAACGTCCAGTTCCCATCAAAGTTCCACAAAATGTTTTAGGCGGCCCGCGCCCGAAGCACGTGCCGTTGTCTCACGACCCGATCCAGCCAATCCTGCGCTTGCTGATAGCGGTGAAACCGCTGTTCATCAGTGCGAAACGCGTTTGTATGGTATTGTCGCCGGCCCTTTACCAGCCGAGCTGGATGTTTGATGTGAAGCATTTCGTGGAACAGGATGAATTCAACGAACCATTCAGGGACGTCCGCGGCATCGAGCGTCTTGCTAATGGTAATAGTTTCGTGCACAGGATCGTGGTGGCCTAAGATGCTTCGAGTGCGCCTTTGAGACCAGGTGAGCGCGGGCTTTTCAACGCTCCCGTCGAAGTAGCGGCGATTCAGCCGGGCGAAAAGTTTTTCCAGGTCATAGAATTGGCCGCGAGCCGAAGAGATCACCTTCCGGCCGCGATTCCGCCGTGCGATTTCCGAAGCCCTCAATACTTGCGGCGTGAAAGCGTATTGGCGGTAAACGCGATCATAGATCTTCGGCGACTTTCTCGACAGCAAACGCCCAACGAGTATGAAGGCCAAAGCGCGGATAACCTCCGGCGGCGCGCCCTTAAAAACGTCCGAGATGCGAACGTAAACGCGCCCTGAGCGAATTCTAATCGTGTGGCGTAAACCCGAGTACGGGTAAAACTTCACTTCGACGTCAGGCACGGATCGACTGCCGCTGAGTTGTTTGAAGGCGTCGCTAAATACTTTCTTAAGGTGGTTATTGGGTTCGGGCATATTCAATTTGCAAACCGGCTGGCACATCTTAGGGCGCGTTTGTTTGGGCCGTCAAATGGTTCCCGGCATCCCCTGTAAGCCATTGAAAGCCCGGGAGATAGGGTTCCAGCTTGGGTCATGATGGTTTCAGTGTGACCATAGGATCGGCTTAAGTCTATTACTGATAACGCTTAGTTTGATCTCAGGGAAGTTATCCTAGCCACCTGGGTCCCCAAACCGACGCGTCAGCCCGCGCATTTAAAACAGGCTTTATCTTTTTGGTTCATATGTTTGCGGGCTTGTCGTTGAATCACTTATACTTCCCGAACTGGGTGCCAGACCTTTTCACCCAACGGCAAGTTGGGTTGATCTCGGACCTTTGAAAGTGAAGGTTCAAGCCCTGGGCAAGGCATTCAGTGGGGGTCATTTGCACTATGAATGCTCAACGACATGCAAAAGCGGATTTTGACTCGCGGGGTCAGGCTGTTCTCTCCGCGATCATCAAAGAATATCTGATTACTGGCGAGGCCGTGGGCTCGCGAGTGCTCGCGGATCGGTTTGCACATGCGGCCGGTTTAAGCGCCGCCACGATTCGCAACGTCATGGGAGAATTGGAAGAAGCCGAGTTGGTAGAACAGCCACACACTTCCGCCGGGCGGATTCCTACCGACAAGGGCTATCGCTTTTATGTCGACCACATACTGGAGAACGCAAAGCTATCGCGGTCCGATCGCCTGGCCATTGATGCACTTCTAATGATCCCTGCCGGCGGCGCCCGGGAGGAGCCTGACCGACTCATGGAAAGGACGTCGCACGTGCTTTCGGCCCTCTCCGAAAATGTAGGTATCGTAGTCTGGCCCCCGCTCGCGGAAAACCTTTTGCAACATATTGAGTTTCTTCAGCTCGCTGACAACCGAATTCTTGTGATACTGGTATCCACGGCGAATATCGTCCGGAACAGAATCATTCATGTTGATGAGAAACTAAGCCAGGAGGATCTGGAACGAACGGCTCGTTATCTGAACACGGAATTTCGCGGTCGGAGCTTGATGGCTATCCGGGCGGAAATCCTCGAGCTGATGCAGGAAGAGAAGGCTCTTTACGACAAGCTCTTGCGGAATGCGATACTGCTTTGTGATACAAGTCTTGCTGATGAAGAGGCCACCGGAGGCGATGTTTACGTCGATGGCGCGTCGAATATGCTGGCCAAGCCGGACTTTGCTGATGCAGAACGAATGCGCGAGCTTTTCCGTACCTTTGAAGAAAAATCCCGGCTGGTAAAAATCCTTAATGAGTGTGTGGCAAAAGATCAAATGTTTCCCGGAGGTGTGAAAGTAATCATCGGGCGCGAGCATGCGGCCCCGTCGATGAGAAGTTGTGCCTTGATTACCGCACCCTACCAGATTGCAGAAGGGGAAACTGCCGGAACTCTCGGCGTGGTGGGTCCGATGAGAATTGAATATGCGCGTATGATGGCTGTGGTAAACTACATGGCGAGGCTACTTGAGCGTACGTTGTCGCAGGAAGCAGCTTCCCTTTAAACGAGATTTCATCCGGCCCCCGGCAACTGTTTCTTAATATTCGAGCAATCATGGTGACCGACGAGAAAGAAAAGAAATGAGCAGCATTCCTGTGCACTTCTTCGACGAGGAAGGCAAGTCAGAAACTAACGATCAGGAAGCGAACGATCGGGAAGAGGCAGGCGAAGTCCGGGATTCCAGCTCAGAGGAGGTGGATTCGCAGCATGAGATTTCGCTTAGTGAAGGTAGCTCGTCCGAAGAAGATGAAGAGGCAGGCGAGCAGTTCCGTATCAAACGCGGCGATGCCACGTCAGGTCCAATGCTGGCAGAATTGCTTGCGACCCGGGCGGAGTTGAAGAGAGTCGAGAGCGAGCTGGCAGAGACCCAGGACCGTCTGGCGCGCCGCCAGGCGGATTTTGAGAATTATCGTAAACGAACCGAGCGTGAGCGCGGCGAGACTCATGACCGGGTGGTTGCCGAAGTCGTGACCAAGCTACTTCCGGTGATCGATAACCTGCGTCGCGCGCTTGAGGCCGAGAGGTCACTCGAGGCTAACGAATCGGAAGAATTTCGTCACTTCCTGCATGGTGTCGAGCTGATTAACAAGCAACTTAACGAAGTGCTTGAGTCGTTGGGGTTGGAAACCGTTCCCGCGATGGGAGAACATTTCGATCCGCACGTTCACGAAGCAGTCGTGTCGGAGCCAACGGATGAATACGACCCGGAGACGGTGATTCAGGAGCTGGCACGAGGCTATCGTTTAGGCGAAAGGCTCTTGCGGCCCGCAATGGTCAAAGTTGCAACCGAACCTTCGCCGCGTGATGATTAGAATCAAGAGTAACTCGTTCGTTTATTCCTCTTTTAAAGACTTATGGGCAAGATAATCGGAATAGACCTGGGCACGACAAACTGTTGCGTCGCTGTTCTCGAAGGCGGCGCCGTGCAGATTGTGCCGAACAAGGAAGGCGGCAGAACTACGCCGAGTGTGGTGGGGTTTACCGATAAGGGCGAAAGGCTGGTAGGGCAAATCGCCAAACGCCAGGCGGTGACAAATGCGGCAAATACTGTCTACGCGGTCAAGCGGCTAATTGGACGGAAATTGAGTGCTCACGAAGCGCAACGAATGCGCGAATCTTCCCCTTTCGAAATCGTGGATTCGCAAAACGGTGATGCCCGCATACGGGTGCAGGGACGAATTTATAGTCCGCCCGAGATTTCCGGCATTCTTCTGCAACGTCTCAAAGCCGCCGCCGAAGACTTCCTGGGCGAAGCAGTTACCGACGCCATCATAACGGTCCCCGCCTATTTCGATGACACTCAGCGGCAGGCCACCAAGGACGCCGGTAAGATCGCCGGCCTTCACGTTGAACGCATCATCAACGAGCCGACGGCTGCAGCGCTGGCATATGGTCTGGGCAAATCAGAATCCGAACGAATCGCGGTTTACGATCTGGGCGGGGGCACGTTTGACGTTTCGATCCTCGAAATGAACGATGGTTTATTTGAAGTGCTCTCCACTTCGGGTAACACCTATCTGGGCGGCGAGGACTTCGATGAACGCATCATGAACTGGATGGCAGACGAATTCAATGCGGAGAATGGGATTGATCTGCGTAAGGACCGCCTGGCGCTGCAGCGGCTGAAAGAAGCCGCCGAACGGGCGAAATGTGAATTGTCTTCCACAAACGAGACAACAATTAATTTGCCTTTCATTGCCGCGGATGCTTCCGGGCCCAAGCACTTCAATCGCAGCTTGTCGCGCGAAAAGTTCGAGGAACTCGTTGGCGATCTGGTGAGGCAGACAGTCGAGCCCTGCGAAAATGCTCTGCGCGACGCCAAGCTCCAGCCGGAGGATATAGACAAAGTGATTCTGGTTGGCGGCCAGACACGCTCGCCGGTCGTCGAACGGACCGTCGAGCAAATATTTGGCAAGAAAGCGTCGGCGGAAATAAATCCTGACGAAGTCGTAGCCATGGGGGCAGCGATTCAGGGCGGCGTGCTCACCGGCGACGTCAAGGATATTGTGCTGCTGGACGTGTTGCCGCTTAGCCTGGGCCTGGAAACAAGAGGCGGATTGTTCACCAAGATTATCGAGCGCAATTCCACAATCCCCCTGCGGAACAGTCTGATTTTTACGACCGTCGTCGATAACCAGGCTTCCGTAGAGATTCATATTCTGCAGGGCGAGCGCGAAGTCATTGAAGGTAATCGTTCCCTCGGGAAATTCGAGCTGGTCGGAATTCCGCCGAGTCCTCGAGGGGTACCGCAGATCGAAGTATCATTCGAGGTTGACGCGAACGGCATAGTCTCTGTCTCGGCCCAGGACAAGGCCACCGGGCGCGAACAGCAGATGCGTATTACTCCCACTTCCGGACTTTCGCCTGACGAGATCGAGCGGTTAATCCGGGAGGCAGAAACATCCGCCGAGAGTGATAAGGAGGTCAGGGAAGCGATTGCGCTACGGAATAAGCTTGAGAGCCTGGTCAAAAACACGCAGCGCACCTTTCTGGAATTTGGCGGCCTGCTGTCCGATAACGACCAACAGATCGCGACCCGCGCGCTGAGTGACGGCGAAGCCGCAATTAACTCAAAGGCCCTTGAAGAAATTGGCCGGGCTTTGGATGGTGTGGAACGTCTAGCAAAACAATTGACCACTGCGATGATGAACCCGGAGGCGAATGCTGACTCGAAAGAAGTTGAAGAGGCCCTCTAGCAAAATATAAAATCCATAGGCGGCCAGTGAATTGGGCTTCGGCTCGGTTTCGTGGCCGCCGAATACTGAGATCTAAGAGAAAGTGAACTACTGGCTAAGCGATGAGTAAACGTGACTACTACGAGGTTCTGGGCGTCTCTCGAACGGCGACCGAACAGGAAATAAAGAGCGCCTACCGGCGCCTGGCCCTGCAGCATCATCCGGATAAAAATCCGGATGACACTCAGGCGGAAGACAGGTTTAAGGAAGCGGCGGAGGCCTACGCAATTCTCTCCGACGGCGAGCAGAGAAGACGGTATGACCGGTTTGGTCATGCCGGAGTTTCCAGCGGCGCCGGCGGCGCCTGGGGAGCTCCGGGCTTCAGCGGCCTGGAAGATATCCTGGGCGACCTCTTTGGTTTCGGCGATGTGTTTGGAGGGGGAAGCGCACGGGGTGGTGCCCGGCGCTCGGCGGCGCAGCGTGGCGCGGACCTGCGTTATGACCTGGAGATTTCACTCGAGAATGCTGCCGCCGGTCTGACGGCGCCTTTGCGCATTCCCAAACTCGAAACCTGCAGCGCCTGCGAGGGTGGCGGAGCCGCGCCCGGCACGCAGCCGGAAACCTGTCAGACCTGTGCCGGCGCCGGCCAGGTGCGCTATCAACAGGGCTTCTTCTCAGTGGCGCGAACTTGCGGGGCCTGTCGTGGAACGGGCCGGGTAATCAAGACACCGTGCAAGGAATGCAGAGGAGCCGGCCGCGTCGAGAATGAGAAGACTATGGAGGTCAAGATCCCGGCCGGCGTCGAAACGGGCTCGCGTTTGCGGATTCAGGGAGAAGGAGAGTCGGGGATGTATGGCGGTCCCGCGGGCGATCTCTATGTGGTGATACACGTCGGCGAGCACGAACAATTTGAACGCCAGGGAAGCAATCTGTATTCTTCAGTTCCAATCACGTTTGGCCAGGCGGCCCTGGGCTCGGAAGTCGAAGTCCCGACGCTTGATGGGGAGCAGCCACTGAAAATTCCGGCCGGCACCCAAACGGGTACGGTGTTTCGCGTGAAAGGCAAGGGCATGCCCGTGCTGGGCGGTCGCGGGCGCGGCGATCTCTTCGTTGCGGTTACCGTAGTCACGCCTACGACTTTGACGCGGGAACAAAGGAAGTTGCTGGAGCAGCTTGCGCAAGTTGAAACCAAAGACCTGGAAGACAAAGGCCTGGTAGAGAAGGTTCGGGACATCTTCGGCTAGACTCTTTCAAGTGGCGTACTTCGTAAAACTGAAGAGACAGACAGGAATGTCTGTCCTACTTTCTCGAAAGGAAACTATGAAGAAATATCCCTCAAGACTATTTCTGCTACTGGCGATCTTGCTGCTGGCTTCCCTCGCTATCGCCAAAGGCCCTAAGGTCACCCTGAAGGGTTACTTGATGGACAAACAGTGCTCGGCTCGCGTCATGAAGAGCGAAAGCCCAATGGCCAAGGCGCGCAAGCACACTAAAGAGTGCGCCGAAGAATGCGAGGCCGGCGGCTTTGGCCTGGTGAGCGAGGGCAAATATTATCTCTTTGATCAGAAGGGCAACGACCTGGTATCGAAACTCCTGAAAACAACCACCCGGACAGACGCTTTAGGCGTCGAAGTGGTCGGGACCGTGCAGGAAGATAAGCTACTGGTCGAATCGATCAAGGAGATCGAGTTCGATGCCGGCACTGAAAAATAAGCGGCGGTTTACATATTGAAGATCCTGAGTACTTTCGCAAAATACGAAAGGGCATTAGTTATGCTCCGAACCTACTGCGCCGCCGCGCGAACCTGTTTCGTCGCGGCGGTTTTTGTTTTCACGCTGGCAATATCCTCTGCCGCCGCGGCTCAGGAGGCGATCGCGAAATGGGAAGCTTTTGATTTCGCGAAGAACAGCGTTCAGCCGGGAGATCTGGCGGCGGTTTCGCTCGACGATTTGAAGTTCATTCGCGGCATGGTCTTTGGCCGGCATGGACGCATCTTCAAGGACTACGACATCAAGCAATACCTCGCTTCCCAGCCCTGGTATAAGCCCGATCCCGAGTTCAGGAATTCGATGCTCAATAACACGGAGCGCCGCAACCTTGATGTTATTCGCGATGCCGAAGCCAGGAAACACCCCCGGGTCGAGCCGGGCGACATGCGTTTTTATCGCACCCGTTTGTTAACGCCGCGGAAACTGGGTCAACACACCGGCGGCGAGTGGACCGTGCTGGCCGCAGAGGTAGAAGCTATCCATGGCAAACGCTTCGACGACATAGCGTGGCTGCAGCAATACTTTGATGATCGCTACTGGTATAGGCCGGCCGACAAATACGATCCCAAACAGCTCACCGATGTAGAGCGCAGGAACCTGAACCTGATTGTGGCAGCCCACAAGAAGCTGCGGCGCGTGGCCCTTTCGCCGGGCGACATGGAGTTGTTCGAGAATAAGCTGCTCTCCGAGGGCATGCTGCACGGGCTGAGCCTGCACGAGCTGCGCTTGCTGCGCAACGAGATTTACGCCCGGCACGGGCGAGTATTTCGTACGGGATGGCTGCAACAGTATTTCAGTTCACAATCCTGGTACGATCCAAAGGAAGATTTCAAGGACGAAGAACTGTCAGGTAGTGACAAGCAGAATGTCGAGCTGATCGTAGCTTACGAAAACAAGCTGCACGACCAGATTGGCACAAAGCTCATCGCCCGCAGCTTCTTGGACGGTCTTTTCGTCGAAGACGTCCGCCAGATGCGCGACGAAATCTACGCGCGGCATGGCAAAGTTTTCAAAGCGCCCTGGACTCAGAAATATTTCGCCAGCTTTGACTGGTACAAGCCTGATCCTAACTTCAGCGAAGCGTCGCTTAGTGAGATCGAAAAGCGGAACATCGCCACCATCACGGCTTACGAGAAAAAGGCGGTGACTGCGGACAGCACGATAGAAGGTTGATAAGGCCCCACCTGGGTCTCGCGTGCCGAGACCAAGAAACGAAAACAGATTGCTTCGATGAAAACGCGGTGACGCCTCCTTGGCCCCGGCCGTCTTCAGACGGCTTTCCCGCAGGTTGATAGCCCAGCGCTTTTTAGCGCTGGGGTCACTGGAGAGCATTGACCACCAGCGCGCTTCAGCGTGCTTGAATTCAGCGGCTTTAGCATTCGCGGCTGAAGCCCGCGAAGGTAAGCCCGTTTGAAACGGGCTTCGGTTTATGTCGGTCCTGAGACCCGGGCGTAAAACGCCCGGTCTAGTAACCCTGCGGGAAAGCCGCGTGAACGCGGCTATCTTCATTCACCAAGTTCATTCACCATTTACTATTTACGATTTGGGATTACGGATTTACAATTAGCCGAACAAAGCACAACTAAAGAACGCAAGTCAGGGGTACGTCAACAAAGGAGTCATCTAGTGATTGCCCTTAAAGTCAACGGCAAAGAATTCTCTGTCGACGCCGACCCGAGTACGCCTTTGCTCTGGGTGCTACGGGAAACGTTGGGCCTGACCGGCACTAAATACGGCTGTGGTATGGCTCTCTGCGGCGCCTGCACGGTTCACCTGGACGGACAAGCGATCCGCTCTTGTGTGAAGCGTGTTGCCGACGCCGCCGGCAAGGAGATCACCACGATCGAAGGTCTCTCCACTAATCTCAGTAATCCGTTGCAGAAGGCGTGGATCGAGATCGACGTTCCCCAGTGTGGTTATTGTCAATCGGGTCAAATCATGAGCGCAGCAGTTTTGCTGGCCGAGAATTCCGCACCCACCGACACTGACATCGACGAAGCCATGACGGGCAACATCTGCCGTTGCGGCACCTACTCGCGCATCCGCCAGGCTATTCACCGCGCCGCCGACCTGAAGAGGAGCACAACATGAGCGCAACGGAAGTTAAACGGCGTGATTTTCTAAAAGCCGGAGCTGCACTCGGCGGTGGCCTGCTAATTAGTCTCTACATTCCCGAATGGGCGTTGGCCGGCAGCGCGAACGCCGCGGCGCCAACGCCCGCTACGTTTAAACCTAATGCCTTCGTCCGCATTGGCGCTGATGACATCGTGACCGTCATCGTCAATAAGTCCGAGATGGGTCAGGGCGTCTATACGTCCTTGCCGATGCTGGTAGCCGAAGAACTCGAGGCTGACTGGAGCAAGGTTCGCTACGAACCGGCGCCGGTGGACCCGGCCTATGCGCATCCGGTTTTCGGAATTCAAATGACTGGAGGCAGTACCAGCACGGCGTCGGAGTGGGATCGCTTCCGCAGAGCGGGAGCGACGGCGCGCGTGATGCTGATTGCCGCCGCAGCGCGAAACTGGAGAGTCGATCCAGCGAGTCTGGGCGCCGCAAATGGTTTCGTGATTAATCCCGCGACCGGCGCCCGTGTGTCTTTTGGCTCGCTCGCAGACGCCGCGGCGTCCATTACAGTGCCCAAAGACGTGCCGCTTAAGGACCCGAAGGATTTCAAACTGATCGGCAAGGCAACGCGACGTCTCGACACCCCTGCGAAAGTCAACGGTTCCGCGCAATTCGGCCTTGACGTTGCCATCCCCGGGATGATGACGGTGCTGATAGCCAGAGCCCCGGTGTTCGGCGGCAAGGTTCTGAGTTTCAATGCCGACAAAGCGAAGGCAGTGACCGGCGTGAAAGACGTGCTCCAAGTTCCTAACGGCGTGGCGGTGATTGCCAATGGGTTTTGGCCGGCAAAGCAAGGTCGCGACAAGCTGGAGATCAAATGGGACGACGGAAGCAATGGCACACTTTCTACCGCTGGCATGAGGGAACAATTCGCAGCGCTCGCCAAAACGCCGGGCGCAATTGCGCGCAAGGTTGGCGATCCCGCAAAAGCGTTGGCCGGCGCGGCCAAAACGATCGTCGCTGAATATGAAGTTCCTTATCTGGCTCATGCCATGATGGAGCCATTGAATTGCGTCGTCGATTTGCGCGCGGACCACTGCGAGATATGGACCGGGACACAGTTTCAGACAGTCGACCGCGCTGCCGCCGCCGCCACGGCGGGCCTCAAGCCGGAGCAAGTGGAGATTCACACCACATTGCTCGGGGGCGGTTTTGGACGCCGCGCAAATCCCGCTTCCGACTTCATAGTAGAAGCAGTACAAGTCGCAAAAGCTGCGAAGGTTCCGGTGAAAGTTGTCTGGACTCGCGAAGACGATACTCGCGGTGGCTGGTATCGGCCAATGTGGTACGACCGGTTTGTCGGCGGGGTCGACGCCGGCGGAAATCCGGTCGCCTGGACACACACGATCGTCGGTCAGTCGATCATGGAGGGGACACCATTTGCGGCCTTCGGCATCCAGAATGGAATTGACAGCACCTCGGTTGAAGGTGCGGCGGATCTGCTCTACGGCATTCCAAATCTGCAGGTAGATCTGCACACGCCGAAGATTGGCGTCCCGGTGCAATGGTGGCGTTCCGTTGGCCACTCGCATAACGGCTTTGCGGTCGAAGCGTTCTTCGACGAGTTGGCCCATGCCGGCGGGAAGGATCCTTATGAACTCCGGCACACAATGCTGGCGAAGCAACCGCGGATGCGTGCCGTCCTGGATCTCGTTGCTCAAAAGGCTGGTTGGGGCCGGCCACTGCCGGCGGGTCGAAGTCGCGGCATTGCCACACATTTTTCATTTGATAGCTATGTAGCCCAGGTGGCCGAAGTCTCGGTTGACAAGGATGGAGGCGTGCGCGTTCATCGCATGGTTTGCGCTGTCGATTGCGGTCAGGTCGTCAATCCCGACACCGTGAAGGCGCAGATGGAAGGCGGCATAAATTTTGGTCTGACGGCTGCGCTCAAAAGCGAGATTACGCTGGATCGCGGACGAGTGCAGCAGCGGAACTTTCACGACTACGCGATGCTGCGCATAAACGAGGCCCCGCAGATCGAAGTTTACATCGTGCCGAGTATGGAGAAACCTACCGGCGTTGGTGAACCGAGTGTACCGCCTGTTGCTCCGGCAGTGGCTAA
>DASXRU010000261.1:0-6190 GCA_036506395.1 Pyrinomonadaceae bacterium | reverse complement strand
CACGCGCTCAACCGCGAAATGATTGCTGCCGGCGTGAGGAAGTTCGCCTGCGGCATTGCCCCGGCCGCCAACGCGAAGACGCTGCGGAAGCAGCCCGACGGCAGGGTGCTCGTCACCGACGGACCGTACACCGAGACCAAGGAGCACATGGGCGGATTCTGGATACTGGAAGCCGCCGATCTGGATGAGGCACTTGCATGGGCGAAGAAGGCTGCCATCGCCTGCGATGTGCCCGGCGAGGTGCGCGAGCTACTTTTCTACCCGGCTCCGGAGGGAGCAACGGAATAGTCTGGCCGCCGCGACTAAGAGCAAATCCGTAGACAAGATTTACATGATTGACAAGATTTAGAATAAATCAGTGAAGGCCCACGTTACCTGCCAAAGTGTTACTGGCTTTCTGTCATCTTGTTAATCTTGTCAATCCTGTCTGATTGTTTGTTCTTCATTCCCTTTTTTTTGAGGTGAACGAGTGAGACTTCAGATAGGACTCGGAGGAACTCAATCATGAGAAAAATTATTGTGCTTGAACATATTTCCCTTGATGGTGTCATACAAGCCCCGGGCGGGCCGGAAGAAGATACAAGCGACGGCTTCGCGTATGGCGGGTGGGCAGCGCCATATGACGATGACATCCTTGGAGCGGCCCTGCAAAAGCAGATGAACATGCCGTTCGATCTGCTGTTAGGACGCAAAAACCTTTGACATCTGGGCGGCCTTCTGGCCTCAACATGCGGATGTTTGGCCGGGCGTCAACACGGCGACCAAGTACGTCGCCTCGAATACCATGACTTCCCACGAATGGCAGCCGTCGGTGTTTTTGAACGGAGATGTTGCAGAAAAAGTCGCCAAGCTCAAGCAAGAGCAAGGGCCGGATCTACACATTTGGGGAAGTGGCAATCTCCTTCAGACGCTGATCAAGCGTGATCTGGTCGATGTTTTCTGGCTGATGATATATCCGATCACGTTGGGCGCTGGAAAGCGGTTGTTTGCGGATGGCACGATCCCGGCGGCCTTTAAGGTGACGGAAAGCATAGTCGGCTCGAGTGGCGTCATTGTCGTGAATTACGAGCGTGCAGGCGCGATCACGACCGGAACCGAAAGTCTATAAACATTCGGCCCGGTGGCCACGAGGGAACGTTTCGTTTAATTAGAATGACCCAAAACGGGTGCGAAGCCAGGGAATGACCCTATTTCTTGGGAGACTAACTTTCGGAAAGGAAGAGAAATATTATGTCATTCGTTAATGATCTGAAAGTCGCATTCCGCTCGCTGGCTCAAACCAAGGGCCTTGCGTTCACGGTGGTGCTGACGCTGGCGCTTGGCATCGGCGCCAACACCGCCATCTTCACGCTGGTGCGCGGCGTGCTCCTCAAACCGCTCGTGAACCGCGACGAGGACCGGCTGATCCATATCCGACAGAGTGCTCCTGGGGTCGGCGACGACAACACAACCTTCTCCCTGCCCGAAATCCAGGATTTGCGAGCCGGCGTCAAAACCCTGAGCGCGTTCGGCGATTTCTCGACCGTCGGTTTCACCATGATCGGTCTGGGTCAGCTATCATTCAGTGATGCGCGAAGCGAGGATGCAGAAGCAAAAAGAAAGAGCCGCGCGAGTGGCGGCCCTTCTTCTTGCTGCGTTATTGCTGTCCGTTTCAGGTTAAGTGGTTGCGGGGGCGGGATTTGAACCCGCGACCTTTGGGTTATGAGTGCAACTTTTTGGTTGCTCGTTCTTTTGTTTTCTAAGCTTTCGTTGCGCTTCGTTGCACGGTATTGGCGACTGTAGTCGTAGTTTCCGACCCAATTTCCGACCTAGACAGTGATTCACGTGACAGAGGGTTTCTCTCCTCAACCAACCCTGGTCCGACTTTGTCGGAAGGTGCTGTCAGGACTACGCTCGCACGGCTTATCGGCGGATTTTGACTATTTTGACTCGCGAGCGTAAATTCTCCGCTGCGCCTCCTGTTTAGTTTTCAAAAGAGAGGACAAGCTGATGATTGCGAAGTTCTTTCGTGCAGCGACACTGGCATTAACAATCGCCGTCGCGCTTCTTGCGGCCCAGGTGAAAACCGAGGTGCCTCCGGTGGTGCCCGATGCAAAGCCGGTCCAGGTAGAGCGGATAAAGATTCACGGGACGGCTCTTGAGGGCAACCTGGAGGGGGATGCGGTTGACCGGGACGTACTCGTGTTTCTGCCGCCGAGTTACGTCAAAGAGAAGTCCCGCCGTTATCCCGTTGTCTATGCCCTGCATGGTTATTCCATCGGCGCCGAGCAGTGGAGCCAGGAAATCCACGCTCCCCAAACGATAGAGGGTGCTTTCGCACAAGGCGCGAAAGAGATGATAGTCGTGCTGCCCGATTCCAAGACCGTGCACAACGGTTCGATGTATTCGAGTTCAGTCACGACCGGAGATTTCGAGAAGTTTGTTTCGCACGATGTGGTCTCCTACATTGACGCGCATTACCGGACCATTCCAAACCGCCTGGCCCGCGGGCTGGTTGGCCACTCGATGGGAGGTTACGGCGCGACGCGCATCGGCATGAAGCATGCGGACGTGTTCGGCAGCCTGTACATCATGAGCCCGTGTTGTTTATCTCCGCGGCCCGCCGCGCCAGGGAACGCAGAGGTGGACAAGGCACTGGAATCGGTGAAGACGCCCGAGGATTCGGCCAAACTGCCGTTTGGTGCTCGTGCCCAGCTCGCCAGCGGTGCGGCCTGGTCGCCTGATCCGAAGAACCCTCCGCTGTATCTTGACCTGCCCAGGAAGGGCGGCGAACCGCAGCCCGAGGTCCTGGCGAAATGGGCGGCGAACGCGCCGCTGAACTTCATAGACCAATATATAGGAGATCTCCGCCAATACCGTGCGATTTCGATGGATGTGGGGGACAAGGATGGATTACGCACCGATACCGGCAAGCTCCACGATGTGCTCGATAAATACGGTATTAGGAATAGCTTTGAAGTATATCAAGGCACGCATACCAGCGCGGTGGCAGTTCGCTTTCAGAACTACGTAATGCCATTTTTCAGTAAGAACCTATGTACCAGTAGGGACTGTAAGTAATACCACTCAGGATCTGGGACTCGACGGTTTCTCGACGCTGAAGACAAGCCACTGAAGGAGATTACCGTGAGCCTTGGCGAGCTTAGCGCAACACCTTCACACTAAGTAAGGAGGAGAAGAAAGATGCGACGGTTCAAAATACTGATCTTCCTATTATCGAGTCTTTGTTGCGCACACTCGAGCCCCTGCTGGGCGCAAGAGCCGGGTGATTATCAACCCGCTACGACCAACGTCTGGGGAGCAGAGTATCCCCGTGTTGATAGCACCGGGAGGGTTCAGCTTCATGTCAAAGCCCCCGACGCCACTAAAGTCAGGGTGAATTTCTGGAGCGGTCCCAAAATGGATATGGTGAAACAGGCGGATGGTTTCTGGACTGTCACCACACCGCCGCTTGCCCCCGGTCTGCATTACTACACCTTCGTCATTGATGGTGCGGAAGTCAGCGACACCAACAGCCATGCCTTTTTTGGCGGCAGCAAGCACGCGAGCGCCGTAGAGGTTCCGGAGCCCAGCTCAACCTATTATTCGATTCAAGATGTGCCGCACGGCCAGGTGCGCGAGGTTTGGTATAATTCGAAGGTGACGGGCAGTTGGCGACACGCACTGGTCTATCTGCCGCCGAGTTACGAGACGCAAATCAAGCAGCGCTTTCCCGTGCTCTATTTGCAGCACGGCGGCGGCGAGGATGAGACGGGATGGATTCGGCAGGGGCGTGCAAACTTCATCCTGGATAATCTGTTCGCGGCTGGAAAGTGCAAACCCATGATCGTCGTGATGGCATATGGCTATGCCCGGCGGGTCGGACAGGCGACGCCCGTTTTGACCGGCCCTCCCGCTGGCTCTCCCGAAAGAATGAAGGTGATGCAGGAAATGATGTCAGCGTTCGAAGACGATGTCACGCAGGCGCTGATTCCATACATTGACAAGAATTTCAGGACGATCCCTGATCGCGAGCACCGGGCGATGGCGGGACTTTCGATGGGAGGCATGCAGGCGTTCCAGATCACGCTGAATCATCTCGATCTTTTTTCCTACATTGGTGGATTCAGTGGCGCTGGCGGAATTCTTGGGGATCGGAAAATGGATCCCAAGACCGATTACAACGGGGTATTTGCCGACCCGGCTGCCTTCGCCAAGAAAGTGCACTTGCTCTGGATGGGCGTCGGGACAGTCGAGCCTGAGAGAATGCGCGCTGGGCTTCAACGACTTCATACCTCGTTATTGGAGGCCAAGATTCAGCACGTCTTCTACGAATCACCGGGTACAGACCACGAGTGGCAGACCTGGCGTCGCGATCTGAAAGACTTCGCTCCAAGACTTTTCAATAGGCCGCTCAATAAGCATGGGTATGCACGAGGAAAGCCCTGACGTTTTTCACTTCTTGTTTTGCCCTTTCATTGATGGTTCGGGCCGAAAGGATTCGCTTGTCATGCGTGCTCTTCTTATCAGTTTCGCTCTGATAATTGTAACTTTAACTGCACCCTTCGTAGCCGCACAAAAGGTTGACTTAACGGTTGACGTGTCCAAGGCCGGGGCGAAGATCGACCGCAATATCTTCGGCCAGTTCGCCGAGCACCTGGGCCACGGCGTTTATGAGGGCATATGGGTCGGCCCAGGTTCCCCCATCCCTAATACTCGCGGCATCCGCAATGACGTCGTCGCCGCGCTGAAGGCGATCAAAGTGCCTAACATTCGTTGGCCAGGTGGCTGCTTCGCGGATGAATACCACTGGCGCAAAGGCATTGGCCCTCAGCGCCTCGAGACGCTCAATCCCAACTGGGGCGGCGTGATCGAGCCGAACACGTTCGGGACTCACGAGATCATGGATTTCCTCGACCAGATTGGCGCCGAGGCCTATCTCTCAGTCAACCTCGGCTCCGGTACGCCGCAGGAAGCAGCCGAGTGGCTGGAGTATCTGACCACGACGCAGCCGACCGCGCTGGGCAAGGAACGCGCCGCCAACGGTCATCCTCCTCCCTACAAGATCCCCTATCTTGGCATCGGCAACGAAAGCTGGGACTGCGGCGGCAACATGACACCGGACTACTATCTCAGCCAGTTGAAGATTTACAGCCGCTTCGTCAGAAACTTCAATCCGGCGCAGCAGGACAAGCAGCAGATGCTCAAGATCGCCGTCGGTCCGGGCGGCGATGAACCACGGTTCACCGAATGGATCGAAACCCTCATGAAGGCCTGGCAGCATCACCAGTGGAGTTGGGATATGAACGGCCTGTCGATGCACAACTACACCGTTGTGCGATGGCCGCCGGCGTTTAAGTCCGTCGGATTCGGCGAGACCGAATACAGCCAGATCCTCAAGTCAACCTTAGCGATGGAGGGTCTGGTTAGTAAGTATTCGGCCATCATGGACACGTATGATCCACAAAAAAAGATCGCTCTCGTGGTTGATGAATGGGGCGCCTGGTATGCGCCGCTGCCCGGCAGCAATCCGGGTTTCCTGGTGCAGCAGAACAGCCTGCGTGACGCGATTCTGGCGGCGCTTAACCTCAACATCTTTGCCCGTCACGGCGACCGTGTGCGTATGGCTAACATTGCCCAGATGATCAATGTCCTGCAAGCGATGATCCTGACCGACAAAGAAAAGATGGTGCTGACGCCGACCTACTACGTCTACAAGATGTATGTGCCGTTCCAGGACGCCACGTTTCTGCCGGTCATTTTCAACGCCGGCAGCTACACTCACGGCGACGTCACGTTGCCGCGGGTGGACGCCATCGCTGCTAAGGACAAAGCAGGCAAGCTGTGGCTGGAAATAACCAATGTTGATCCCAATCAACCGGTCGAGATCGTAGTAAGTCTGGCCGGCATGATGGCTAAATCGGCAGCCGGAGAAACCCTAACCGCACTTAAAGTCGATAGCATTAACAGCTTCGAGGCCCCGAATACGGTCGTGCCGAAGCCTATCTCTGCGAAGGTTCAAGACGGCAAGCTGGCTCTGAAACTGGACCCGAAGTCGGTGACCGTGATCTCAGTCGAGCAATGACGCAAGACCGCATGTTAAGACGCAAAGTACATCAAAAGGAGCTTTGACTGTGAGAACGCTTCTCTCCCGGGTAGCCAGCAGCACAGCTGTCGCAGATTTTTCTGTCACTGTTTCAAGTAACGAAGC
>DASXRU010000260.1:0-17979 GCA_036506395.1 Pyrinomonadaceae bacterium | reverse complement strand
CGCACCGCCGAGAAATCTGCGCCAAAGACGCGCTCCATTTCCGCCCGAATGTCTGCGCGCAACGGCGAACCCGCACTCGCCGGATTCCAGTAACCGGCCGCAACGGCAGGACTGATCCGGCGCGCCAGGCCGGTTTCATTTCGCAGCATTCGCGCCGACATTTCATCAGCCTGTCGCTCGAGCGCATTTGCCCGTTGATGATTTCGGGCACCAGGGCGAGCTTTTGCCTCCACGCCCATCGCAGTCACGCGCGGCGCGCCACTTTTTCTCGATCCGCTTTTTCGGGCTGTCGCTTGCATCGTCCCCGATTAACCCAATCTCCTCCGCACGCCCGTCGCAATCTCATCCGCTACTCGTTCCATCGACGATCGGCCATCGGTGCGCACGCGTACTGCCAGAGCATCGATCTTTCGTGAGCCGTCTTGGGCGAGCGACAGCCCGGCCAGACGCTGCGCCACCATCTCGCCCAAACGCCGGGCCTGTGGCGGCGCCAGGTTCGGCACGCGCAGGTGCAGTTCTGAAATTTCCACCGCGGTTCGCTTCATGCCGCCTCCTGCAGTCTGAGGATCCGGTCGCGTTCTCGCGGCCCAATCGCTCGCCCTTCTTTTGCCAACTCACGATCCAGGCCGGTCAAAAGGTGCTGAGTGTCCAGCGGCCGATTATCAGCCCGCGCCGCAAACAGTCCGGCCAGCACCGCGAACTTGATTTGCGCACCAGTCACGTCAGTCACTGTGCTCAGCAGTTCGAGCGTATTCGCAAGCGCCTTCGCGCGCTTCGCTCCGGCCAGAGCGGTCACCAGTTTGCTCCAGAGCTGCAGCTGCAGCGCCGCATCCGGTTTCGGGAACTCCACCAGGTAACGAAGCCGCCGGAGAAACGCCAGGTCGATGTTCAGTCTCAGATTGGTGGCCAGAATGGCGATGCCCGGATAACTCTCAATCGCCTGAAGCAGAAAAGCGGTGTCGGTGTTGGCAAATCGGTCCTGCGCGTCGCGAATCTCAGTTGACCGCTTAGCAAACAGAGCGTCGGCCTCGTCAAAGAAAAGCACCACATTGTTTTCGGCGGCCACGCGAATGACTTCCTCTATGTTCTTGGAAGTCTCGCCCACCCATTTACTGACAAGTTGCGCCACATTCACGCGACATAGATCCTGAGTCAGCCGGGCGGCGATTATCTGGGCGGCCATCGTCTTGCCGGTGCCCGATGGTCCACTGAACAGGGCCACCAGACCCCGGCCTTGTGGAAACAGGCGGCGCGCTTCCGGCTGTTGCCAGAAGGCACTGCGCTCTTCGGCTTCAAATGAAATAGCACCGAGGAGTTGTTTCACTCCCTCAGGCAGCACCAGGTCGTCCCAGTTAAAAGGACATTCAAGAATCTGGGCGAGATTTCCAAATCGCGAGCGCGCGCTATCGCGCACCAGCACGGCCGCGTGGGCCGGAGATCGGGCCCCGAGGTAGATTGCACGCTGGATATCTCCGGGCCACACCTGATGATGCTCGGCCAATTTGCCCAGTTCACCGGTGGTCCACTTGCCGATCGTGGCCGACGATTGCTGCCAGAGTCGCTTGCGCGTGCCGGCTTCGGGCATTGGCAGACGCACCAGGCGATCAACCGCGGCTGATGTCGCAGCAAGTTCCGAGCCTGGCTCGCACAAAACAAACTGCAGCGGAAACAAGGGTTGACCGGCGAGCCAACGTTGGCGCGAGATCGCCTCACCCGACCAGGCCAGCGCCGCAGTGTCGAGAAACCCCTGACGCTGCGCATGGAGAAAGAATCGTCTCCACGTTGAATCGTCCGCCGCGTCGCTATCGACAAGCAGCAAAGGCATGCCCAGCTTGGTCGCCACCGCGAGTGCGAAATGTCGTTTACCTCCGCCGCGCGGAGCCACCACCACCACACGCAAGCGAAGCGGTTCCGGATACCGGAAGGATTTGTCGATCCACGCGGTGACCTCATCGACCGGCCACTCAGGCAGCCCCGGGCCATCCGCCTCCAGCATCCGGGCGGCGCCCACCAAAACTTCATCGAGAGTGCTTTTACCCGTCAGCCAGTCTTTGATCTGCGGATCACAAGTGAGCGCAACTGGTTCGCCCGGGCCTGTTTCACGACGTTGGATCAATTCCCAGCGGAAGACGTTCATCTCAGGCGGCCACGCCGTCGTGCGGCCAATCATCAGCAGCCGGGCCGCAAGTTCTTCAGTCAAATAGGCCCGGCCCGCATGGTCCTGAAGATAGGCGCACACGCGACCGAGCGACGGATCAAAAGCCACCGCGGCCGAGAGGCGCAGCAGGTCCTTTTCTTCGGGAGACAGGCGAAACAGTCGAGCCAGGCGGGCAAATCCGGAATCGTCGGCCTCGTCCAACATGCGCTTGATTTCGCCGGCCTCGGCTCGCCACTGGCGCACAACCTCCTGGCCTCGAGACCATTCGGCCTCAGCTTCCAATGAATCGTGATCCGCCAGAATTCCGGCGAGTTCCGCGTGAGTAACGGTACCGAGTGCATCGATCGAGCCTTCGCCTGACCACAGTTGTTGCAGCCACGCGCCCCGGCAGCGAGCCAACAAGCGAAACCACGCCAACACCAGATCGTGTTCTACCGATCCGGAAAGATAGTGCGGCGTCCCAGCCTGCGTTTTCGCACTGTCCCGCTTTGCTTTCGTTCCGGGCCGGGCGGGTTTGCCTTTCGCCGCCGATCTGCGCGCGGCCGGCTTTTTCTTTTTCGCATTCCTGGTTCGAGTGGGACTCATGGCACCAACACCCAGCGCGGCGAATTCTCCGCGCCGTTCACGATGACTCTCAAAGGCAAGGTTGCGCCGGGCACCAGCCCGGCGATCGGAAACCTGATTCGGATTTGCGTGGGACTGGTGATCTCGAAGTGTCCGGCGGTGAGCGCCAGGCTCGGCTCAAGCGGCACTGGCTCAGCGCCGATAATCACTCTGACGTTTCCGGGCGGCACATCGGCGTGCTGAAACACGCTGCCGGTGATCGTCACAATGTCCCCGACCGCCGTGGCGACCGCGTTGTAAGCGGGATTGGTAATCTCCGGAATCACGGTAAATGGGACTTCGTTGGAGGTCTGCGGAAACGCCCGCATACTGCCGTCAGGCATCAGTCGATTACGGGTAACGCGAGCGGCGGCGGAATAGACTCCGGGGAAGATGTCTTCCGCACCGGCCTGGCTGTGAACCTGCGCCAGGATCGAGTCCGTCCCCGCAATCACTCCCCAGTCCAAACCCACTTCCTGCGGTGCGATCCAATCGGATCTTCTGATTACCAGCGTGGTGGCGTCGCCGTGCAGATCGGTGCCTTCGAAGGAAATGTTCTCGCCGATGGAGGCTTCGCCGGGCGCAACTTCGACGGTGCGATCTGAAGTCTCGCCGGGTATGCGGAACGTTACTGTAGTCTGGCTCGTGTCGAGACGCGGCGCGCCGTTGACGAAAACCTGAATGCCATAACGCAGTACGCGTCCGACCCGTAGTTGCGGACGATCCGGTTCCAGCAGGAGGGTATTCACTTCATAGTAAGCAGCCAACCGGACCGACTGATTTCCCGGAGTCCAGAAGTTCGCCACCTCATTCGGAGGGATATTTCGCTTGGTGATCCGAATTACATTGTCTGTGCCCTGCAATTCGGGCGGAAATACCAGGCCGCCTAACGAAGTATTTCGATCGAGACTGGGAAAATCGTGAAGTGTCTTCAGTGCGAGGCCAAACAAGCGTTGCGAGCGCAGGGCCGCGGAATCCGCATCGCCAAGATCAGGCGCGTTAGCGATCAACTGATACTGCAGTTGCAACCCCATAGGAGTGAAACGTATCGGCGGTTGATCCTTAAAGACAGGCGGTTGATTCTTGAAGTGCGGATCTTCACTGGCATAGTAGAGAAACATCCCCAGCGCATGTTCGTTCGCGAGGCCGGTGCTCGAGGCCGCTGTATATTTGATTTCGGGCGGCGGCGGATTGGGCGGACTCGGCGGAAAGAACCCGGCCCACAAGGGATCGACCCGCGCCTTCAACAGGCGCAACAGCGTAGTAGTCACCAGCGATAGATCGATCAAGGGCATGGTTTAGAATTGGCCCAATCCGAACCGCCGGCTCGAAGCAATGGCATTTCGAGCTTCGCGGGGTCCGCGTACCACAACCACCTGCGGCGCAGGCGGCGAAACCGGAACCGGCGACGGCGGCATCACTTCGACTGTCAGCCTGCCGATCACCAGCGATGGCCGCTCGTCCAGAGGCTCGGATATTTGCGGTGTGGGCGGAGGCCTCTGTAAACGAGCCGGCCAGACAATCTCCGGTTGACGATTGGAATCAGTTCCTGATTTCTCCTCTTCAGTTTCAAGCTGGTGACGAGTGGTGACTGGCTCGCGACGCTTCAGGATTCGCTCCATGAAGGCATCCGCCTTACGCAGCAATACGGCTTGCGCCCGTTGAATTTCGGCCAGGCCCTCGTCTATGTTCTCAGCCGCATTTGGTCCTGATTCCTCGCTCTCTTCCGAACGCCCTGGCGCCGGCACCGGCGCAGGCTCCGTTTTGGGCATCACCTGAGTTGCGCTTTCCCGTTGAGGCGCAGGCTCCTGCGATCGTGGTTGGGACTGACTCTCTAGCGCCGGAACCGGCGGCTTCACGAATGTTGTCTCACGCGCCGCGGGCTGGTTTGAGTCTGCTCTTTCTGCGGGCGGGCGCAGCTCATCAATGGTCTTCGCGGGAATTTGAGGAGAACTCCGTCTATTTGAATCGTCGGTCGGAAACACCGGTCCGGCGGCAGCAGGAGGGGGACCATCATGCTCAGGCAAGGACGTCGCTTCGAACGGATCGGACATCTTCGAGCGAGCGCCGGCCGAAGAGACCGGTACATTTGTAAGTGTGGCGCGGGCGGCCAGTTTGGCGAAGTAGCTTTTCATCACAACGAAGCTTCATTACGTGACGTATTCGTTCTCAATTAACCCGACGAATTGGCGCCGATCGCGTCGGGACAGAGATAGAATCTCATCGAGCGACCATGAGTACGCTCTGGCAATGCGATTGATCTCTGCAAGCAATCGGCGCCGTTCGGCTACGATTGAACCGAGCAAATAAGTTTGGATATCGAACTGGACCGTGTGCGCGTGATGGCATTCCGGGCACGAAGCGACCAGCTCGAGATCAATCAGCGGAGCTACCTGTTCGAGCAGCTCTTCAAACCGCAGCCGGCCCTCGGGCCACGTTCCTTCCGTCGTGCAGCGGCTTAGCAGGAATGATTCGACCTCTGCGGGAGTCTTTCCGGCGCCCGCCAGCTCATCGTTCCCGGTCGGCAGACGAAATGTAATGCCGTTCGCGGCTTCGAATCGCCCATCGCCGAGGGCCTTCCAGCCCTCATCGACTTTGGTCCCGGCAATCGAGTCGATGAGCTGATCCAGTGAGAAGTCGAGATCGAATGGCTCGCTGCAACCGGCGCAGGTAAGCGTGCTCTCGATGCGATCCCCAAACGCATTCTTATAGACGGCGGCCAGCAGGCAGTCGCGATCGGCGGCCACCAGATCCGCCGCCCGAAATTCCGGCGTGCCTCCGGTCACCTCGAAATCGAGGAGCGAAGCCAGCAGCGCAATGGCGTTGGCGGTGCTGGCCCCCAGCACCGCGTATTCGTCTCGACCTGTCAGTTCTCGCAACCGCGCGATCCGTCCAGCCCCGGCGAAACGTAATGGAATACTCTCGGCCATCATGAGCGCTCGCGTTCCGCGAAGACTTAAGTCTGGACCGGCTCAGTTACGGCGGTATCGCGCTCCCAGCCCTCGTTCTGCAACACCATGTGCTCGATGGCCACCGCGTGGGCGTTGGCATCCAGCTCCGGCAGCGCCTGGTACTCACTGACCCAGCAGCGATACACCTTGTAAGCTTTCGCCACGACCGCCTGCTCGTTGAGCAGCTCGATGATGATGTCCTTGCGAAAAAGCTCGAGGGAGATCGCGGCATCGCCGTCGGTGTTGTAGATAAGGTTCGCCCACGCTTCAAACTCGGGATCATGAGTGACACCGCGTTCGAGCGTGATGGGTTCAAACTTCCAGATGCTGGGCGAAACCCGCGACGTGCTTGGATCACCGCCTTCACGATGGGTCACCGGCTCAGTGCTCTTTTTCAGGGCACTGATCTTGCTCACGCCGGCGACGTATCGGCCGTCCCATTTGATCCGAAACTTCATATTCTTGTAGGGATCGAAACGGCTCGTGTTCACAGGAAATTGTGGTGCAGCCATGATTTATTCAGCTCCCGTTTTGAAGTTAGACCTCGATCTGTCCCGCCATCTGTTGCAGGTACAAGATTACGAATTCAGCCGGTTTGAGCGGCGCAAACCCGACCACGATGTTCACGATCCCGAGATTACGATCGTTCTGAGTTGTCGTCTCGGTGTCGCACTTCACAAAGTACGCGTCCTTCGGTTTTTGGCCCTGGAAAGCCCCCTGCCGAAAAAGGTTTTGCATAAAGGCGCCGACATTCAGCCGGATTTGCGCGTACAGCGGCTCGTCATTCGGCTCGAAAACTACCCACTTGAGACCGCGATACAGGCTCTCTTCTATGAACAACGCCAGGCGGCGAATCGGAATGTACTTATATTCACTGGCAAAGCCGTCATCGCCATCCATCGTGCGCGCGCCCCAGTTGACGATGCCGTTCGGAAAGACGCGGATGGTGTTGACGCCCCGTGGGTTCAGGATGCCGTTCTCGTTATCGGAAAACTTCTGTTTCACGCCGATGATGCCGCGCAGATCGGCCTCGATGCCAGCGGGGGCTTTCCAAACTCCGCGCGTCCCATCGATGCGGGCACAGAGTCCGGCGATTGCTCCGGCCGGACCAACATCCTTCTTGAGACCGTTCTCGTCGATGGTCAACGCCGGGAAGAAGATCGCGCTGTAGTCCTTGACCAGGCCGACCCGCAGCAAGTTGACGCCAACGGCGGCCGTCTGCGCGTCGGTCCATGAATCCGGTGGATCCATCAGGAGAAACGCGCGACGGTCACGGCAGAAGACACTCGCGTTCGGATAAAGTGATTGAACCGAAACTTTGGCATCAGGAGGTAGGACCAGCAAATTGAAGAGGTCGACTTCCGCATCAATCGTCTTGTAAGCTGCGTCGTAATCACTTGCGATGGGCGGACCGCCATCATTGCCGGGCACTGGCAAAGCCTGCCGGCCAGATCCACCCAGGCCCAGCCGGTAGTAGTGGACGTTTGACGGCTGGAACAGAGTTTGAAATGCAGCCGGAGCGGCAACGGTCGCCGCGGGCAGGAAGTCATCATCGAAGATACTGCCCGGCTGAATCCCAAGTCTCGATCCCCATACTTCCGCTTTCCAGGAAAACTGTGTGGTCGGAACCGGCGGGACAAACGTATTGATCTGTTGTGCAATTAATGCCAACTTTTCCCGCAAGCCATCGCTGTTGGCATTCGGTGAACTAGCGGCCGGAACCGCGTCCTGGAAAACCTTTCCCCCAACGACGGTTTCAACGCTCAAAGGAATCGGGACCGCCACGATTGCCCCGGTCGCATCGATACCTCGAAGGGTGATGGAGTTGACGCCACTGGCAGCGGCGTTGGCAAAGGCATTGAGCTGGACCAGAGTGGTAACTCTGGTTGAGATCCCGGTCGGCGCGGGACGCTTGACCGCAAATCGCGATACTTCAATACCTCCTTGCGCCGTGCCAAGCATCATCGGCACCGCGAGATCCGCCGGCCCCGGTGCCGGACGAATAAACACGTCGCCGGCGGCCGCCGATCTAATTTCTATTCGATTAGCTCCTGCCGGACCGGGCCCAGCTACGAAAGCCACGGAGACCGCAATCGGAGCCAATCCCTCAGCGATGAACCTATTATCAATGGCCGTTTGGATGGCCGTATTTGTGTTCGTGGTGCCGACGTTAACTTTGATGAAGCGACTGCCATCGACACTGATCTCGATCTCGTTGTTCGTTCCCAGCAGCGTCGCCAAAGCACCCGCGGTTATCGAACGGCCGCTCAGCGAAGATCCATTAGGGGAAGCCGCTACCCCCAGGTCGAACGCATCAACCAGCCGGGAATTCTGCGTCAGAAAGTCCTGAGCATATGAAGGAGAAGTTGGATCCATAGTCAGGCCTGACCACGTCTCGATGTCGGTCTTCACGCGCTGGCCCGACGAATCGATCTGGAAGCGGAACAATTCCATGCTGAAGGTAACCTCCGGCTGGGCTCCGGCGTAGCTCACCACGGCGCGGATATCGTTGCCGAGCACTCCTGCATCCTTGGCGACGAGTCGCAGCGTATTGGCGCCGGCCTCGTTTTGCAGGACGATCTGCGCCTGGGCTTCCCCGTCAGCAATTCTCATCACGTAGCAGTTTGTACCACCGTTCAGAAAGAAGAGCTTGACGTAGCGCACCAGCTGTCCGCCGGTCGGATCCTCTCCATAAACGCGCGCGTAATCCGAATAACTGGTGCAGCGCACAGGTCTATTGATTGGCCCTTTTTTCGCCGTGCCTATGAACATGCCGATTGAAGTGCCGACGCCGACAATAGTGCGAACGCCACTCGGAATTTCCTGAACATAAACACCCGGATAACTAATTGCAGGCGTTACCATTGACATTCCTCCTTACAAGACAATTGATGTGGCTGCGTGGAATCGCGTCAAGTTCTCCCGAGAAATTCGTTAATCTCCGGCAGGCAATTCTCGTTGAGCGAATAGATCGTGTCGGCTTGAGGTGAGCTGCGGCCAATCAACCAGCCTTTGGATACGAGCAGATTCAAGCTGTCCTCCAGTCTTCTTTTCGTCTCCCGGCTGATGTTCTGGGCCAACCACCATTTCTCGATTCCGCTGATTGTGTCCTTCGCTTGCGGATGATCCACAACGTAACGGAGGATCTCCATGATGAATTGATCACTCCGAAATTCTTCTGTCGATGCTCTTCCCATTTTCCATTTAACGTGGAGCGTGGAGCGCAAGCCGGATACCAAAAGCCGGAGCGCGCGTTTTGTGGGAATTTGCTAATGCGCAGAGGTCAGGTGCGGCTTTTACACCGCATTTCGATTTACGCGAATCCGAAGAAAGAGGGCGTTACTGCGAGCAGAAATAGTGCGGGCAATTAACCGCATGAGGGCGGCGAATTACCCGCATCGTCGGAACCCGACTTTGACGATCTGATTGATCAGGTCTTGAACGACTTGCGATCGAGAGCGTATTTGCTGATCAGACGCTGAAACGAGCGCCGATCCTTTCCGGCTGCTCTTGCGGCGTGCGAGATATTACCGCCATGAGTGGCCAGCAGGTCAGCAAGAAAGTTTCGCTCGAACCGCCCGATGGCCATCGACTTGCCCAGGCGAAACAACTCTGACTGAGAACCGGTTCGATCATTGGATCTGGGCAGTCCCAGATCTTCCGCCGTCAATACCTGCGAGTCCTGCAGCACAATGGCGCGCTGAATAACGCTTTCCAGCTCGCGCACGTTTCCGGGCCAGGAATAATTGAGGAGCCTTTTCATCGCTTCGTCGGAAAGTCGCGGCGCCAGGCGGTCGTGCTCGCGCGCGTACACTGAAAGGAAGTGTGAAGCCAAAGTCAAAATGTCACTACCGCGATCGCGCAGCGGCGGAATTTCCAGCGAAAGAACGTTCAGGCGATAGTGCAGGTCCTCGCGAAACAGCTTGAGTTCGACACAGCGAGACAAATCCGTGTTGGTGGCGGCGATGATGCGCACATCCGCGACCATCGACCGGGACGAGCCCAGGGGCCTGAACTCGCCACTTTGGAGAAAGCGAAGGAGTTTGATTTGGGCCGCAGGGGACAGAGCATCGACTTCATCGAGAAACAGAGTTCCTCCTTCTGCTTCGGCAACCAAACCCCTTACGGCAGTCAACGCCCCAGTGTAAGCGCCTTTCAGGTGGCCGAATAACTCGTTCTCGAACAGTTCATCAGGAAGCGCGCCGCAGTTGACGGGGATGAAAGGTTTGGCTTTCCTGACACTCTGATAATGAATGGCCCTCGCCAGCAACTCTTTTCCGCTTCCGGTTTCACCGGAGATCACCACCGGTGCTTTGGATTGCGCCATTAAGCCGACTTTGGCCACCGCCTGAAGAAAGGTCTCGCTCTCTCCGACCAGGAGATCCAGTTCGCGCGGGCTGCCTGCTGGGCGAGCAATCGTTGAGTTTCCGGCCGATCGCTCCTTTTTGAGAAGCCGCTTGATTCGGAGCAGGAACTCATTCTCCTCGTAAGGGCAGAACACAAAATCGTCGACGTCGATCAATGCCGGCGGAATTCGCTCCCGGGATTTCCGTTCCCGGTCACAGAGTACAGCGAACGTCCTGGTCGAGACCCAGGTCTGCTTGCAGAATTGCATGCCGTGCCTGGCCCAGTCCCGGAACAGGAAGCGAGGCAGGATGAGATCGAAAACCAGATTCGGCTCAGCTCGGGCGCTTTCAATCGAAGTTTCGAGGACGCGATCAAAGACATGCGCCCCTTGTAGAAGCGAAATCAAAGAATTGCAGCGCTGGGAACACGGGATAAAGCCGCTCCCATTGATAATCAGAGCGTTTCGCACGGTTGCTTGTCCATTCTGAGTCGGCCTGAGCGACCGCTTTCCTCAGACGTGCCGATAAGCGATGCCGGGCAGCTTAACGGTAACAACCCAATCAAGTGATTTGAGCGCAAGGTTGAGGACGATCTTGAGGTAGAACTCATGCTCATGAGTCCTGGGTCAATGGGGCCTTTAGAGAACCTCACTTCAAACGAAAAATCCTAATAACGGGGGAAACCCCTAGGCGCCTTTTTAGGCCAATCAGCCTACGCCCGGAATATTAGGCTGTCAACGTTTAAGTTGTGCCACTTGCAACGGAGCTTGCGAATCCGTTCGCCGCGTGTTCGCCGCGTCGTTAAGCAAGCTGAACCAGTGAAAACCTCGTAGAGAACTAGTCTCCGTTGCGCCCTCGCGAAGTCGACCTTGCAATTCCCGCTCAAGGTGAAGACGTAATCCTACGATACCTGAAAAGGAACAAGCTGAGCGCTTTCACTTGGGCACAGGTGGGCGGTTACTTCGGTCGCCTTTAGCCCAGACGGGCGGCGATTATCATCGGCTAGTAACGACAGAACACTTAGGTTTGGGATGTGGAAGATTATTGTTGCGGACCCTCAGCGGTCATGCTGATGAAGTCAACTCGGTCGATTATGCTCGTGAGTGAAAAGGCCAGCGGCCGTTCGTTTGTATATGCCCAAACCTCTTACGCTAAGTCTATTGCATTTCATGCCTTTATCATGGAAGTGATCTAGGTCCTGAAAGCTGTCTCTTGACCACGATTGCTGGTGGTGTCCTATTAGAGCGTTGCTGAGAAGGAGAAATAAAATGAGCACATCATTCGCAATACAAGACTACCGCGAAAACCTTGAGTTTTCATCCGTACCCGTGGGAGCATGGCCCGCTCGTCCATTCTCACTCGTGAGCTTGCTTGAAATGCTCTCCTTTTCCGCCGAAGTATTCTATCTATATTCCGTGGAACTGCACACGGTAATTGATGGAGTAATGCACAAAGTGGACACACGCGGCCAGGGTGCTCTGATAGTGCCAGAAGATCTCACGGAAGTTCAGATCGTTGTAGAGCACCTCTATCCCGAATGCAAGGCGTTAGACTTAAAGAGGACTCTTGAGCGATTAGATACCGTGAGATTGCTACTTCCACGGCTGGTTGAACATGGATATGTGCTGAGTGACTTGCAGCATGAGCTGAACGAAGTGGATTGGTCGAGGTACGCGCCGCCTCGAGCGCATCAATCTCCACCTGACTGAGTGGTGGCAAAGGTGAAGATCTCGGCGACCTGACTTGACAGGACACGCCGGTACCAAGCCCCGAGAAGTATTCCTGCAGAACGTCAGTATCGCCCGTGCGCGATGGATCGCCGCCGCCAACTTCGACTAAGCGTTCCAGAAGCTCATGATTCGGGATCAATGGAATCGGTGGCTGTTGGCCGGGGTGGTTGCGTGCGAACCAGGGCCGGAAGATATCCTCTTTGCTGATGCCGATCGCGTGCAGGTTAATCTCCATTGATCGATGGAGATGATCCATTAGAGAGACCTCATCCTCCAGTCCTCCGATCTCTTTACCGATGTCGGCGTCGCCCTTCGGTTTCAACGCCAAACTGGCGTCGCGTATGACGTCTCAATCGACGAACTCGCCATTCCTAAATGATAGCGTAACCGAGAGACGCGCTTGCTGTGACAGAGCTTTCCCAGCTTCTGCCGGGAAACCCACCTCGGTACGCATAAGCCTCTCCCACTCGGAGTGTCTTTCTGGCGGAACGACTTCGTATTCAGTCGGTTGGAACATGAATACAACTGGTTCTTTGGGGCGAGTTGGCCATTTTTTTCGCTTTGACGTATCGGCCTTCTTTTTGCTTGGCATGTGAGAGAGAGCCTCCTTTGGCTCGGGTAGCATAACGATGTGCTACTAATTCAGCACGGCATCCAGCACTTCGTATACGCTTCACTGAATAACAGTGTCAATATTTTCAAAGAAACTCGGGCCTAAACCTTTAACGAGCATAACGACCTTGGCGCGTCAGCCATTTTGTTGACAGGGAAGGCTCGCCAGACTATTCTCACGTCTATCAAACAGGTCCAATGTCACGGGTTCTTCGAAGCAACTACGGGCCTCAGGTTCATCTCATCTCAAGCTCATTGAAGACCTGAACCTCTACCCACTAGCAATAACGTCTTTAGGAGAAACGCCGTGGCCTCACATAGCTCAAGGAGAATTTCCATGGCAGATTTCAATCCGAACCGTCTGAAGTTCGCAGCTTGTACCGAGAGGCTTCAACGTGTTGTGAAGGCAGCAGGGTTGAAGACCGACGGGCAAATCATCACCTCTAAGGATGATGGTGCTACTGAACTGAGAAAAGCTCTCAGCACCAAGAACGTGCCCAAGGGTTTTCAGAAGTGGCAACTACCTGTTCATCTGGACAATCCCAGTCACTTGTTCATTACAGTGGCGGAACCGAATGCTAAGTCACCACGGCATTCCCACAAAGACGGAGACGGCATTCGTTTTGTTGCGGGAGGTTCGATCACTTACGAAGGAAAAGAACTTGGTGCTGGAGATTGGATGTTCATTCCGGCGGGAAAGGAGTATGCATTTCAAGTCGGACCCCTTGGCGCCGTGATGTGCTACTGCTACGCGTGTTGATGTGCATAACTAAGGGCCTCGTGTAGGCTCTATAACAACCGATTGCTGAATGCAGACGAACCTTGCCGAGTGGCTCACAAGGAGCAAAGGCGTTGATCTGTCTTGCGGTGGTGAGTTCGGCGGCCATCCCAACCGCAAATAGTGCTACCACTATATAGTCTAAAAGCGATTAATCAGTGTAGAACTGTTCGGCCAAAGCTGCGTACAGTGGCTGAGATAATCATGGTTACCCAACAAGCCAATCATGGAGAGGACGAAGCGCCGCAGACAACGATCCAGCGCGTTGTCTATTTTGCACTACCGACTCTGCTGATCATTGGAGCGCTGATCGCATACAAGAGTTCGGCGGCGTTGGCTGTGATCGGAAAAGTTTCTGTCACAGGAGTCTTTATCCTCGCGCGGTGACGTGATTCCGCTAGTAGGTGGTTCAGAAGCGGGCGTTCTTGTCCGAACGTTGAACTACTTCCTGGTCATTTGGCCGGCATTGCTTTTCGGAATTCTGATCAGCACTGCGGTGACCACATTTGTGTCTCCTCGTTGGTTGGTTCGAGTGTTGGGGAACGGTTCACTGAGGGGCCAGCTAATCGCTGGAGCTGCGGGAGCGCCGTTGATGCTCTGTTCTTGCTGTGTGGCTCCGATCTTCAAAGGCGTCTACGAACGCTCTGCTCGACTTGGTCCATCACTCGCCTTGATGCTCGCTGCACCCGCGCTGAATCCGGCTGCATTAATTCTCACCTTCATGCTCTTCGACTACAAGGTTGCCGGGACGCGCGTAGCCGCGAGCGTGGTGGCGGTTCTTTTCACGGGAGCGCTTGCTGAAAAGTTATTCGACAAAACGAGAATTGCTTGTGAACTCGACGATGTTTCTCAGAATTTGTCGAGCGGACAAGTTCTGGTGCGCTTTGTGCGTTCATGCGGTCAGGTGGCTCTTCGGCTGGTCCCGGTAATAGTCATTGGCGTTCTGGCCTCAATGATAATTGCGCAATGGCTGCCCACTAGCGCTTTCACGTCGCCTGGCGCGAGGTTGTTGGCTGGAAGCAAGTGGAAACAACGTAGCTCTAGTCATGTCATACAGTGGCCACAAGTCGCTTGAGTCCTTCAAAATCTACCTACATGCCCCCGAACAGGGCTGTATACTTACTGATCAGCGAATCGCAAGTGTTGGCCTATTCTTGCCCTCTTTTGCGGGAATGTCGGGAACGTCGGGAACATCGGGAACGACTGAGGAAGGCGTTAAGCCGTTGGAAATAAAGCAAGTTGCTGTATCATAAGTAACTTAACAAAAACATGTGCCCGCTTGGCTCAGTGGTAGAGCACTCGCTTCACACGCGAGGGGTCAGAAGTTCGAATCTTCTAGCGGGCACCAATATTTTTTTCGCGTTACGGGCGAGCCTTCCATCGTGGGTCGCCCGTTTTCTTCTCACGCTTCCCCACAAACGTCGTTTGCAGCGACGGTTCTGACGCTTCCCTGCCTTGTTACCTTTGTGATGCAAAGTGATTTACACTGCTTTATAGTTAGGGAAAGTCGCAATCTAAGATGGCAGGCAGAAAGGAGGCGGCTTTGAAACTGATCGGACCGCCTAAAAGCGTGAAGTTCATTCTTCCCGCGTTGACTGAGGCAACCAGCCCATACTGGCGGCCGATTAAGTATTCGCTCTTCCCGCCGCTTGGCCTGGCAACTCTCGCCGCGTATCTCGATCCAGATCTCGAAATCTCTCTGCAAGACGAACACGTTGAGAAGTTAAATCTCGACGACCATCCAGACCTGGCGGTCATTCAGGTCTACATCACCAACGCTTATCGAGCCTACCAGATCGCCGACCACTATCGTGCGCATGGTTCCTACGTCCTGCTCGGTGGCCTCCATGTCACATCGCTGCCAGACGAGGCGGCACCGCACGCAGATACGATCTTTATTGGACCTGGCGAGGACACGTTCCCTCGATTCCTACAAGACCTGGCGGCCGGAAATCCACGGCGGCGCTACGAGTCAACATTGCGCACATTGGAAACACTGCCGCCGATTCGGCGCGATCTCATTCAGCGAAACCGATACCTGGTCCCAAACTCGATCGTCGTCTCGCGAGGCTGTCCACATCATTGCACCTTCTGCTACAAAGATGGTTTCTTCCAGGGAGGTCGCTCATTCTACACGCAGCGCGTGGACGACGCGCTTGCTGAAATTGCTCGACTTCCCGGCCGGCACCTCTACTTCCTTGACGATCATCTTTTCGGGAACGCTCGGTTCGCGCGAGATCTCTTTCACGGCATGAAGGGGATGGGCCGCATCTTTCAGGGAGCCGCAACGGTCGATTCGATCCTGCGAGACGATCTGATAGAAGAGGCCGCCGCCGCTGGTCTACGAAGTCTGTTCATTGGCTTCGAAACGCTTTCCAGCCGTAGCCTCGAGGGAGCCGGTAAACGCCAGAACCTCGGGCGCAGTTACCGTGAGGTCGTGCGCCGGCTCGATAGCCTTGGCATCATGATTAACGGCAGCTTCGTCTTCGGCCTTGACGGCGATGATCGCGACGTCTTCCGCCGCACTGTAGACTGGGCCGTCCAGGTTGGAATCACCACGGCCACCTTTCACATACTGACGCCGTACCCCGGCACTGCTTTATTCACCCAGATGGTAGCCAGCAACCGGATCGAACTTCGGAACTGGGACCACTACGATACGCGCCACGTTGTCTATAGGCCTTCATGCATGTCACCGGAAGAATTGAAACGCGGTTACGACTGGTCGTATGAAGAGTTCTACCGCTGGGCCAACATCGTCGAAGCCTCATCGGCGCACACCTCGCTCAAGCACCGAATGAAACATTTCTTCTACAGCGCCGGTTGGAAGAAGTTTGAGCGCGCCTGGGACACCGTTATCCGAATAAAGCAGTTATCTCAGATACGGCCGCTGCTGGAGGCCGTGCTTTCACCGGTGGATACGCAAGATCAAAGAGTGTACGAATCGTCTTCTCGCGGAGCTGACCTGGCAGCGCCGAAGGTGCGGAGTCTAAAAGCCAGGGGCACATTCATCCCACCATCAATCGCAATATGATGCGCGTAGATCGTTCAGTGGAGGCCACGATCCACGATCAACGAACTATCTGTTAATCTGTCTGTCAGTGTAATCTGCGGATGACACATGATTGGATTCAAGAAGATCTTCGATCAGCGCAACCGGGGTCTGCTGCTCGATGCCACAGTATTCCTATTTCAGCTGCTCTTACTGCATTTCCTGACAAGGCTATCTATCAACTTCCTCAATCAGGCTGAAGAAAATGTTTGGGCTAAAACGACCATTAGTCTGTTTTTGATCGGAGTCTTTCTTTTGCAACCGCTCGGGCCGATCTTGAAACGCTGGACGTTTCACCAGCACTTCAAATCGTTCGAGAACGATCAGAGTGGATTTGCGAGCCTCCTGCTCTCGTTTTACAAATTCTTCTACATCGGCGCCATGTGCATCATGATCTACATGGCTTATTTGTATTTTATTGAAGCCTACCCTGATCTCCACTCGGAGCGAACGGAAAAGCTGGTGGTGGCGGCAGCCCTCGTTTTACCTGTTGTTAACGGGATTGTGATCTTCAGATACTTCCACAAACCAAAAATCCCTCCGCGCTGGAAATTCCTCGCTACGACGCAAGCAGCAACACTTGGCGACCTCTGCATGTTTCTCAACGTTATCTGTTTTCAGCTGCTCTTTAGTGTTTATGTTTCGTCCCCACACTTTTGGAATGCCCTACATAAGATCACGCGACAGGCGTCGGGCGGAATCTTCGACAGTCTGACCGGTAGACTGTACATCGCCGGTATCGCCGCCTTGCTTGCCTATTTCCCGCCCCGCATCTTTTATCTGGTGATAGACCAGCACCGTAAAATCACCTGGCTTATGATGCTACTGGCAAACCTGCCGCTCATTTTTGCAATCGCTTTTTATGCGCCTCCTCCTCAACAACCGAGGCCGTTGCGGCAGCCGTCGTTTACCGTCACTGCCGCGCAGCTTCATGAGGAATACGAAGCGGATCACCAGTTGGGGATGAGGAAATACCGAGGCCAATACGTCAACGTCACCGGACGTGTGCAGACGCGATTCTTTCCGCGCAGTCTTGAGCTCAACGACGAAATCGGATTGGATGGCAAAGATGGTTACCCATGGGTCTACTGTTCTTTCGATGAAGATCAGGTCGAGACAATCGAAGTCCTTGAGCTAAATCAACTGGTCACGTTCCAATGTATCGGCTCAAACGATTGGTCTCATGGTCCCGCACTGAAGCATTGCGTCATGGTTAGCGGCCGATAAGGGTCTAACCATCAAGTAACTTAAGGGTGCAAAAAGCGATGAAGGATGCTAATCAATCGAATGTCGCGCCTAAAGGCTGGCACACTGTTACGCCACGAATCGTAGTTGATGATGCAGGTGGGCTCGTGGAGTTTCTCCAAAAAGTGTTCAAGGCAACGGGCGATTATCAGTCCGATAGACCATCGGTGGTAACGATCGGCGACTCGATGATCATGATCAGCGACGCGGGAATTCGTGAAGCGATGAATGCGTTTCTCTACGTCTACGTGAGCGATGTAGAGGACACATATCAACGCGCCGTTAGCGCCGGTGCGCGATCTCTCGAGGAGCCAGTCGACACACCGTACGGAGATCGGCGCTGCATGGTTGAAGACAAGTGGGGAAACACGTGGCAAATCGCTACGCAGGCGTTTAAGCGCGAACCATAGCAAATCAACAATGCCTGGGTTCGATATGCTTCAGCTTGTCGTGGGCCGTTGGGCATCAGAGCGGGGGCAAGCCCACCTTCCCAACCCTGAGATT
>DASXRU010000259.1:0-7552 GCA_036506395.1 Pyrinomonadaceae bacterium | reverse complement strand
GCGCCGGTAACCGAGAATGTCATACTCAGGGCAAAGATTGTCCTGGCCGCGCAGACACTTTATGCAATGCCCGCAGGAAACTCCCGGCTGCAGCATGATTTCATCGCCGGGTTCAACCCACGTGGCCAGGTCCCCCGCTTTTCGTACTATGCCGGCAACATCGTTACCGAGAATGTGCGGCAGGGGAATTGTGATGCCGGGCAATCCGCCGCGCACCCATACATCCAGATGATTCAGCGCGCACGCGCGCACTTCGACCAGCACCTCGTTGGCTTTGATCGAAGGTTCGGGAACGTCGGTGAATCGAAGCACATCCGGTCCACCATGTTCGTTGAAGACGACGGCTTTCATGTTTCACCGGCTGAATGACAATAGCGCGCGTCGTACGAAGGGTAAGCGCTCAACTGCATCCGTATGCTGTCCCGGGATGGTGACTCTATTTGATTGGTGGGGTCGCGTGACCGCTTCTAGTTGGATCCGGCGGCAATACCTTTGTTGGTTTCGGTAATCGCTTTGCCCACGTACTCAAGCGCCTTAACGCGATGGCCGCTCAGAAGTTGCCGATTGTAGATTTCTTTGGGCATCAAGCAAATGGTTCAGGGCCGCCTGCATGTGCGGGTTGATCGGGCGTCATGGCTTTCAGTGATGCGCTGCCGGAAAAGATCGCATGGTTGTGCTTGCGGTCAAACACGATTCCGGCGTTGACTTCGGAGATGGCTTTATTCACGTACTCTAATGCCTTCGTCCGGTGGCCTTCCTTATTACTGGTTGCCCGCAGCAACTCTTTGCGGGCGCCATTCAAATCCGCGCGCGCGGCCTTCATATAAGGCTGATCGGGAACAGGCGTTGTTGCCACCGCCACGTGGTAACTGGCAGCAACGGCGATGATCACCAAAGCCAGCATGCTTGCGAAAGTTCTTCTAGTCATAGTTCGGGAACTCCTTTTGAATTTGTGGAATCTTACGAGGCGTGCTTCAAGCGGGCATAACTTACTACAGCTTCGCGCCAGACTCCAGCAAGACATAGTTCACGATTCAACCAGTCCCTTGAGCCGCTCAAGCGCGCTGGCCCAGAAGGTTTTCATGCGCGACGCGGCCTTCGCGTCCGGCAGTTTGTCGTGCTGCACGGCCACCTGAGATTTCCCGATGCCCTTCGCATAAAAGCCAACTTCCACATTTGTTTTGCCATCCGTCCAGGTGATACGCATTGACTTATTAGTTGTAGCTTTGCGGATAGTAATGCTGGCCGGCAGCCAAAGCTTGCGTGTCTTCTCATCGTGCCAGGCCTTATAAATCTTGCTGATCGATGCTGCCACGGTGCGGCTGGCGCTGATCTGGTAGCCTCGTGGCGTTTCGTGCTTCGCGCGCAATCCACGCGCCTGTTCGTAAGTTACCGTGACCATCTGCTGCCACCAGGGACCCACGTCGTGCTGCTGACTTAGCACGGCCACGATTTCCTGATGGCCCATCTTTTTTCCGCCCGCCTTATCGAGAATCTTGAACCATTCTGCCCAGGTCTTGCCGGTCTTCGCCTTCACGGCGTCGTCGCTCATTCGCGGTGCAGTTGCTTTGGTTGCTGCTGTTGCCATCTCTTCGATTCCTCACCGGGTCTTAAATCTCATTCACACCGCGGCTTTAGCCCGGTGCTAAAGCCTCTAACAATTTGGGAACCGTTTCAACGATTTCCCAATCGACTTTTCCCGAACCATACGCCGGAGCAAACCGTTGAAACGGTTCGGGCATTGTCAGGAACTGCGTGGTCACCGGGCTCAAGCCCCGGTGTGAATGAAACTTCAGAAATGCAAACTTAACCACTGCCGTAACTCTTCGTGTTCTTGTGGTAAGCCTGTCTTACTCATCTCGATCGTAAGCGACTTTCAGCCAGTGCTTCACGTCATCATCAATATCTTTCAACGAAGTAATTTCAATCCGATGCGTGATGCGATCTTTCTTTTGATAGCCGCCGGTGTCGATCAGCCGCTTAGGCGTTTTCATGTCGCCCAGCGCGAACCCAAGATCGATGCGCGTCTGAGTTGTCGGCTTGATCTGAGCGAACACGTGGTTGCGGCAAAGCGGAACGATGGTCTGGCAGGGACAGGCCTTCGCGTCTTTCCCGGTCTTCAAGCCGACTTGCAGAAGTTTGTCGTACAGAGGTCGCAGATCCGCTTTCTTGCCCGCGAACATTTTCTCGACATACCCTTCCGCAGCTTTAAGATATTCATCCGGATCGCCAACCTCTTCACCTTTTCCGAACGAGCGCTCCGCCAGCCACCACGCGGAGTTCGTGCCCAGCCCATGACTTTCTTTTAGCCATTCGCGCCGCTCTTTCTCTGTTGGCGGACCTTCTTTCTTGATCAGCTTCAGCCATTCCTCGAGTGTGCGACCGGTTTTCTGTTTTAACTCGTCAATCCATTTCACGGTCATGGCAACGCCTGGATGTACGCCGTAGATCGATTTCTTAGCGGTTTTGGTTGCAGTCTTTGTCATAAAATTTCTCTCCCTCAACCGCCGCGCGGGTTTGTTTCTACGAAGAATCGACGAGGTCATCCTGTTCGTACGGCGACCTCTGTAGTCACATGCTGACGCGTGAAACTGAGTTTCGGTGCGCGATTCTACTGCCAGCGGTTGGAAAGCGGAAGAGAAATTGGACGATCGGGGAAAGCCTATTCAGCGGCCGGACTTGTACCAGTAACGTTCGGCCAGCTTTTCGTCGTTCCATTTCAAGGTCAGCAACCCCTTGAACACATGGGCCAGCATGCCGAAGTAATGCCAGTCGCCAAATTGATCGAACTTGCGGGTTGAACCGAGAGCTCTGACGCCTCTTAGACGCCCCAGGCGCTGGCCTCTCGACCGTCCCAGGCGCCGCAGCGCCAGTAGAAACAGGACATCTTCCGCGTAGAGCCGGGTTTCGTCATAACCGCCAATCATCTCGAAGTCTTCACGCCGGCAAAAGACAACTCCGGTATCCATTCGCATCAGCCAGATCATTGGCAGCACCATGACGTAGGTAACAAGCAGGCCGATCGATCGTCTTTCCAACTTTACGCCGGTCGCGCCCCCAACTGTGCGGCCTTTGCCAAGCTCCTCTTCGATCGCCGCGAAGGTTTGCGGATGAATGGCTGAGTCGGCATCGATGAAGCAAAGAATATCGCCGCTTGCCGCCCGGGCACCGCCATTGCGGGCCGCCGCGATTCGGCGCTTAGTGACCTTTTCTACTTTGGCGCCGTGCTCGGCAGCAACTGCCGCCGTGCGGTCAGTAGAATCGTTGTCGGCAACTATGATTTCGACAGCGTTGGGTCCTCCCGAATAGCTTTTTCGCGCCACCGCGATTGAATCCAGCAACCGCGGCAAAAGCTTCTCTTCGTTGTAGGCGGGAATGATTACGGAAAACGTTGGTGGGTTAGATTTCATTTTGGGCAACGAAACGCCGAAGCCTTTGCCTCACGGGCGACCGACAGTTCCCGGCACCAGGACCATTATTTCCCTCGTTTCAAAAGTATGAACGAGGTGACGGTAGCGGTCCTTTGACTTTGGCCGCCTGCGCTTGAGCATCGCCTGGCATCGGTTTCGCGCAAGGTTATCAATGCAAAGGCTCGCGCCCATCCGAGTAGTAACGGCCCGGTGTCGTGCCGACTGCGGTCTTGAATGCAGAGATGAACGCACTGGTGCTGTCGTAGCCCACTTCGAGGGCCGCGGTAGTCACCGACTCGCCGGCAGCCAGCAGACGAAGCGCATGGAGCATGCGTAACTGTTGCCGCCATTTTCCAAAAGTCATTTCCGTTTCGGTCTGAAACAATCGTTCGATGGTTCTCTTGCTGGCGCCGGTTCTCCTGGCCAGATGATCGAGGGATCCCGCGTCGGCCGGGCTCTCGCGCACTAACTGAGCGACCCGCAAAGCGCGTTGATCGACCGGCATTGGTAGCTTCAAGGGAACAGTCGGCAGCGCATGAAATTGATCGAGAATTATGTCAATCAAGTGCTTATGTGATGGAACGTTTCTATCGAGCATTCCGATCTCGATGGTCCGGAGTATGAGCTCGCGCAGCAAAGGCGAAACGTTGACGACGCAGCAGTCTGTCGGCAGCAAATCTGAGAGGCCGGTTCTGAGGTAGAGCGTGCGCACCGAAACAGGCCCACGCATTTCCACTTCGTGTTCGATTGTCGCCGGCACCCAAACCGCTCGGCGTGAAGGCACGACCCATGAACCCGTCGAGGTGTTTACTGTCATCACCCCGCGCGACGCGTAAACCAGCTGGTGCCAATCGTGGGAGTGTTTCGGAATCTTGTAGCTGGTTGAAGAGCCGAAAGCATGACTCCGGATATCCAACGAGTCTTCCGGGTCAGAGTTGTTCTGCAACTTCTGTCGCTTTTTCGGCATGAATTGGCATTATAGCGCAAGACCGGCAATCAGGGTTGGCGTTATCCTTGTAGATGTTAATGCGGTTTGCTCAGCTGAATTGCGATAGCTGCGGTCCCGGTGAGGTCGGTACCACCACGCGGTAGCGGGTGGGTCTCTTCATTGCCCATTGTCGATTTCCGATTGCCAATTGGCTTTTGACGACACAGGCAATCGGCATTCGGCAATTGGCAATCGGCAATGTCACGGCCCACCTGCTACCGCGTGGTGGTACTGACCTCACCGGGACCGCCTCGTTGTAATAAGGGCAAAGCGCTCAGACTACATCACCACCTCTTTGTGCGACCGGAGGTCCATTTTGAATGAGTAGGAGAGAATACAAATGCCGAACAACGTGAAACACTTTTCCATCAATGCCGATAACGTGGCCCGGGCGCGAAAGTTTTACGAGAGCGCATTTGGCTGGCAATTTACGCCCTGGGGCCCACCCAACTTTTACCTCATTCGCACCGGCAGCAAGGAAGACCCGGGCCTGCACGGCGCGTTACAGGCACGGCGCGAAATCGTCGATGGAAAACCGATGTTTGGTTTTGAGTGCAGTCTCGGGGTTTCCTCAATTGACGACACAATCGCTGCTATCGAGAAGAATGGCGGAAAGATCGTCATGCCGAAGTTTCACATTGATACCGTCGGCACGCTGATCTTTTTTGAGGACACGGAAGGCAATGTCGTAGGCGCTATGCAGTACGACGAAAGCTATGACTTCGAAGCAGATTAGCTTTGCGTGCCGCGGTTTGGTCTTGCGGTACAGCGGCGCAGACGCCAACTCACGTCGCTGTCTGCACAAAGTCACCAGGCGTAATCAGCGTGCCTCCGATCACGTCAGTGGGATACTTGCGAAAGACTTGCACGCTGGGATGCATAAACAGATCCTCCGCTTCAACAAACACTTCGTAATAAACGCTCTTGTGGTCTGGTTTGCCGCCGCTAAGTGATACAGCCTCATGAGCGGTAAAAGTCAAATCGAGATAAACCGCCGTTGGCCCGGCGATGGTGACTTTGGCACTTCCGACGGGACACTTGAAAACGGTTACTCGGATCCAGTGGGGCCCGCCACCTCCGTTCACTACCACCCAGTCCAACGACGTCGCATCCTTGGGCGCCGAAAATGCACCGCTCGATCTCCTGGTGGGAAAGTACCCTGGAATTGGCGGCGGTGGTGGCGCGGGTGGCGCAATTCCAATGCCCGCTATTATGGCGCTCTTTGCTAGTTTGGATCGGGAAATCTTTCCAATTGGCATCCTCTCCTCCTGTAATCCAGTGATTACGTAACGCAAACTGTTAGTTTGCGCGCCGGGTCATTCGGCGCTTTTGTAGCGCAGAGGTTATAATGAGTCTCATAAGCAGCGCAACGATTCTGGCCAGGAGTATCGACGAGTTCCGCTATGATTTCACGGCTTCCCGCGCATGTAAGCTTCAAGGGACGAATACTTTTTCTTACTGACGACACGTCCCTCATTCGAGCGCAGCTCGAAGGGGATCATGCGGCGGCGGCCAGCGATCATGAAGAGCTGGAAGCGGAACTTACCCGGCGGTTAATGGACGACGATCCGCCGTTGATGTGCAATATCTCGACGGACGAGATCACCCCGGGCTGGGTTTGTTTTTACTACGATGAAACTCTGGGCCGGTACGTCTATGTCGGCATGCGCGAAGGTGCAGTGAAGAAAGACGAAGTTAAGAACGGCGGCTTCGCAGTAGTAATCTCGGGACTCTCCAAAGGCTGCGGCTCGTCGCGCGAAACTGCGCCCTACGCTGAGAAGTGGGCGGGGATTCAACTCGTTATCGCGAAAAGTATTGAAAAGATCTACGGCCAGAATTCGCAGAACATCGGCCTGCTGACCTCAACCGACTTTGGCCTGGTCGAGCGCATCCGGCGCGGTGAAGAGATTGCGCTGGCCGAGTTCACCACCGGCCTGGATCCCATTTCCAAAGATATCGTCGAGTACGGTGGTCTGTTCAACTACAACAAAGCCAGGTTGGCGGGAGAAGTGTCGCCGCCAGCACTCGCCACGCAAAAGCGGCCCATGACGATTGTCGAAAAGATCATCGCCCGTCATGCGTTCGTATCAGCCGGCAAGGTTGGTGTGGAAGCCGTCAAACCCGGCGACGCTTTGTTCGCGGTCGCGGACGTTCGCTTCAGTCATGAGTATGTGACGCCGATGGCCGAGGCGCTCCTCAAGCAGGCATTAGGACCAGAGGCGCGTGTGACCGAGCCAGAATCAGTGTTCGCGTTTCGCGATCACCTGACCTTCCTGAATAAGGTGATGTCACCGAAGCATCGCGAGATGGGTTTATTGGAAAGAGCCGAAGGTCTGGCGACGACGCAGGAAGATTTCACCACGAAGCAGGGGATAAAATTGTACGGCGAAAATCCCGAAGGTGGTTCGGAAGCCATCTGCCACAACGCCGTGGTCGAAGACCTCGCCTTGCCCGGTCAGATTGTGATTGGCACCGACTCGCACACCTGCATGGCGGGCGTGCTCGGCTGCTTTGCGTTTGGCGTGGGTTCTACTGACATGGCCAACGCCTGGTACACGAAAGACATTCGCATCAGAGTTCCGGAGACTGTCCGTTATGTGCTGAAAGGAAAGAAGCGCGCCGATGTCGCCGCGAAGGATGTGATGCTCTACATCCTGGCCAGCGATTACATGAAGACCAGCCAGGGCATCGGCAAGGTGCTGGAGTTTGCCGGAGACGATCTCGCAAACTGGCCCATGGATGAACGCGCCACGTTGACGAACATGTCCGTGGAAGCCGGCGGCACAACCGGGATTATCGAACCTGATGAACACACGCTCGACTACATTGTGAAGACGCGCGGGCTTGATGCGGAAGAAGTGCGCAAAGGATTTACGTACAGCGATCCCGATGCGGAGTATGCGGCGGTGTTTGAGATCGATCTGGATGAGATTCGACCGATGGTGGCTTTGCCCGGCGATCCGCGCAATGGCATTCCCATCGACGAGCTCGGTGAAGTGGTCCGCATAGATGCCGCGTATGGTGGCTCGTGCACCGGGGGCAAGATGGCCGACATGGACATGTACGCGGAGGTTTTGCAGAACGCTTTGGATCAGGGCAAGCGGGTCGCTCCCGGCGTTCATCTCTATCTGCAATTCGGTTCGCAGAAGATCAA
>DASXRU010000258.1:0-9531 GCA_036506395.1 Pyrinomonadaceae bacterium | reverse complement strand
CGCTGGAAGAGAGACTTCATTCGCGTTTTGAGTGGGGCCTTATTGCCGATATGGAACCACCCGACCTTGAAACTAAGGTCGCAATTCTCAAACGGAAAGCAGACCTGGACGGTTTTGTCCTGCCTGACGATGTAGCGCTTTTTATCGCCACCAAGGTCAAACACAACATAAGGGAGTTAGAAGGCTCTTTGATTCGATTACTTGCGATATCATCGCTACGCGGTTTACCGATCTCGACCTTAATGGCCCAGGATGCCGTGCGCAATATCGCTGAAGATGACGATGCCGAATCGATTACGGTTTCAAAAATTCAGCAAGCCGTCGCCGCTCATTATCATCTAACTGTTGATCAACTCAGCGCCAAATCAAATGCCAGGCAAGTATCAGCTCCGCGCCAGGTAGCAATGTATTTGTGCAAGCGCTTAACGAAGAGTAGTTTTCCGGAGATAGGTCGCCAGTTCGGTGGCAAACATCACACCACCGTTATGCACTCAGTGGAAAAGGTTCAGCGGCTGCTTACAAGTGACTCTGAATTCCATAGAACAGTTACCAAACTGATCGACGTCCTTTCCAATTGATTATCATGAGATTAATTTGCCGACTCCAAGCCAGCTAGGAAATGGTTCAGTATTTCTGCATTTCCACTATTCCGCAGCTCTTTTGATCACACGGCCATTTTGGCTGTTGAAAATTTTCACCTTCTTTCTTTTCCACAATCAGTTGACGGCTCGCTGAAAACATCAAAAGGTCCATTGTTGAAAAGAACTAATGTGCTTGCAGACACTTCGGCACTTTTTCACATTTCCACAGTGACTATTACTACTACTAGAGATATAGAATCTGTATTATCTTAGGATCACCAGTAAAGGAGATCGTCTATCATGGCAACAACGGCTTTTCAGAAAGAGACGGGTACAGGAATGCAATTCGCAATCAACAAGACCGCGTTACAAAAAGAGCTTGCTTTTGTACAAGGAGTCGTCGAAAGAAAAAATACCATCCCTGTGCTGTCAAACATACTTATAGAGTCGGTGGCGGATAATACGATTCGGATCACCGGAACTGACCTGGATGTTACGATCCGGTGCGAAGCGGAAGCCGAAGAAATTAAGTCGGGCGGATCGATATGTTTGCAGGCGCGTAAGCTCTTCGACATCGCCCGGTTGCTGCCTGATGCCCTCGTCAATTTTCGTAAGGAAGAAAATGATTGGGTTACGGTGGAGTGCGATCGCTCTAAATTCAAAATGCCGGGAGTATCCAAAGAGACTTTTCCTGAAGTTCCGAGCTTCAAATCAACTCCGCTGAAGCTAAAAGCCAATTTCTTTAAGTCGTTGATAGATAAAACCATCTTCGCGATCACCCAGGAGGAATCCAGATATACGCTTTCCGGCGCGAAGTTCATGCTTGATAAGTCCGGAGCCAAGATGATTACAACGGATGGGCACCGGTTGGCTTACGTGGCTTGCACTGAAATAGGCACAGAATCCGTCGAAGAAATGGACGTTCTAATCCCCCGAAAGACGTTGGCCGAGTTAACGAAACTAACGGGCGACTTTGACGGAGAAATCAGCCTGGGCGCTGACGAAAACCATATTTACTTTCAAGTCGGGTCTCGTCTGTTAATCTCCAGAATGCTCTTCGGCCAGTTTCCTAATTACGAAATGGTGATGCCCAAAGGCAATGATCGCTCAGCCATCTTCGATAATCTGGGCCTAAGTCAGGCTGTCAGGCGTGTCGCGCTAATGGCCGATGACCGCTCGCATGCAATCCGATTTCACCTGGAGCCAAACCAACTGGTCATTAGCTCCCAAAACGCCGAGGAAGGTGAGGCTCGCGAAAGCGTAGTGACTGAATATCAAGGCGACGATGTAGAGATTGGCTTTAACGCACAATACCTGCAGGACTTCCTGAATGTGATTGGACCGGGCCAGGTAGCGTTCGAATTCAAAGATGCTAACTCACAAGCACAACTCCGGCCGGTGTCTGATGATAACTGCGATTACAAGTACATCGTGATGCCCATGCGACTATAAATCAGCAGGGACAACGATTGCGGGGACAGGATGAAGCGCCGATGATTTCGGCGCTTCTTTGTTATGCGCGTTTAACGGCGGAAATAAGGGCGATATGTTAAAATTGAAAGCATGATCCTCAGGTCTGTCGAGGCGGAGAATTTTCGCAATTTGTCCGGCAAGAATTTTTGGGGAGAAGGCCTGAATATTCTTTATGGTAATAACGGACAGGGAAAAACTAACTGGCTCGAAGCGATATACATACTTGCACACACCAAATCTTTTCGTACTCCGCGACTCCAGGAAACCATCCAGTTTGGCGCCACCGCTACTTATATCCGCGGCGAGGTAGCTCAAAACGAGAACCTTTCGCGGGACCTGCAAGTCAGTCTTCAGGGCAAGAACAAGCTCATCTCCGTCAACGGCAAGCGCGAGCCGATATCCCGCTACGCCGGCCAGTTGCATACAGTAGCTTTCACTACGGATGAGCTTGATATTGTTCGTGGGATACCAGAGGCGCGCAGAAAATTCCTGGATCGCGGAGTCATTTCGCTCCATCCCTCCTACGCCCAGACGCTGGCTGATTACAACCGCGTTATCAGGCAGAAGAACCGCCTGTTGCAAGACACCCTTGACGGCAAACTAAGAGCTGCGGAGGCCCTGGAATCGCTAAAGCCCTGGAATGATCAACTGGCTGAATTGAGTTTTCAGATCCATAGTTCGCGTTCAGATTACGTGAACAGATTGAACGAAGCTTTGGACCATACTTTATTCCAGGACAACGTCTCAATTCGGTATCGTTCCTCGCTCGAGGGGAAAGGCGACCTGGACGACTACTCATCGCTGATTGCAGAGCGTCTCCAGTTTCGGCTGCCGGCAGAAATGGCTTCCGGGACTTCGCTGATCGGCCCCCATCGTGACGACCTGGAGATATTGTTTGACGGCCGGGATTTGCGCGCTTTTGGCAGTGCCGGCCAACAGCGTAGCGCATTGATAACACTTGACTTAGGGGCAATCTCAGTGTATTATTCATGGCATAAAGATTATCCGATTTTTCTCATTGACGACGTGGACGCAGAGTTGGATGAGAGGCGGATAAACTACTTGCTGGAATACCTTGACGGACGCACCCAAACCTTCGTCACGACTTCGAAGGAAAGTCACCTTCAGCAGTTCTTGCCGCGAGCAAACGCGTACCTGATTGAGGACGGACGTGTGAACAGTGACCGGCTGAAAAACAGAGTGGCGACTCCATCTGTTTTAGCTTGAAAAGCATCTGAGATGGTTAAGACGCTGAGAAGAAAAAATTCGAATCAGATTTGGTAAACATTAGAAGATAGGGTTTGAAGAGGAGAGTGGTTTTGGCAACAGTACCGACTGGATTAAAGAGAAGGAGCGATGCATACGATTCGTCTTCGATTGCCGTGCTCGAGGGACGTGAAGCAGTGCGCAAACGCCCCGCAATGTACATCGGCTCGACTGGAGAGTTAGGGCTGCATCACCTGGTTTATGAGGTCGTCGATAATTCGATCGACGAAGCGCTGGTAGGTTATTGCGACACGATCGAAGTAATGATCCATATCGATAACTCAATCACCGTGATAGATAACGGGCGCGGCATCCCGGTCGACGAGATGAAGAAGGAAAAGAAATCTGCCGCGGAAGTGGTGATGACAAAACTGCACGCCGGCGGCAAGTTCGACTCCAACGCATACAAAGTCTCAGGCGGACTACACGGGGTAGGAGTGTCGTGCGTTAATTTTCTTTCCGAGAAGTTGCACCTCGAAATCTGGCGCGACGGCAAAACTTACGAACAGGAGTATGAACGTGGCATCGCGGTTACGAAGCTTGACGGAAATAAGCCCACCGGCAAAACGCGCAAACGGGGAACGAAGATAACCTTTAAGCCGGATACTGAGATATTCGATCACACGGAATTCAGCTTCGACAAATTGTCCGAGCGCTTGCGAGAAAAGGCTTTTCTAAACAAGGGCATTCGCATCACCATTCGCGACGAGCGGGAGGAGCCGGAAAAGTCGCACGAATTTTATTACCGCGGCGGGATAGCCGAATTCGTTAAGCACCTCAACAAGAACAAGAGCGCGCTGCACGACAAACCGATCTATTTCGAAAGGGAAAGCGACGTCCTGGCGATTGAGGTTGCCATTCAGTACAACGATGGCTATGACGAGAAGGTCTATTCGTTTGCGAATAACATCAATACTGTGGATGGTGGTTCGCACCTCTCCGGTTTCCGGTCTGCCTTCACCCGCACGATCAATGCCTACGCGCAGTCGTCAGGCCTGGCAAAGAACTTCAAAGGCTCTCTGACAGGCGACGACGTCCGCGAAGGTCTCGTAGCAGTTATCTCGGTGAAGCTCCCGCAACCTCAGTTCGAGGGTCAGACCAAGGGTAAGCTCAATTCAGATGTGAAAGGCGCTGTCGAGTCCTTCCTGAACGATCGACTAACGGAGTATCTGGAACAGAATCCTACCGTGGCCCGGAAGATCGTCGGTAAATCCCTCGATGCCGCGCGGGCCCGCGAAGCTGCGCGCAAGGCGCGGGAGATTGTCCGTAAAGGCGCATTCGGTTCGACTATGCTTCCAGGGAAGCTGGCCGATTGTCAGGAGACTGATCCCGCGCTTTCGGAAATCTACATTGTCGAGGGTGACTCCGCGGGCGGCTCGGCCAAACAGGGGCGCGACCGGAAGAACCAGGCAATTCTCCCGCTCAAGGGAAAGATACTGAATGTGGAGAAAGCCCGGTTCGATAAGATGCTGGGTCACAGCGAGATCAAGGCGCTGATCATGGCGCTGGGCACGGGTATCGGGAAAGAAGACTTCGACCTCAGCAAGCTGCGCTATCACAAGATTATTTTGATGACCGACGCCGACGTCGATGGGTCGCATATTCGTACCCTGTTGCTAACGTTTTTCTACCGCCAGATGGCTGCGCTGGTAGAAAACGGCTACGTGTACATCGCCCAACCACCGCTCTTCAAAGTCAAAAGAGGAAAAAAAGAAGAGTACATAAAAGACGACACTGCAATGATCAAATACCTCATGCGCCAGGCCACCAGCGACATGAAGGTTCAGTCAGCAGGAAACAAGACCGTGATCGAGGGGAAAGATCTGGCGAAGTCACTCGAGAAGATGGTGGACTTCAAACGTTATGGCGAGAAGACCGCGCGCCGTCTAGGCGGCGATCTCAATTTGCTAGAGGCTTTGCTAAAGGCGTTCGGGGGAAAGCGCGGCTTGCTCCGCAAAGAAGGAGCAACGCTAAGGGGAATTTTTCAGGACGGAGACCTGATGAGTGGGGTCGAAGCAGTGCTGGCCAAGGATGGCTTCAAGACCGATCTTACAACGGACGAGGAGCACGGTTTGTGGGAAATTCAAACCGTCACAAATACCGGCATTCACGTCATCATAGATTGGGATTTTGCCAGTCACGTCGAGTTCCAAAAAGCCGTAGAGCTTTTCATCAAGCTCGAAGATGACCTCGCAGCCCCGTTTGTCGTCGGTGAAAACGGAACCAGCGAGCAAATTCCCACCCGCGAGGCTTTGCTGGAGCGGGTGCTGGCAGCGGCAAAGAAGGATTTGTCGATTCAGCGATACAAGGGTCTGGGCGAGATGAACCCGGAGCAACTCTGGGAAACCACTATGAACCCGGACAAGCGAACGCTGTTGCGAGTCGGAGTAGACGACGCCGTGGAAACGGATCTGATGTTCACTGTGTTGATGGGTGATGCCGTGGAGCCGCGGCGCAAGTTCATCGAGGACAACGCCCTAGACGTCAGAAACCTGGATGTCTGATAGCCGTCAGAGGTCAGAGGTCAGAGGTCAGAGGTCAGAGGTCAGAGGTCAGAGGTCAGAGGTCAGAGGTTCTTCTTCCGAGAATCGCTCGGCACGAAAACGCAAGAGCTTTAGTTGCGCGCCGGCCGGGATTCCCGCCTTGCGCTCCGCAATCTCCACTTGTTTTCTTGCTGAGTCGATCCCTTCCAGGTTGGGGAGAAGCAGTCCCCGGCGGGTACTGCCTTCTTCCTCCACGATCACACCGTAGGTCCGCGGATCGAGGTCTTCCATCCTGGCGGCCTCAGGTTCTGACAGCACATCTACTGAATACTTCAAGCCTGCCAGTTCGGTCTTCGTTATCGGGGGAAAGCGCGGGTCGCGAGTTGCGGCACTAATTGCGTTGATGATTAGTTCTTCCGCCAACGTGTTTCTTGCCGGCTCAATCGTACCGATGCATCCTCGTAAGTCTCCCTTAAGAGTCTTGATCGAGATGAAACAGGCGAAGCGCTGCTCGAGAAGTCTGGAAAGCTCCTTCGGGGGTTCAATAATTCTTTCTTCGTTAACGAATGTTTCCACCGCCCGGCGTGCAAGTGAAGGGAGCTGCATGCCAGTCATAGTAATGTCGATTTCAGTTTCATACTGGCCTTTGCCTCGCTGGCGATCTCGGCCCGCCGCCGGCACTGACCAAACCAGTTGAGCCACCACGTACCCCACGCCGAACGGGGCCTCGTAATGCAATACTTCGGGAGCAGGTTGCATACCTTCAGTGACGCCGAACGCAACCAGCATCGATCGGTAACCACACTCGCCCGCCTGATTGCGCAAATTCTGATCGATGTTAATGACCCGCTCCGGCGCGCCATCACGCAGCGCCGCCACAACTTCTTCATCAAAGAGATGCGCGTCCGGGCTGTAGCCGGCCGGGGCTTCCGGCTTGAGGCGGTGGCTCAGGTCACCGCTGGCGATGAATGCCACTGGCCGGCCGACTAAGTCCGCGGCTTTTCTGATGCTGTTACCAAAGCGCAAGTGATCTTCGTTCGATAGGAAGTTATACCCGAGTGCCACGACGTGACCGCACCAGCCATTGCATTGCAGGAAGTAAAGCGGAACTGCGGTGCCATGATCGAGATGGTACCCTTCAATACGAAGTACTTCGTAGCTCTGCTCTGCGGCAACGCGTGCTATTGCCTCGAGCAGCTCTTCGTCAAGCTCGGCGTTGACGGTAGCGTTTGCGCCGCGAAAGTTGGCAAAGTCTCCGTAGAGTTGCGGACCCTGATAGGCTACGAAAGCGTAAGGCTCGAGCGGCGCATGTGGCGATATCAAGACGAGGGTTTCCGCGCCACTGGCGATGATGCGCTGGGTCATCTCCGCCATGGCATCGATTGATCCGCGCACTGCCGCGATAGCTTCGCCCCCCACTTCAGGCACCATTATCGGCGGATGTGGAGCTATCCCCGCAAACACAATCGCGCTTGCATTACCCATGACAACACCAACGCGCCTGGATCAGTAAATTAGAGGGGACCAACAAATTATCGGGAACTCCGATATCTTATCACCGCATTGGGAGCACATTGAAGCTGGATTGCTAACCATTAGTAAGCCTTCTATCATACGTGCTAAATCATCGAGGCTGGTTGATGAGCTGGAATTCACAATGAAAGAGTTCGACGTAATGATTGTCGGAGCCGGGCCCGCCGGTTCATTTGCGGCGGAGCGTTTGGCGCGCGGTGGCGCGCGCGTGGCGTTGTTTGACGGACGGCCTGAGGGCCAAGCCAAAGCCTGCGGCGGCGGCGTCACGTCAAAGGCCCTGAAGGCCTGGCCACATCTGCTTGAAGCGGTTGGCCGCACTGTGACTGAATTGGAAATGTACTCGCCTGCCGGCAAGCGCCTGCCTTTGAAACTGGACGAGCCGTTCGCGATCTATTCGCGCAACACCTTCGACACCTTTCTGCGCGAACGCGCGCGCGAGGCTGGCGCGCACGTGATTGCCGAGAAGATTTCTTTTCGTAATCTCACCAAGACCGGTTCCGGCTGGCTCATCTGCGGCGCAGACGGAGCGCAGTGGACCGGCGCCTGGCTCGCTGCCGCCGATGGCGCAAACAGTCCCATTGCGAAGAACCTTGCCGGGCCTCTGCCGCCAGCAGAGATGGAAGTTGCTTTCGGGTATCGCGCGCCATTGCCGAAAGAGAGTTCAGCGCCGACGGTCGTGGCTTTTCTTCCCGGATGGGTGGGTTACGCCTGGGCGTTTCCGCGCCTGGATCATGTGTCGTTCGGCATTGCTACTTCGCAGGACGCTTTCGATCACGAATCACTGGATCGGCTCTTGTGGGATTTCATGATCGCATACTACCGCGAGCGCGAGAAAAATGAATTGGGTCTGAAGGATGGTCGCAAGAGCACCAGACTCTGGACCGCATCCATGACCGGCGAAGTCGTCGAAGAGACTGCCCGTAAAGAAACCGCGCACAGCGGCGAGCGGGCGACGGCAGTCAACAATGAAGCTGTTAACGAAGTAGAGATCGACGCCCGCATCAGGAGCGAACTTAAAAAGACCGCCGACCGTTATGCCGCGCGGATTCCCGGTCTTGCCCCGCGAACCTGGGACACTCGCCGCGCCTGTGGCGAGCGGTGGGCGCTGCTCGGCGACGCCGCAGGTTTTGCTGATCCGGTGACGGGCGAGGGCATCTATTACGCGCTGCGCTCGGCGGAACTTTTTGCGGACGCATATCTCGCCGGCTATCCCTCGGATTATGAGCGGCAGTGGCGCCAGGATTTCGGCCGGGAGCTGCAACGCGCGTCAGAGATGCGCCGCCGCTTCTATGGAAACTTCTGGGGTGCGCCCTTCACGGAAAGAATGATCGAGTTTGCCCGCGGCCATCGCGGCATTCGCAAAGTCCTGGGCGAGCTGGTCGCCGGCGATCAGGGCTATACGAACCTTAAACGCAAACTCGCGCGCCGCGCCTTCTGGCCATTGTGACTTGAAAACGCTGCCATGCGTGAAAGACAGGAGAACAAGAATGCGCTGGTTGGCTTTCTGGTGTGTACGACCGGGGCGCTCTTCGTCTTGTTGTTTGGCCGATGGCAGCCGCGCGCTGACTTCGACGTCACCGGAACACTGTGGCTAATGCAAAACATCCTGCCCGTTATTGTGCTTTGCGTGCTGTTGGCAGGCGCCACGGGAGCTTTCGTAGTTTGGCTGAGAAGTAAGTTAGCAAAAGAGTAAGCAGTTAAGCTGTGGCCAATTCACGGAGCCAGGCGGCTGATGGCCCAGGTTCCATCGGGCTGCAACTGGTACGACAGGCGATCATGCAGCCGGCTGGGACGCGCTTTCCAGAATTCAATTCGCTCGGGCTTCAGGCGATAGCCGCCCCAATGGGAGGGGCGTTCTATCTGGCCGTCGCCGTACATTGCCTCGAGCTCCCGAGTACGCTGCTCTAAGACGTTTCTGCCGGTTACGACTTCGCTCTGCGGCGAAGCCAGGGCACCAATCTGGCTGTCGCGCGGCCGGGTCTGGAAGTAGATGTCGGACTCTTCGTCGGAAGTTCGCGTCACGCCGCCCTCGACGCGCACCTGGCGATCATGTTGGGGCCAGTAGAATACCAGCGCGGCCGAAGGGTTGGTGTCCAGCTCGCGCGCTTTCTGACTGCGATAGTTTGTGTAGAAGACAAAGCCCCGATCATCGATTCCCTTCAGTAACACCATTCGCGCCGAAGGCTTTCCGGCGC
>DASXRU010000257.1:0-12679 GCA_036506395.1 Pyrinomonadaceae bacterium | reverse complement strand
TCGTCGACGATCCCGGCAATCGTATGTTCGTTCGCGACGTCGCTAACGGTGTCTTCACCGCTGGAGTTTTGCGCGACATTGCTGCGGACAAACTTGTTCGGATAAGCGTTGCCGACCAACGCGCGCAACGCCTCCAGGTGCTCGCGGCGCGCCTGTGTTTGATCGTTTTCTTCGATGAAGGGGATCGACAATGTGCGGCTCCAAACGTAAAGCGCTGATTATAGAGAGCGGGGCAAGGCAGCGCAAACCTCGCTTAATTGAGGGGTTTGGGAATTGAGAGTTCAAACTCTAGCAGAAGATCCTATCCGCAGATTACACAGATTACACATACAGGGGAATCAGCAGACGTAAAACTTCAGAAACGGACCCGCCCGGCACTGTATCCACAGTGCGCCTCATGCTAAATTGTTAGCGATAGATGATCCAAAAGATTCTGAGCCCGTCAGAACTGCTCGGAGTGCGCGAAGGTCTGCGCGCTCAGGGCAAGAGCCTGGTTTTTACCAACGGCGTCTTCGACATTTTGCATGTGGGCCACGTGCGCTACCTGGAACAGGCACGGGCTCTCGGCGATGCCTTGCTGGTCGCCATTAACAGCGATCGCACCGTGCGCGAATTGAAAGGGGAAGGCCGTCCTCTTATCAATGAAAACGAGCGAGCGGAAATACTGGCAGCAATGCGTGCGGTGAGCTATGTCACCGTTTTTGACCACGTATCACCGCGATATTTGATCGCCCAGGTCCTGCCGGATGTGCTTGTCAAAGGCGGGGACTACGCCCTGGATGAAATCCACGGCCGCGAAGAAGTGGAGGCAGCCGGCGGAAAAGTAGTCGCGCTTCCCTTCATTGATGGCATATCTACGAGCACGATTATTGAACGAATGAAAAAGCAAGTTTGATTAGGATTAGGTTTTCGGCTCTGCCACCTGATGTGCGGAAAGGCTGTGCCTTTCCGGGAGTCTATCTTCCTACCACGTTGCCGAGGCTGCGCCTCGGTGATATGACGGGCGGAGCCCAGGATTGATTCCAAGGCGTCCGGAAAGGCACAGCCTTTCCGCACATCAGGTGGCGAAGCCACGAGTGAGCGGTCGCGGATAATGTCATGAGCACTATGACTCCGACAACATCAGCACTTCAGAACACTCTCAGCCGAGTTCTCACCAGCGCGGAGTTCCGAAGCATAGTTGACCAAATCAATCGCGGCAGTCGAGTTATCTCAATCAGCGGGCTGGTGATTGGCGCGGCGCGCGCTCTGGTATTGGCGGCATTGCAGCACGAGGCCGGAAGACCTTTTGCGCTTGTCGTGCAGGCCAACCGCGACCTGGAAGCCTGGGAGCGTGACGTTCGCTTCTGGTATTGCGCTCTGCATGGTTTGTCCAACTGTGACGAGACTGTTCTGATACTTCCCTCCTCGGAAAGTGATCCCTATGCCGGCGCTTCGCCGCACGCGGAAACTCTCGAGCAAAGAGCTTTGGCGCTTTGGCGCCTGGCGCGACAGAAGCAGGACTTCGTCCTGCTCACCTCGCGTGCGTTGGCACGCCGCACAATCTCTTCCAACGAGATTCTTGAAGCCGGCGTCGTGCTTCGCCGCGACGAAGATTACTCTCCTGAAGAGTTGGTCCAAAAGCTGATCGCTTGCGGTTACGCGCGGGAGGATCCCGTCGGAGGCATTGGAGAGTTTTCGATTCGCGGCGGGATCCTCGATGCCTGGTCGCCGGGAAGAGAAGCACCGCTGCGCATGGAGTTTTTCGGCGACACGGTTGATTCGATTCGCGAATTTGATCCGGAAACTCAGCTCTCCATTGCCCAATTGAAGGAAGCCGAGCTCGCTCCCATGCGCGAGTTAGCGGTAACCGCTGATGACTTTCGCCAATGGGCCGCGCGCGCTCGCGAGCGTTGGAGCGACGAACGATTCGCTCGCTCTTTGCGTGACCGCACAGTATTTGCGGACGAAGGCGAAAGCTTTCCCGGCTGGGAGTGGCTGTTGCCTATTGTTCGCCAAAGCAGTGCCAGCGTCTTTGATTATTTGAAGGATACGGTCCTCGTTATTGACGAGCCAACTCCGGTAGAAAACTACCTCGAGGGCGTATTTCAAATGCTTGAAGAGCGGTACGCGCTAACCGATGCCGGAGACGATCTTGGGCTGCCGCCGCATGAGTTGTATCTAACCGGGGAAGAAATGAGGGCCCGCGTCGAAGCGATGCAACGCGTTGAATTGCGCTCGCTCGGCCGCGCAGCCGGTGCTGTGGATCAGGAAATTGCCCTTGAAGCTGAAGAGCCGAAGGCTTCCTTTGGCCGCGCGCGGGCGCAACGAAAGCCCTTGTTCCTGTTTCCGGTAGTAGCAGCTGAGGAAATCTCGGCGCCCTCTAAACAATCAGTAGAGGTCGATTGGCAAGCGCAATCGGTGATGCGGTATCACGGCCGACTAGCTGAACTGGCCGGCGATGTGCGCAACGCACGGGAGAACAGAGACAGCGCTGCACTCTTTGTAATGCCCAGCCACGGCGTCGCCGAGCGCGTCAGTGAGATACTCAGGGAATACAACGTTGATGCTCGCTTCGTTCTCCCTGAAGATGCGGTTGAATCGCCCGGAGCTGGGGACAATGGCGATGCCGGTGACGCGATCGTCACAGTAGGAAAATTGAGCGCAGGGTTTGAGTTGCCGTCAACGCGCCTGGTCGTTCATATCGAAAGCGATCTTTTCGATGAGGCTGCGGATACTGCGCTAGAGCGGCGCGGTGTTGCCCCGGAAGGCCGAAGGCGTCGGGGCGAAGGCCGAAAGCGGAAATCCAAAGCGGCAGCTTTTCTTTCAGACTTTCGCGATCTGAAAATTGATGACTACGTTGTGCACATCGATCACGGAATTGCTCGCTTCGGCGGATTGCAGACCCTTGATCTGGGAACGGCAGGGCCGCTGGCGGGATCCCAGGCCCGGCCACAGACAGCGGGCGCGAACAATCGCGAGTTCATGCTGCTCCTTTACGCCGAGGATGCAAAACTTTACGTGCCGGTCGAGCGATTGGATCTGGTGCAACGTTACTCGAGCGCCGAGGGGCATCAGCCTCAACTGGATCGTCTGGGCGGGCTGGGTTGGCAGAAGACTAAAGCGAAAGCGCGGCGCGCGATGCGCGACATGGCTGACGAGCTGCTGCGACTTTATGCCGAAAGAAAACTTGTGCCGGGACACGCCTTCGCGCCAGATTCGCCCTGGCAGCGCGAGTTCGAGCAGGGGTTCGAATTCGAATTGACCGCCGATCAGGAAACAGCAGTCGAAGATGTTAAGCGCGACATGGAGCAGCCTACGCCCATGGATCGGCTGCTGTGCGGAGATGTGGGGTACGGCAAAACGGAGGTAGCAATGCGCGCTGCTTTCAAAGCCGTAATGGAAGGGAAGCAGACTGCGGTGTTGACACCGACCACGGTCCTCGCCTACCAGCACTTCGACACTTTCCGTTCGCGCTTTGCGCCTTTCCCCATGAAGATCGAATTGCTCTCGCGCTTTCGCTCGCCGAAAGAGCAAAAGGAACTAACGAAGCGGGTCGAGTCTGGCGACCTTGACGTGGTGATTGGCACGCACCGCATGCTTTCCAAAGACGTGCGATTTCGCGACCTGGGATTGGTCGTGGTTGACGAGGAGCAGCGCTTCGGGGTCGCGCACAAAGAGCGTTTGAAACAACTTAAGAAGCGCGTTGACGTGCTGACACTTTCAGCCACACCGATTCCGCGCACGCTAAACATGTCGCTGAGCGGACTGCGCGATATGTCGGTGATCGAAACGCCGCCGCGCGACCGGCTGGCAATTCAAACTCAGGTGGTCCAGTTCTCCGAGCCGGTTATCAAGTCGGCGATCGAGCTGGAGCTGGGCCGGGGCGGCCAGGTCTTTTTCATTCACAACCGCGTGGAATCAATCGAGACTATCGCGGCGCTGGTGAAGCGTCTGGTGCCTCAGGCGCGCCTCGCGGTGGGCCATGGGCAAATGAACGAAAAAGAGATGGAGCGCGTTATGCTCGATTTCGTTGGCCACAAGTACGACGTTTTGGTGGCGACGACCATCATCGAGAATGGGATAGACATCCCGAGGGCAAACACCATCATCATAAACCGCGCCGACGCTTATGGTCTTTCCCAGCTTTACCAGCTTCGCGGACGCGTGGGACGTTCCAATCGGCGCGCCTACGCTTATTTGCTTATTCCGACGGAACAAGGCTTGACGCCAATTGCGCGACGCCGATTGGCCGCAATCCGAGAATTCTCGGATCTGGGAGCAGGCTTTCGTATCGCAGCGCTTGATTTAGAATTGCGTGGCGCGGGCAACCTGCTGGGAGGCCAGCAGTCGGGCCATATGGATGCGCTCGGCTTTGATCTTTACACGCAAATGCTGGAGCGCACCGTGGCCGAGCTGCGCGGGGACGTGATCGAAGACGAAACCAGCGTCTCGATCAGCCTGAGCGTGGATGTTGCCATCTCCGAAGAATATGTTCAGGATATGGGCCAGCGACTGCGCACTTATAAGCGCGTGTCATCAGCTCGAGATGAAGAAACGCTACGCGCTATTCGCACCGAGATTGAAGATCGCTATGGACGCGTGCCCGCGACCGTGGAGAATCTTTTTGAGTATGCCCGCTTGCGGCTGCTGGCTGAGGAGATCGGCGTAATTTCCATTGATCGAACTCCGGACGGCGTGGCCATCAAGCTCAATGAAAAAGCTCGGGTAGCGCCTGAAAGACTGATGGAATTAATCAAGGAGAGGTCTGGAGCGACTTTCACGCCCAGCGGCGTTTTGAAAGTCGCCCTAAACGAAGAAGAAGTAGAGCTTGTTCTGGAAAGCGTTCGTCGCGTGTTGCTGCAAATTCACGCGAACGACTAGAATGGGACCCTGTCACTGGTGATGAAGGAACATAACTTAGTAAGGAGCAATTATCTGTGAACCTCAAAATGACTAATTTAGCCCTTTCAGCGGCGGCGGCCGTCGCACTATTTGCGTTGGCGCCTGCCGCCCGCGCCCAGGAGGGCGAGCCGGTCGTCGTTGACGAAGTGATCGCCCAGGTAAACGACGGAGTGATCACGCTGTCGATGCTAAAACGCGAAATGAAGGAACAAATTGAAGCGCTGAAACAAAACGGGGTGTCCGAGCGTCAAGCAACCGACCAGGTGACGAGCCGGCAGGCTCAGTTGATTGCCACGCTGATTAACGAGCAAATTTTGCTGCAGAAAGGTAAGGAGCTGGAGCTCACTGATGATGTCGAAGCTGAAGTAAACCGGCGTATGCTCGATATCGCCAAAGAGCAAAACATAACTTCCATGGAAAAGCTCGAAGAGGCGATGCGGCAAAGCGGCGTGGATCCCGTGGCTATCCGCCAAACGATGCGCACTGAGATGATGAAGCAGGCAGTGATCCAGCGCGAAGTTGACGCGAAGATTTTCTACGGCGCTACCACTGATGAGTTAAGGCGGTACTATGAGGCGCACAAGGATCAATTTCGCAAACCGGAAAGTGTGGAACTTTCTGAGATATTCCTGAGCCTGGCGGGGAAACCGGAAGCGGATGTAAAGGCCCGTGCAACGCAGATCGTGACCCAGGCACGTGGAGGCGCGGATTTTGGCGGTCTGGCAACTACCTATTCAGAGCGTGAAGTGAACGGTGTTCGCTCCGCGCAACAGAACAAGGGCAAGGTGGGGCTGTTTGAGGTGCCGAACCTGCGAGCGGATATCGCAGCGGCAATCAAGACCCTCAAAGTTGGCGGCATCAGCGATCCCCTGCGCACGGATGAAGGTTATCAAATACTCCGGGTGGATGCCCGCAACCCCGGAAGTGATACGCCTACCTTTAACGAGAATCGTGTGCGGGAGGCGATCACTGCCGAGCGTTCGCCAAAAGAGCGGGACGCCTACTTGCAGACTCTGCGCAACGATGCCTACATCAAATTAGCCGAGAGCTATCGTGCCAGCGTCGAACCGTTGCTGAAAATAACGCCGCCACCAGCCGCGGCCAAGACCGACAAGGCTTCGAACAAGGGCAAAAAGGAAAAGAACAGCAAGCAGCCGTAATTTTGTGCGACTTGACCTTTTCTTAAACGCGAGCCGTTTGTGCCCGCGTCGCACGGTGGCGCAGCAGTTGTGCGATGCGGGATTTGTCCTGATAAATGGCCGGCCCGCCAAGTCTGCTCATCCAGTCAAAACAGGTGACGAGATCAGCCTCCGCTGGCGCGATCGTCAGCTGGTGATCCGCGTTCTAACCGTTCCGGCTCGAAGTCAAATCTCGCGCGCCGAAGCCGCTGCCTTGACCCAGGTACTCAGCGACACAGCGTCTGAGTAGGTTGCAATGGTCTGTCATCCCCTAACGCCAGCAAGCATGCTGTTTACGAGTGTCTCACCTGGCATGAACAGGGGATCTGGTCAGGCTTGCGTTCGCTTTTAGAGCGATAAGACTCAACGCAGAAGCCAGAATTCATTCAAAAGCCGAGCCGGTTTAGGCCTTCCTGGCAATTTCGCCCCGATTTGCCCTACTTACGGTGTATCTCAATTTGACTAGAAACTGGCATGTCAGTTGCTATTGCTCTTTTCTCTACTTAGATAGGCATTTCGGCAGTAAGCATTCAAGGGAGTTTGATATGAAGCTTTTAAGTGGATTTTTCACTGATGAGTTGGCGGTGGATCTCGGCACCGTAAATACCCTTATTTATGCGCCCAACCAGGGCATTGTCTTAAACGAGCCCTCGGCTGTGGCTATTCAAAAGTATAGCGGCGAAGTTGTGTCTATCGGATCGCAGGCGTTGAAGTTACTGGGCCGCGAACCGCACGATATAGAAGTCCACCGCCCCATTCGCGGTGGCACAATTAACAACTTCGAGGTTACGCAAAAACTTTTGCGCGCATTTATTCAGCGGGCGCATGGCACGCACCCCAGGCGAAGTCATCTGGTGGTAGGCGTACCCGGTTCTGCCACGCCACTTGAGCGACGAGCGGTGCGCGACGCAGCGCGCGATGCGCGGGCAGGTCGTATCGATTTGTTGGATGAAGGTCTAGCGGCTGCGTTTGGATCCGGACTTGATTTCGAGGACGAGCACGCTCATCTGGTGGTAGATATTGGCGGAGGCACTACCAACATTGCGATCATCGCTTCGGGAGGCATAGTCACTTCACTAAGCCTAACTGCGGCCGGCAACGCCATGGATGAAGCCATCAAGGACTACGTGCGGGTCAGGCACGCGATCCAAATTGGCGAGCGCACTGCGGAGCGACTGAAGATAAAGTTGGGCGCGGCTTGTGACAGCCAATGCAACAAGGACATGGAGCAAATGGAAGTTGTCGGCAAGCAACTCGCAAACGGCGCGGCATTGCCGGTTCAAATCGGCACCGATGAAGTGCGAGCTGCGCTGGAGCCGGTTCTTTCCCAAATCGGCGCCGCGGTGCGACGTGTGATTGAAGATTCCAAGCCTGAAGTCACCGCGGATATTTACTATTCGGGAGTAGTCCTGACAGGCGGCGGCGCGCTGCTAAGAGGAATGCCGGAACGACTACAAAGTGACTTGAATTTGCGCGTGGCGACCCCGCAGGACCCGTTGACAGCCGTAGTGATGGGTGCGGGCTGGCTGCTGGGCGACCAGGAAAAATTGCACCGGGCGGCGATCCGTCAGGATGGTCCGATCTGGGAAGACTCCGAAAAACTTGTGGTGAACTGGTAGCAATATCACCGCATCCCTGGACACACAAAGTTGGGGGTCGTGCCGCGATTGACTGGCGAGCTGAAGCTTCGCATTGATTCGGCGTATGATGCCGGTTGATGAGGAAGCTGCCGTACATAAGCCTGGCTCTGCTTCTCCTTTCCAGTCTTTCTTTTTCGTCTGCTAAACCAGCTTCCAAATATTCTGGCGGCGCCGGTGAACGGGTTGCCAAACCCGAGTCATCCTTTCAACACACCTCTCCCTTAAAACTCCCATTAAGCAATCCAAGCATTGTCGTTAAGAAGGGCCAGCGACAGCTACTGCTCTTTTCCGATGGCAAGCTTGTGCGCACTTACCACGTAGCACTCGGACTTAGTCCGACCGGCGACAAAGTCCGCCAGGGCGATCGGCGCACGCCTGAAGGAAGCTTTTACATTTTCGTGAAGAATGCGAGGAGTGCTTTTTACCTTTCGCTGGGACTGAGTTATCCCAATGCCGAGCATGCGGCGCGTGGCCTGCGCGACGGGTTAATAACTCGTTCGCAGTACAATCAGATCATGAGCGCGCTAAAGAGAAAACTAACGCCGCCTCAAAACACCGCTTTGGGCGGCGACATTTATGTTCACGGAAACGGCGCGCAAAGCGATTGGACATGGGGCTGCGTGGCGCTGGAAAATGAAGATATGCATGAACTCTACCGGGCGGTTCAGGTTCGCACGCCGGTAGTTATTGAACCTTAACAGAGACGCTGTTGGAGTTAGATCCCGAAAGGAATCGGCCGCCCATCACCCTATGAAGAGAGCTTTCAAATACGGACTGCTGGTAACCCTGATTATCGTTTTGTGGGTGGCGCTCAAGCATTTCGTGCTGCACATTGATCCGGCGCGGGCCGCTGTTTTCGACACAATCATTTTCAACGTTGCCGGAATTCTTGGTTTGTCGCTGGGTATTCGCGACCGGAAGGGTGCCAACGGCGGATCGCTAACATTTGGTGAAGGCGTAAAGACCGGCTTTTCAATTGCTGTTACGTACGCCGTACTGACGAGTATCTACTTTGCCACTCTCCTCTTAATGATCGGTCCAAAGCTGATGCAGCAGGCAGGGGAGACCGGGCCGGGCAATGAAGTAACCGCTCTGGTGGTGGCCAAGGCCTTTGCCGGAGTACTGGTTGGCCTCACTCTGATAGGAACAATCCTGTCTGTAATCATCTCGATGGTGTTGCGCAAGCGGCCTGCGTAACCCGCAGTCAGGAAGGGGGCATGCCCCCGCTATCTCTTACCTGAGTGAGACGATGGGGAATTCAATTCAGATCGGGAGAAGATCAAGAACAAGAGCGGGGGCATGCCCCCTTTCTAACTGCCGGTTCTGTTAGTCCTCAGCCCTCTTCATCGAGCCCGCTTTTTACCGGGTCTAACTGCCGCTCAGCGAGCGCTTCACGAACCGCAAATCGATCCTGGGGAGAAAGGTTAGCGTATCCTTCAAGCAGCTTCTGCGTATCTGCGCCCCGGAGTTCCTTCGGTGCCGGACTCAATAGCGCCAGCCCGGCCACGTAAAGCGCCAGCGTGAAGAAGGAGATGTAGCCCGTCGCCGGAGCAAATGCCGGAATATCAATCGTGCCCAGCGAAACGCCCTGGAGCAGCGCGCCGGCAAGCCGTTTCGCCCAACCCCCTTCCGGCGCATACAAGCCTGCCAGCAGCAGATGTTTCAGGACGAATGCGGTGCCAAACAAAACTACCAGGCTTCTAAGCAAGCGGCGCGAATCAAAGGCTGAAAACTGGTTGTTCCAGAGGGTCCACAGAAAGAAGAAAGAGAACAACCAGTGAAATAGCCCGCGCTCCGGCAAGACTGAATTAAAGGCCTGCGCCGACGCAAAGAAAATTGCCAGCAGCGTCAACCCGTGCGAAATATTTGTGAGGGTTGGTTGATCGCTGGTGATCCAGGCGCGTAGATTCAGGGCGCCCGCGCGCACAAAGAGCGCCAACAACAGCACGGCGAACAAAAGTGTTATCAACGGGGGGGCGAGGAAGATGAACCCCCGCGACTCGGCGCTGACACGGACTCCGCCAAGCAACGTCACCGTCAGGAAGATCGTAGGCAGCACGGTGAATCGCACCAGCGCGCGGTTTCTGGAAACGTGATCGGTCATTTGCGTTTGCGGAAAATCTCCAATGGGTTGAGGTCCCCCAGGCTTCGTTCAGTGCCCTGCTCAAGTTCGGATTTCAGTTCGGCCGCCGTGCGCAACTGCAAATCAGGATCGTCCACGGTAAGAGTTTGATTGGGCGCAAGACTGATGGCGCGATTTACCGCCTCCAAACCCTGTTTGAACAGCTCATCATCATCGTAGAGACGGCCCCAACCCTCGCGATAAAAGGCGTAAGCGATGTAGAACTGGGTGCGAGCGTCCTGCGTGCCCGGATCGGCACGACCCCATTCGTCACGCGCCGCGCGAAACTGTTCGCGGTGGAACATAGCCAGCGCGTTGTTGAATTTCTCCTGATCGACCTGATAGGTTCCGGCGGCCACCTGGGTATTGGTTGCTACCTCTCGGAGCGTGCGCGGTTCCGTGGCATAGATCCATATGACAAATGCCGCATAGAGCATGGTCCAGACAATTCCGCCACTTTGGATGAGCCTAAGTTGCATTTGCTATAATCCCACCTGCAATCGCTGCATTGTCTGTCGGACTTATCGGTGCATTGAACCACTTGAGCTGGTGGTTAGGCAAACAGGCAATTAACCGGTGAAACATGGCCAAATCGTTCCGCATTCGTAACATCGATATCGACCCGCCGCTTATTCTTTCGCCTATGGCGGGGGTGACCGATATTTCATTTCGCCGGCTCGTCAAAAGTCGTGGCGGGGTGGGCCTGACTGTTTCCGAATTCATCTCTGTCGAAGGCCTGACGCGCAACAATCCCAAGTCGAAACGACAGATGCGCTTCTACGAGAGTGAGCGTCCTTTCGCGGTGCAAATCTTCGGCGGCCAGCCGGAGCGCATGCGCATGGCAGCCGAGATGGCGGAAGAAATTGGCGCCGACATCCTGGATGTGAATTGCGGCTGTCCCGCGCCCAAGGTCGTGAAGCATGGTGGCGGCTCAGGACTCTTGAAAGATCATGAGCGGCTGGAGACGATCCTCAAAGAGATTAAGAAGACAATCACTATCCCTTTGACCGTGAAGATCCGCGCCGGCTTTTATGACCACACGATCAATGCCGTCGATACAGCGAAGTTGGCTGAAGCCTGTGGCGCCGAGCACATCGCGTTGCACGGACGCACGAAGGAACAGGGATATCGCGGCCAGGCGAATTGGGATCTGGTGCGGCAAATCAAAGAGGTCGTGAGTGTGCCGGTGTCAGGCAGCGGTGACGTAACCACGATCGAACAGGCGTTCGCAAGGTTTAGCGAAACCTGTTGCGATGGTGTTTTGATTGGCCGCGGGGCAATGGCTAACCCATGGATCTTTCGCCAGATTGAAGACGCAATTCATGGCCGCGAAATCTTCCAACCCACGCTGGAAGACAAGCGAAACATTCTGCTTGAATACTTTGAAATGCTGCGCGAAGACATGCCGCAGATGGCAGCCATTGGCCGTATGAAGCAACTGGCGGGGCAGTTCACTCGCGGACTTCAGGGCGGCGCGCTGTTCCGCACCGCGGTTTACCATTCACATTCAGTAGACGAAATCCTCGGCCGCATTTCCGAATACTTCGAGGCGATCGCGGCCGGCCGCCCTTATTTCGGCGAAGGCGCAAAGACGGAGATCGTCGAAGCGCCGGAACTGGATTCATGCGAAGCGGCGAGTGTGGGTTCGTAGATCATGTCGTCGATCATGTCTTGCAGGCGTATAGGCGCTGATGAATTGACCTGCTTAATCAGGCACGAAGATACGCTCATGCTGTGCTGGCTCGCGCAAAAAAAAAGAGGACCCGGCAAAAAGCCGGGTCTTGTTCAAGTGATGTTGCAAGACTGCACCAATAGGGCAGGATCGCTTCACCCTCCGCAGAGTCTCCGGTAGTCCCGCAGCACATTTGCTGCTCCGCGGAGAACTCTATTTATGAACATGAGCAGCCGAATTGGCCTGCTTCATCTCATTCACAGGTCCCTTGACACGAACAGCCACATCGGCCTGCCTGATTCCGTCCACCGATCCCGTGAGAGGAGCATCCATCTCCGTCCGGATGACCGTGGCGATCCACTCAGGCTTAGACCCACCTGGGCACATTGCCCAGCGCATGAGAGGTTCGGTGCCAACCACGATCATACCGGAGTGGTTGTTTCTGTCAGCATCCTCTTTGGGATCGTTGTAGAAAAAGCCGAGCGACTTGCGCAGAAGCAGAATATCGTCCGGCTTGCCGGTTAGAAACGTCCAGCCTGGTCCTACTCCATGCTTCTTCGCGAACGCCTTGAGATCCCGCGTAGTGTCTTCCTCCGGACTAAGGGTGATGGAGTAAAAGAAAATGTCGCGACCAACGCGGCCTTTTAACATTCTCTGTACTTCAACCAGGTGGTGGGTGATCACCGGGCAGACGTCTTTGCAGCGCGCAAACATGAATTGGATAACCACCCGCCTGTCCTTGACCAGATCGTTGTAGAAGTGAACCTTCTGGTTGTCCTGAGTGATCAGTTCCACGTTGGGCAGGTGGCGCCGCTGGATGAGCTCGCGCGGCGAGATGTTCTTGAAGTTGTAGTTGTGTTTGCTCGCCGGGGTCGCTTCCTGCGCGAACAAACTGGTGGCTCCAACGAGACCGGTTGTCCCCGCGACCGCCGTAGTTGCCCCAGCAGCCGCCAGCCATTTTCTTCTTGTCATCCTCGCCATAATCTCTTGCTCCTTTCTCTTTTTGCCTTGCCCTTTGCAATGGCGGCTGGGTTAAGGATTCTGGTTGTTGTCAATCACGTTAGGCTGCACTTGGAAGAGCAGCATCATGGCGTGATCTTCGTGAACGGTGTTGTGGCAGTGCATGGGCCAGTCCCCCTGGAAGTCACGGAAGCGGAAGAAGAGAGTAGCATCTTCATCGAAC
>DASXRU010000256.1:0-4089 GCA_036506395.1 Pyrinomonadaceae bacterium | reverse complement strand
ATCGATGAGAAGCAAGATGTCAGTACGAGTCGTCTTATTAGCGTTGTTCGTGGCACTCTTCTGGGTTTCGGCCCTGGGGCAAAGCACTCTGCCGCCGAATCCCAACGAGGCAATGGGCGCCGACAAGTCTGCTCCTAACTCGAAGTCCGTTTTCGATGGCAGCTCGCCCGCGGAAGAGATGCACGTGCGCCGGGCCATCAGGCTGGCGGAAAAAGACCATCTGGAAAATCTTGATAGGGCTCGCGAGGCCGCTAAAATCAGTGCCGAGCTGAAAACGACATTCATCACCGCCAAAGTTCTAAGCCCTGCCGATCGCAAGAAACTGGATAAACTGGAAAAACTGATGCGACGAATACGGAGTGAAGCGGGAGGATCCGACAGCGAGGTAACTCTTGATCAGGTTCCCAAAGATCTTGAATCGGCGCTAACCAGAATTGCCGATGTTTCCGATCAGGTGCGCAAAGAGGTGGAGAAAACTCCCCGCCAGGTGATTTCCGCGTGCGTCATAGAGCGCGCGAACCAGCTTCTCGAAGTTATCCAATATGCCCGCAGGTTCAGCCAATAGTTCGGCGCCCAGCCAGACGCCCGGCCAAACAGTGTCCTTCTCCTGGAAATATTACCCTGCACGCCGCGTGCGACTTTTGCCAATTCTTCTGACTTGCTTCGCGCTGCTTCTTCAATCCTCGTTCTGCTTCCCCTTCGTCCCATCATCCCGAGCCCGGAACCAGGATGATGAAGTCATACGTGTCAATACCGATCTCGTCCTGGTCAACGTTACGGTTATGGACGCGCAGGGCAAGTTTGTTAATGGACTGAAGCAATCGGATTTTAGCGTGATGGAGGGAGGCCAACCGCAGACTGTGTCTTCATTCACCGCGGAGGAAACTCCTTTCGCGGCGGTGGTGCTCCTGGATACTTCGGGAAGCATGGAACAAAGATTGTCGCTGGGCCGATCCGCGGCAATTCGTTTCCTGGATGGATTACGGCCCGAGGACGTTGCGGCGGTGTACAGGTTTGACACTAAGGTCGAACGGTTACAGGACTTCTCTTCAGACCGCGACCTGGCGCCCGGCGCATACAGTATTCGGACCAGGGGCATGACCGTGCTTAACGACGCGATTGTGCGCGCCGCCGACGATCTGTCCAGGCGCTCTGAAAGACGCCGGGCAATTGTGGTGTTGTCTGACGGTGGCGAAAACAGGAGCAGCGCCTCACCGGGCAAAGCACTTGAACGGGCTCTCGCCGTAGGCGCAACCATTTACACGGTGAACATGTCATCGAATGACGGTGTGCGCGATGTGCAAAGTACAGGAGTATTGAAGGATTTCGCGAACAAGAGCGGTGGGCTTTACGTCGCCAGTCCCGGTGGACAGGCGTTGCGGGATTCGTTCACCGGCATTCTCACCGAGTTAGGGCATCAGTACACTCTGGCTTACCGGCCATCAAATCGCGCGCGCGATGGAAGCTGGCGGCCAATAGACGTAAGGCTCTCGCGCGCCGATTTGGTTGTGCGCACACGCAAGGGTTATCGCGCGCCGAAGAGCTAGTGAGGACAGCCCGGATCGGCGTCTCCATGGTCATTTGTCGCCGGCGGCGCTAATCCTGACGCCCTTACAAGACTGGCCCACTACTTTATTAATCAGCCACAGATGAACACGGATCGACACCGATCAGCAAAACGCATTAGACACTTCTTACCGGCTCTCTTGATTTCAGATCTGTGCTTATCCGTGTTCATCTGCGGCTAGTAATTCCCCTATTCGCCAAGGCCGGTACTGTTCCGCCCCCGGTCCCGATGCCGATCCATTGCCAGTTCAATCAGTCGCTCGAGCACTTGCGGAAAAGGGATTCCTGAAGCTTCCCACATCTTGGGAAAGCCGGAGACGTCAGTGAGGCCGGGCATTGTGTTTATTTCATTTATCAGCGCCTTGTTTGAGGAGCGCTGCAAAAAGAAATCCACCCGCGCCAATCCCGCGCCATCGATGGCCTGAAACGCCTTAACTGTCATTTCCTGAATCCGCGCAGTTACCGCCTTCGAGAGCGGCGCCGGCACGACGAATTCCACATTCCCCGTGCTTGAGTATTTTTCCGTGTAATCCAGGAATTGGGCTGACTTCTCGAGAACAATATATTCGCCGGGCAAGCTTGCCCTGGGGTCATCGTTTCCCATGACAGCACATTCGATCTCGCGTGCGTCAACCGCTTCCTCAACAATCAGCTTGCGATCAAACCCGGCCGCGACTTCCAGTGCTCGTTCAAGCGATCGCTTATCTGTGGCTTTCGAGATTCCCACAGACGAACCCAGATTCGCAGGCTTGACGAAGCAGGGGAACCCGATCTCTCGAGTGATGCGGCGCAGAATTTCCGCGGGTTGACTCTCCCACTCTGATCGCAGCAGCCAAGTGTATTTGCATAACGGCAACCCGGCATTCTTGAACAAACCTTTCATAACTACCTTGTCCATGCCACAGGCCGACGCCAACGTGCCGCAGCCGACAAAAGGTACCGCAGCCATCTCCAACAGTCCCTGGATGGTTCCATCCTCTCCGTAAGGTCCATGCAATACCGGAAAGACCACATCAAGTGGCTCTGACACATGCCCGTCTTCGCCGCGGCCAAGCGCAACCAGCCCGCTTCGAGAAGGGTCACCGATGATCGCAACGTCCTCTTTAGCGCCGTTCAGCGTTTCCTGGGAAAGAAATTGCTTCGTCGGTTCCGGCAAAAGAGCTGAGGCCAGCGAAGGTGGCAGCCACTTCCCTTCCCGATTGATAGCGATGGGGACAACTTCATACTTTCGACGATCGATTGCTTCGATAACTGCGCGCGCGGAACGAACCGATACTTCATGCTCGCTGGAGCGACCTCCAAAAATGACACCCACCCGAAGCTTTCCGGTCACGCGCTTCCCTTCCCGCTTTCTACAGAATTGTCTTTCCCCTACAGAATCGTTTTTCCCAAGCCTGACAGGATCAGTTCCACTCCCAGCTCTGCTGTTCTATTGTTTACATCCAGCGCCGTATTGATTTCCACGATTTCCAACGAACGCATACCGCCGGCTTCAGAAATTTTTTCCATCGCCAGATGCGCCTCCCGATAACTCAAGCCGCCGCGCACTAATGTGCCCGAGCCCGGCGCATCCCCGGGATCGAGTGCGTCCACGTCAAAGGTCACGCAATAGCCCCCTTCTCCCCGGCTGGCGATGCCAATTGCTTCGTCCATGCAGGCGGCCAGACCTCGCTCGTCAATTTCCCGCATGGTGAAAACCCGGAGGCCGAGCCGGCGAATCAGTTCACGCTCGCCCGGATCAATCTCGCGCGCACCGACGTGGGCGCAAAGTTTGGGATCAAGTTTAGGCGCGAAGCCGCCAATGTGCGTTAGTTCCTCAGCCCCATACCCCAGGAGTACAGCCAGGGGCATGCCATGAATATTCCCCGAAGGACTACTTTCGGGCGTGTTCATGTCCGCATGCGCGTCGAACCATATCAGCCCAAACGTCTGCTTCTGTTCGCGAAAATACGAAGCAGCGCCCGAGACAGATCCAATAGCGATAGAGTGATCTCCGCCAAGGATGATCGGCAGCTCGCCCGCGGTCAAAATCTGTTTCGTTTCAGAGCCTAGCTCTTCGCACGCGGATTTGATTTCAGAAAGGTACTTAAGCTTGTCCCCGGGCTTAGGATGTGACCGCGGGCGCACCAGTCGTAAATCGCCCCTATCATTGACCTCGTAACCCAACTCCGCAACTCGTTCCGCGATGCGCGCGACGCGAAGCGCGGCTGGTCCAATATCCACTCCGGCCATGCTTGCTCCGTAACCCAGCGGCACTCCCAGAATGCTGACGCGCTTTCCGGCGCCGGGCAATGCCCGCCGCAACTCCGTCACTCGTTCTGCCAACGTTTCGTTCACGATGCTCTTAATGCCTGGATCTTAACTGCCAAGGTTGATATTGAATCCGCTTCCGCCTCCTGACTGAGTAGGAAAGAAAGGCTTCATGAGGCCCGCGAACGCCGCCAGGTTCCGAGTTTGAATCAGCAGCTCGCCGGGGCCTGTAAACTCGGCTACGATTCCCTCGCCGCTCATCATGCTGCGAAA
>DASXRU010000255.1:0-4389 GCA_036506395.1 Pyrinomonadaceae bacterium | reverse complement strand
CGGCCCTGAGCCGGTCGGGTTCGGCAAATCCGCCCACCAAATATCTCCCTGAGAAATCACCACTCAACGCGTTCGAGGATGCGCCCCGCCGCCGCAGACGTGAATGCGTCGATTTCAACACCAACTTCGGCGCAGACTTGGTTCATGGCTTCGGTAACATGATCTGGCGCGTGCCGAGCAACGTACTCCGCGAGCGCGTTGCTGAATAACTCGCTTCGAGACTTTTTCATTCGGCGCGCCAAGCGCTCTGCCTTCTTGAATACGTCGTCAGGAATTGATACTGCTGTTTTCATACCGGAAGTATAACCGGCTTGATAGAGGTCTTCAAGAGCGTGTCACGCCAAAGATCTGAACCAGACCTTCAATCAAACTCGCGTACTGCCTTCGCTTGTTCCGCTCCGACTCGACCGGCTTCGATTTTTGCCTTTGAGTAGTTCTCGCCTCGAATTGGCGCGCCGGCGATTCGCCGCAGCATCGCTATCTGTCCGACGTGCGTAAGGGCGTCGGCGATCGGTCCCTGAAACAGGCGCTCGCAGGTGGAGGCCAAGCTGGCGTCCGAAGCGAGATAGTTATCGAAGCCCTCCAGCGCCGCGTGGAATCGTTCGATATCCTGGTTCCATTGCTGCGGCTTCGAATCATGCCAAGACTCGGTCCCCTTCGCGATCGCCAAGGCCCAATCAAGCAGGTCGCCGATGTGCGCCAAAATCTGCGCGGGAGTGCGGCTTGTTTCAGCAGCCTGGAACAAAGCAAACGAATCGGGAGCGTCGCGTACCGCTTTCGCACCGCGGTAAGCCAGGGTTGCCAGCGTGTGGCGCAGCATCTCGCGTTTCGAATCTGAATTTTTCACGACGACCTCTCTGTAGAAGAAACCGTTCAACTTCCAATACCCGCAGTCAGGAAGGGGGGCATGCCCCCGCTTCTTATCTGATAAAGTTCTTCTGACTTGAAAAGAGCAAGAGCGGGGGCATGCCCCCTTCCTGACTGCAAGTTTTCCAGGTAACTGCTTGTCTAATCCTGACATGACACTGATCTTAGCATCCTGAAAATTAGTACGCGTCGTCGCCGCGCAGCATCACGGGCAGCGTGCGCAGAATGATCTTCAGATCCAGCAGCAGTGACCAGTTTTCGATGTAGTACAAATCAAGCCGCACCATTTCTTCAAACGGCAGGCGGTTGCGCCCAGACACTTGCCACAATCCGGTCACGCCCGGCTTAAGGTCAAGACGTTTGCGATGCCACAACTCGTACGCTTCAACTTCGTAGGGAATCGGCGGCCGCGGCCCGACCACGCTCATGTCGCCGCGCAGCACGTTGAATAGCTGGGGCAGCTCGTCAAGGCTGGTCCTTCTCAACACGCGCCCCACGCGGGTGATGCGTGAATCCGCCAGCAGCTTGTAAGCGGGGCGCACTGCATCGCCCTGATTTGTTTCCGGCCGGCCCTTGATGTACAGGCGCTGAAACTCCCGGTGCGCGGCATCGTCAGCGTCTGGGCGCATGGTGCGAAATTTGTAGAAGAGAAAAACCCGGCCGTCCATGCCGACGCGCTCCTGCTTGTAGAAGATTGGTCCGGGAGAGTCCAGCTTGATTAGCGCGGAAATGATCAGCCAGAGCGGCGATAGAATCGTAATGGCAAAAATAGCGAGGGCGAGGTCGAACATCCGTTTTGTCACGCGCGCAACGCCGGAGAGCGGCGAACGAAACAGACTGATCATCGGCAGCGCGCCTATTTGATCGATCTCAGTTTTGCTGGGCAGGCAGTTGAAAAGCGTCGGTGCGATGCGAAACTCAATGCCCCGCCCGCGGCCCGACTGCATCATCACATCGAAGAGCAGCTCGCCGGGAACGCTGGGGTCGGTAATGATGACCTCGTTCGCGCCGGATTCACGTATTACGTCCGGCAGCCCTCTGATGTCGCCGATAATGGGAATCCCTTCGAAGGTAGATCCCTCCGTTGGGATAACGTTTCCATTTTCCACCAGGCCGATAACGCGATAGCCGAGTTCTGGCCGCTCGCGCATTTCCTTAATGCAAAGGGCTGCTTCCGGCCCCCGGCCTACGACCAGCGTGGGAATCAGATTGATCTGGCGCTGCCGCGCGAAGATCTGCGCCGCGCGTAACATCACCCTTACCAGACCTATGCTGACCAGAGCGAGAACAAAGTCGAGAAAGAAAACGCCGCGCGAATATGAGAAGGTTCGATAGGTAACGATACCGCGATACATGAACGCCGTGGCCACAATCAGCAGCGAGGCGATGGCCGTCGCTTTAAAGACGCGCACTGCGTCCTCGACGAAAGAGAATTCGCCACGTAACCGGTACAAATCGTAGTAACGCAGCAGCAGAACGCGAATGGGCAATATGAAAGGCAGCAGCGCGGCGTACGGACTAAACGCATCAGTGAAGGTCAGGCCGCCATCCGCCGCGCGAAAAAGAATTGCCGCATGGTGGCGAAAGTGAAAAGCGGCCAGGAATGAAAGAAGCGCCAGAGCCAGGTCAGTAAAGGCCAGCAGAGTCTTAACCAGCGGCACAACCCACGCGGGTACACGCGCCGGCACCCGCACGGCACTGACGTTGGGCAGGGAGACTTTGGCCTGTTCAACCTTCATTCAATTTTAGCTCGGCTGTGCCGCCTGATGTGCGGAAGGGCTTTGCCCTTCCGGGCCACGCTTGTCCTCGAGAGGCTATGCCTCAGATTAGACGGCAAGGCGTAGCCTTGCCGGCGGGATCTTAGATCAGTCGGGACGGAAGGCCGTAGGCCTTCCGCACATCAAGCGGCGGAGCCGCGCCAAACTTCATGTCACTCTAAAATCAACTTGATAACTTCAGCGCGCACGCCGCTGGCCTTTCGAGGGTTGATACCTTGCTTCTTCTGAACGGTTAAAGACTCAATCGCTTCGCGCGAGCTTATGCGCCGCAGGCGGCCTTCGGTCACCAGCTCTTCGTCAATTGCGGCCCATTTGCCGGCATAGATGCTGGCCGCAGGCACGCCCAGCGCGGCCGCTTCGCGATTCATTGTGCCGCCGGCGCTGATTACCAGATCCGAGGCCGCGATCAGATTAGCGCCATCCAGAGCTGTTCGCGGCAGAATCAAGTTGGGCCAACCGCGCGCCTCGTATTCAGCACGCTCAGCATCAGTCCGGGCCAGAAGAATGATCTTAACACCGGCGTTCGCCTTCAGTCGTGTCAACAACTCATCAAAGAGTTCATTCTCAAAACGATGATATAACGCCTCGTGCGCTGGCGGGCGGGCGATTACCAGGACATCATCCGAGTTGACGTCAAGCGAGCGCAGCGTGTCCGCAAAAAGCGGATCGGCCACGAATTCCGCCAGATAAACATCCTCCTTGGTGCCATCATAGCGCCTGACCTTCCTGGATGATGCGCCATAGCGCTTTAACTCAGCAGCCGGAAAAGCGCGCGGTACGATTACACGCGAGGCCAGACGGAAAGCCATGTGATTTGCCGGCTGGTGCTCATAATCCATCAGCGTCACGCTTTTGATTCCCATGGCGGCAGCGGCGGCGATCTGCCCGTAGGAGTTGTGGCTCAACGCCAGATCGATGCCGCGTCCTCGCGCCCACTTAAGCAACGCCGCGGCGCGTCCCACCAGATTTCCGGCCTTACCACTCAATCTCTTGCCGCCGTGGCCGCCGATTACAACCGGCATCATGCCCGCAGTGATAGCCAGTTCAACGGTCTGAGCGAAGTCGCGCGCGGTCACTTCCACTTGATGCCCGCGTTCCACCAACTCGGGCAGAAGCGCGCGAAAGAAGGGAACGTGCGGCGAGTTTGCGAGATCAATCCAGATGCGCATAGCTCCAAGGAAAAAGGAAAAAGGAGAAAGGCAAAAAGGTTCCTACAGAATGTGTTGACCCCGTTTTGCTGAGACAACAATCGATCCCAGGATTCGCTTAATTTCTTCAGCCTCATCTCTTAATTCCGCGAGCTTCTTCTCTGGCATGATTCCGGCGGCAATAAGAAGTCGCAACCAATAGTGAGTTTCGCGCGCTTCCTTCAAAGCTATGGAATTCTTGCTAATAAAGCCCGGCTTGCTTTGTGCGGCTTGGGCTTCCTCGGTGTTGGCGCCTACGGACGTACCAGAATTCAATAACTGTCGGCTTACGTTTCGACTTATGCCCGGCTTTTTGTCAAGTTCGTAGCAAAGCTTAACGATGCGAACTGCGAACTCAAAAGCTCTTTCTCTAATGTCTTTCATTCGAATTATTCCTCCGCCTTTTTTCCTTTTTCCTTTGTCCTTTTGCCTTCTAAGAGTCGCGAGAGCCCGTACATCATCCAGGCCTCCGACCAGCGCATGTACGGTGTGCGCACCTTATAAAAACGACGTCGCTGATAGTAAAAGAAGCCGCACCCATCGCGCAGGTTCTCGAT
>DASXRU010000254.1:0-17789 GCA_036506395.1 Pyrinomonadaceae bacterium | reverse complement strand
GGAACCGGAAGGCGGACTGCTTACCACCGTCACGCCGGGACAATTGTCAGTGGCCGTCACAGTGTAGTTGACCACCGCCGAGCATTGACCCGGATCGTTCGAGGTGACGATGTTAGCGGGACAAGTGATGATCGGTTTCTCGGTGTCGTTGACTGTTACCGTGAACGAACAACTACTCGAGTTACCCGCTGCATCGGTTGCCGTGCTGGTGACTGTGGTTGTGCCCTTTGGAAAAACCGAGCCCGATGGTGGATTGCTGACGATGGTCACGTCTGAGCAGTTATCGGTCGCCGTCGGCGTGAAATTCACCACGGCCGAGCATTGACCTGGATCAGTAACAGTCACGATGTTAGCCGGGCAGCTAATTGTCGGGGCAGTGGTATCGCGAACGGTGATCGTCTGCGTGCAGGAAGAACTATTCCCGCTGGCATCGGTCGCCGTCCAGGTGCGGGTGATGGTGTAATTACCAGCCGAACTACCTGGCGTGGTCACATCGCTGTAGCTGACGGTTGCTGTGCTGCAATTATCTGTCGCGGTGGCAGTGCCTGTCGCCGATGGATCACTTGATGCATCGCACGAGACAGTCGCGTCCGCCGGACAGGTTATTGTCGGCGGCGTGGTATCCCGCACCGTAATTACCTGATCGCAACTCGAGCTATTGCCGCACCCATCGGTCGCCACCCAGTGGCGCGTGATGGTGAAATCGGCAATCGAGCTGCCTGGCGTCACAGTATCCGTAAAGGTCACCGTTACGCCACTGCAATTGTCGGTAGCCGTAGCCATTCCTAGAGCCGATGGATCAGTTGATGCGGCGCAGGAAACTGTTACGTCAGCCGGGCACGTGATCACCGGTGGAGTAGTGTCAACAACCGTGATGGTCTGGGCGCAACTCGAGCTATTGCCGCTTGCATCCGTGCCTGTCCAGGTGCGCGTGATCGTATAGCTGCCGGCGCAAGCTCCTGGAGTCACCGCATCGCTGTAGGTCACAGTCGCGGTGCTGCAACTGTCCGTAGCGGTGGCAGTGCCTGTGGCTGTCGGCTCAGTTGAAGTGTCGCACGAGACTGTCGTGTCTGCCGGGCAACTGATTGCTGGTGGGGTGGTGTCTTGAACAGTAATCGTCTGTGTACAGGTGGAGGTATTACCGTTTGCGTCCGTAGCCGTCCATGTACGCGTAATCGTGTAGTTACCAGCGGAACTGCCAGGCGTGGTCACATCGCTGTGGGTCACCGTGGCAGTGCCCCGATTATCCGTGGCCGTAGCTGTGCCCGTCGCCGACGGATCGGTCGATGCATCGCACGAGACCGTCGTGTCTGCGGGGCAAGTGATAATCGGCGCGGTGGTATCGTTGACGGTAACGAATACCGTTCCTGTTGCACACTTCGGGTCAGCCGAACCACTGGTGGTGCCGTTATCGCACACCTGGTAATCAAAGCTCGCGGTACCGTTATAGTCGGCTTCGGCATGGTACGAGACTGTGCCGCTGTTCAGCGTGACTGCTCCGTGGGTATTCGGCGTCGATGTCACACTTGTCACAGTTAAGGTTTGACTGCTTTCGTTGCTTGGACCAGCAGAGTCGTTGGCCGTAAGATCGCCGGCCGGGAAGGTCGAAGAACCATCTTGATCCGCGGTTTTCGCGTCGTTAATAGCCACAGGACTATCATTAACTTCCGTGACACCGATCGTGACCGTTGCAGTGCCGGAGTCCTTATCCCCATCGTTAACCCTGAACGTGAAGCTGTCCGAGCCGTTGTAGTCGGTGCCTGGCGTGTAGGTCACAGTTGCTGTGCAGTTCCCGTTTGAGCATGAGCTTGCGCCCAAACTGCCGAGGTTGCCGTGCGATGGGCCGGTGACGATCGTGAAAGACAGCACGTTGTTGACGTTAAAGTCCGAGGCCGTCAGCGTGAACTGTTTCGAGGTATCTTCCGCGGTCGTCCCGGTTTGGCCGTCGGCCACGGGCGCAGTGTCGTTTGCGTCGTCGAGTCTCGATTCGATAGGGGCCTGAATTTCAGGCGCTACGTTCGAGAAGAAGTCATCTCCCGTCAGGGCCTCAACTTGATCGACTGTCGCCAGGTATTTGCGCCAGTCGTCGTTGCGAATGCCTTGCATGTTGGGCATGATGACGGCGAAGGTCCTGGTTGAAGAATCAACACGCGCGACATCGTTACCGTCGGCGTTGGACAACACGATTATCACCTTCCATGTTTTTGCCGGAACGGTGACATTGCCCCCTGTGATGGTCGTCTGAAAGCCACCCGATCCGGTGCCTCCAGTCCCTTGCCCGCCAGAGATGATGTAAAGCTCTTTGCCCTGGCCTATCAACACCCGAAGATCGTTCTCAAGATCCGCCCAGGGACCCTGATTGTTGTCGGGCGCCTGGGGCACCATATTTGTCATTAGGAAGGTAGCTGAGTTATCGGGAATAGACGACGTTCTATCTGCCGAAGGACACATGTGTCCCCGATCAAAACCCGAGCCCGAAAAGTCGCTGCCCTGGACGTGATACCACGCGGCCGGTAACGTATCGTCAGCCCTAAAATCATCCTGACGCGGCGCGGTGCCGAGCCACGAGCTGTCGAGATGCCAGCTCACCCAATTCGGCCCACCGCGATCCCTGTTATAAGAGACCGCATACTGCTGTTTAGCCAGTAGATAATTCGTAGGTTGATTGACATCGGTAACTGCGCCGGTAGGATTACCCATCACCAGGTGCTCCGCCGGGTCGCGTGGGATAAGCGTGCGGAAGCTGAAAACGTAGTCCGCTGCCATGTTGTCCGGTGGATCCTCCGTGTCTTGATCATTCACCTGGCTCGCGAAAACTGTCACAGTGCATTGCTCATTGCCGGCGAAATCCATATCCGGGTCAATCGTAAAACTTGTGGGTCCGCCCGTGTATGGGGCGGTATGTATGCCGCTCGTGGCGCATGATATCTGGAACCAGCTGCCAGTCACGTTAACAAGTTGGTCGAAGTTGATAGTGATGTTTGACGTCAGCGATACATTCGTCGCGCCGCTTGCCGGTGACGTGCTGAAGACCTCGGGCGCCTCATCACCTGCCGGGCAAACATTGAACGGCGATGACGAGTTACGTGGGCTGGGGGCTACTTCTGTGAAGTTGACTCCGTTGTAGTCAGTGTCCTTGCAGCCATTTCGCGCGCGGAGCGCTGCAGTAGTATTACTCAGTTGTGGAGCCGCAGAGGGGCCCTCGAAGCAATCAGCGGTACCGTAGCCGATAAAGTCTATCAACTGAGGATTACCTATGGGACATCCGCCTGAGAGGGCAGTATTGCTGAACACGAGTGCGACCTTTCCATTCGTCGCGCTCATATTGATCGTCCCAGTTGCGTCGATTGGTGTTGGTAAGTCTGTCGAGCCGCCCATGCCTGCCGCTTCCTGAATCAAGTAGTACTGACCCGGCGCCAAGGTTCCGGTAAGGTCAGTCTTCTGCCAGGTGGTGCCCGCCGCTGAAGCGTATTGCACCGACCATCCCAACAAGCTCACTGTATTGGAACTGCGGTTGAAGATCTCGATGAAGTCATTCTTGAAGGTGGCGCCGGAGTTCCCTCCGCCACCATATATCTGGCTGATGACGACACTGCCGGCAGCTGGAGGAGCCGATTGCACGTCGAGCGTGATTGAAGTATTGCCGGTTCGAGATTGGGCGTCAGTGATAGTAATCGGCAGGGTCTTGGTGCCGATTGGTGTGCTGTTCGACACCGTCGCGCTAAATGAAAATACGTTATTACCGGCCGTCACATCACCGTGAGTGCCATCGTCGTAGAACTGCTGTGTCGACGAGCCGCCAATTGAGCTGAGGTCGCCGGTAACGCCAAGTCCGGTGCTGGTTGGATTGCTGCCTGGTGTCACATTGACTGTCAATAAACTTGAATTGCCGGCTTGAACCGAGCTTGGATTCGCAGCGCCGGTGCCGGATGGAGGAGTCGGAACGAGGACGGTCAACGAGATGGTCGTATTGCCTGTGCGTGCCTGAGCATCTGTGATAGTTACGGGCAAGCTCTTAGCGCCGCCGCTGGTATTGCTTGCGACGGTGGCCTGGAAAGAGAAGGTATTGTCGCCGGCGGTGACGTCGCCGTGAGTTCCGTCGTCATAGAACTGCTGAGTTGCGGAACCCCCGATCAAGCTAAGATTACCGGTCACTGCCAGGCCAGTGCTCGTCGGATTATTTCCGGGTGCTACCGCAACGGTGAGAAGCGTCTGGCTGCCGGCCGGAACAGAACTCGGGTTAGCGTTTCCAACACCTGTGGGGTTTGTTGAACCTCCGGCGGAAATACCAAGTATGGAAACATTGTCTATCGCTAAGGCTTGCGCGTTCGTTGTTGTGGTTGTTGCCGCGACTGAATAATTCCAAGCTAGATAGAGGTTGGCGCCATTAGCTACTGATACATTCAGCGTTTTGTTGGTTACCGAAACCGTCCCTCCTGGCGCAGTTGCAAAACCATTGTTGTTAGCGTCTGAGGCAAAGCTGGTCAAGAAATCAGAACCTGCGCTGGTCCAGCTATTTCCGTCAGCGGAATAAAACATCTGAATGCGAAAGCCGTTTGGATTTGATCCGTTTCTATATTTTTCGACGTCATAGGAAATCTGAATGCCTGAGAGGCTACCGCCTGTATTATTCACGAGCTGGGCATAAAGATTTCCGCTCTGCGTAGCTGTCCCGGAGGAGAGAAAGCCGACTGCCCGATCGGGACCCGTCGTCGTCGTTCCGGATCCAAAGTTATAGATCCCATTCGATGCGCTGGATGAAAGGTTTGCGCCACCCGCGAAGTTAGTAGTCGTGGTCGCGGCAGCAAAGGTCCCGACCGTGCGCACCGTTGAAGGTTTGTCAACCTTCCAATCAGTCGGCAACGTTGCCGTCGCTGACGTTCCTATCCCATCGAAGTTCTGCGTGTATGCCGTCGACGTCGACAAGGATATCGCAGCAAAAACGACGGCCACAGATATCAAGGCCAGCACTGAAATAAAAGCGGTAAGGATAAAGAAACGCGAGCGTGTTGCGGCCTGGGGTCTAGGCTTAGACATAGAAACAGTCCTCTCAAGGTATTGACTAAAGGTTTTGGTTTTCGGGGTTGAAAAGGGAAATAGAAATTGAAAACAGGACGACTACGAAAGTTATTGGCAGACAAGGCCGCGTGGTTAGACGGAGCATAGCAGTAGGCATTAATCGGTCCTTTCAAAATCAGTCATCGAAAACCCGCACTTTTTATCCGGAAATCCAGAACACAAGCCGGCAGGAAGACGAAGGTTTTAGCAGCATTTTTGGCAAGGGTCAAGCAAACCCTGCCAAATTTCTTGTATCGACTGTCTTGGATGCAAAATTTCGAGTATCGATTGCCTTAAACGAGTAATGAGCAGGCAGATCCAACGAATTAAAAATGACTTTGCTTAGCGCAGGCGGGAAAAGATGGGCGTCAAGAAGCGAGCTGGAGATGCTCGTCGAGCGTCACGTTGTCTAATGTTTTACGGAACGTTGCAAGCGAAGCTCGTGCGGAAGGTCGCAGGCGAGGCTTACTGAAGGAACCGCTGATTGAGTGAAAGCGACAACCCTTTTGAGTGCGCTGACTTGTCAGCGCTTTGGGAGATCACAGACTGAAGGAAGCTCTGATCAAGTTCATAAAAGTCTCTTGAGCCCGCGAAGCGCGGCGACGGGCATAAAGCCTGGGGTGGAGCGAAGCGAAATCCCAGGGCGCGTTGCGGTACGGAGCAGAAAGCCCACGAAGTGGCCGACAGCGATTTCATCACGAGCAAATTGCAGCTTTTGCGCTGTCGCACGCTTCGCGCGCTGAGTATTCTTCCGTCTCGTGATCCTGGGGTTCCGCTTCGCTCCACCCTAGGATTTATGCTTCTACCCGCTGCGCGGGTTTCGGAAAGTGAGTCCGCATAACTTGATCAGAGGTTTCTGAAGTCTGTGCTACTAGCGCGGTAGGGCGGGAAGTGGAGGGCTTTAGAAGGGAGGGAGTTACTGCAAATCACTCTTTTCGCTAAGTCGCGACGGGAACTGCCACACCAGTTTGGCCGTGCGATTGAGGCAATTGCCTAGCTGATACGGTAGCCGCGGAAGCCGATTCAGTTTTCCGTTAATACTTATGGTTGCCAGGATAGGGTTTGGCCAGCGTCTTCGCAGGTCACCCAGAACGCCGCGCGGATCGCGCAAGTATGAAGCGATGGGCGCGCGATGGTTGTTTGGCTCCTGGTTACTTGCAGAAGGCGCTGCCCATTGCTTCAGAACGTTTCGCACCAGCCAAACGGGAATCTGTTTCGCCTGCTCGGCTATAGCCGGCTCGTTTATCTGAGCATCAAGCAGGGCCTGGGCCAGCCCGATCGCACTCGTAATCCAGTTTCGGCGAAGCTTGCTTTTCCCCAGACACAGATCCCAATCGAACTTCTCCGGCAACGAGTCCAGTGCGATGCCAATGTCGCAAAGCCAGAGCGGCCGCCAGGCGCCATGCCTTAGCAGGTGTATGGCAAGCAGGCCAAAATGATCTTCCGGCGCCAGAATGCGAATCTGCTCGTCCCCAAGGCTGACCAGTTGGGAGCGCTCAAACAAATCATCGATCTTCCTATCGTTAAGCTCCGACAGCCGGTCATGCAAATCCACCCAGCAGTCCCGCATTTCGGGTTCGTTCAGTAACTCTTTGACTGCCTCGCGATCTTCCGGGCGCACCAGGATGTCGATGTCACCATACGGCCTCGAACCTTGCTCAGGATAAAGGCGCGCGATGGACCAGCCTTTGAAAATGATTGGTTCAATACCCGCGCTGCGCAGCCGGCTGAAGACCTTTCTAATCTTGGTTTCGTTGATGGCTGCCTGCAGAGTTTGCAGGCGATAGATTTGATGCAGTAGATCGCCGGAGGGAGAACTGCGAAGGTCAGTACGGCTGATGCGGTGCCAGCCTAAGGCCGCAGCTCCTGATTCATGGAGCAGCGGTGTAACTTCATCCAGTTGGCTCTGAGAGATCTTTGCTTCGATGGATTGCGGGCGCCAGGAGCCGGCAAGAACGGCAGACACTAAGGCACCCCGGGAATGGGCGAGGCTTTCACTCATTGTTCACTCGGGGCTTCCCTTCCCGGTATCGCTCGCAAGAAAAATGCGTCAAGCCAAAGACTGCCAAAGATCGGACACTGCCCCGTGGCGCAGGCCTTTCGACGAACAGACAGCAGTACGGCATTAGTTTGCGCTCCAGTAGTAAAGTCCAACACCGACTCGTGCCACGCGCTGGTGCCACTCGCAAGCGGCTCAGATGCTATCAGCGTAGTGCCGGGCATCGCCGCATCGCTAACTACAACGATTGGCAAGCCCCCGCTAATCACGTCACCGGTTCGGGCAGCGAGTTGCAGCCGGTAATGAGTGTTAGGATTGACCAGGACGATCTGGGAAATTGCAGGCACTGTTGGAGGTGGATCTCCATGAAAGTCGATGCGCAAACTTTTCCCACCCTGATAGGGATTGGCCGGGTCAACTGACAGGCTCATGCCGGCAGGATTCTCGCGTACTTGCCAGCCGAACCCCGGCTCGTTAACTTCCAGGGGCTTTTCGAATCCGCCGTCATACGTAAGTGAATTCTCGTGCGGGGACTTTGGAATCTGGTACCCGTACTCCCAAATTTCATGAGCGTCGCGAAAGGCATTTTGTGCCAGGAGGTCTGCGACCAAAGCGCCAATATCTTCTCTTGAGGTAGCTCCGGCGGTACGCAGGTCGGCCACGGCCTCCTTGCTTTGACCGTGTCTCGCCAGGAACCTGGCCAGGGCGACGTGTTCGGAGGGACTCTGGGGCTGAATCGCACTTCTCAACGCATCAACTTCGCCCAACGCAGACCATGCGAGGTCGATGGTGGCCGGCAGTAGAGTGGGATCGCTTTTGGCTGCGCGGCGCAACTCCGCGAAGGCTTCGTCGCGGCGACCAAGGCGAAACAGCAGATTGCCAAACTGCCAGGCCGGTTTAGCGTAGTCAGGCGCCAGCCGCACCGACTCGCGCAAAGCACGTTCAGCACCCTCCTGATCGCCAAGCTGATCGCGAATCATTCCCAGTTCCAACCAAAGATAATAGTCGCGTGGCCGCAACTCTGCAGCACGTTCGAGTTCCACGGCGGCATCGCTATATTCGCCGTAGTATGAAAGCAGCAAGCCACGAACGGTTCGCGCTTCCGGATCATTTGGCGCAAGCTGTAAAGCTTGATTCACTGCGGCGAAGTCGCCAGACTCGGAACGTTTTCGAGCCAATCCAATGCGGAGAGAGGCCCACATGGCCCACGCACAGGCGAGCGAAAGTGCCAGGGCGATTCCCATGCGCACAAAGGGCGGCAAACGATTTTGTGCCAGGCTTGTTACCGAAGACATAGTTTGTTCCCCCCCGCCCCCGAACTTTTCGCTCCCTCCGTGAAGAATACTAAACAAGATTTTCCATTCATCATTTGTCATTTCTCATTTTTCATTATCTCTTCATCCATAATCTGTTATTCGACTCGTTAGGTTTTGCTTGAACAGTTAATGACAAATGAAAAATGAGAAATGACAAATGGCACATCTATCTCCTCAACTCGTTGTCCTGATGGCAGACATGCAAGGGGCGGGAAACAGCGGGGGCATGCCCCCTTCCTGACTGCAGGTTTTTCAAGTTAAGAGTTGCGCTGATTGAAGGTGAAAGGGATATTCTTCCATGGTCAATTCAGCTTAAAAGGCGAGCCCTCTTTTGAAGAAGGCTCGCCTTTGGAATTACGAGTTGAACTGTCTTGCTCTATTGGCCGGGCGGCCGGACCGGGCTCGGATTCTCTCCGCGGGTGGCGAGCCAGGCCGCAATTATTATTCCAGCAGTGGTGGCGCCGCCAATCTCATATTTGGTGGTAGCGCTGAGACCGGCGTTGTACTGCTCCAACTGCCCATTCGGAAGATAGCAGAAGCCCATGTTACGTCGCTTCTTGTCGGTCTTCTCAGAGGCCTGGTCTGTGTAGATCTCGGCCTCGCCAGTCCTGGCTTGAGGATTGTCAACCTGGAACTCGACACCCGGCTTAAGTTTTTTCCTGACTACAACACATCCGCGAAGTATCTTAACTCTGACGTTGCCGTCAGCATCGAAGTCGAGTTGAATTTTAGAATTAGGTTGAAGCTCGACGACTCCGGCATCACCCAGGTCGATCACGGCGCTTACCTGGTCGGGCGTTTCGAGCGTAGCCCCGGTCAGAATCGTGGCGCCGGTGGCCAGACTATTTCCGTTCACCAGGATGGACCGGTTGGCCGTAGTGCTCAACCTGGCGGCTATTAGCCGCTGCGGCACGACCGAACCTGTCGTCGCATTAGGCAAGACCGCCTGCACATAGACTTGCGAAAACGAAAAAGCGAGCAACGCTGCAAGCGCGGTCAAAGCTTTCTTTTGTCTGGTAGCCATCGTGGTTTACTCCTTGCTTAGTTTGACTGAGTCCCCGATGTTGTCCGGATGATTGCGGCGCGAAGTTTACTGCCGTTGTCCGGCGGACGTCAATGATTATCTGTGTCCGGACGTGGCTCAGTTTGCATTTCTGAAGTCTTATTCACACCGCGGCTTCAGCCCGGTGGCGAGGCAGATTCTTAAAGGCTCAGAACCGTTTTAACGGTTTGCTCTTACATCCCAGTGTGAATGAGAGCTGAAGCAAGGTGGTGCAGCCTGCATTTTTCCGGACGGAGACAGGCAGGAATGCCTGTCCTACTTCTTCACAGCGCGATAGAACTGTTCGGCGAGCTGTGGATCCAGCTTCTTCAAAATTGCGAATTGACGCGTCACGCCTTCCTTATCATTGAGGCTGGCATAGACAAGCCCCAGGCTGTAATGGGCCTGCGCAAATGTTGGTTTCTGTCGCACCGTCTCTTTGAACGCCGCCAAAGCATCCTGATATTTTCCGGCTTTATAGCTGGCGTTCCCCAGCGAGTAATAAGCCTGCGTGTTGGACGGATTGATGCCGACGGCTTGATTGAATGCCTGGGCCGCCTCGTTGAACTGGCCCGCGCGAAAACTGGCGGCACCCAGATTGAGCCAGGCCTCTTCATAATCGGGCTTGAGCTGCGTTGCGCGCTTGAACGATTCGGCAGCCTCGGCAAAACGGCCCGCGTCAAAGAACGCCTTGCCCAGGTTGTAATGTGCCACGAGATAATCCGGCTTCTGTTCAACTGCTTGTTTCAGCAACTCAATCGCTTCGGCGAACCTTCCGGTCTTGTCATAAACATAACCCAGCCCGTTGAGCGCCTTCGGGTATTTGCTGTTAAGCCTGATTGCTTCCTTATAAGCGGCAATCGCTTCCGGCTCATGTCCCAATTTGTCTTCGGCGAACGCAAGATTGTTGAAGACAATGGCCAGATCAGGTTTCAGACGCGCGGCTGATTTGAATGCGGCCACGGCATCCGCGAAGCGACCCAGGTTGGTCAGGGCAATGCCCAGATTGTTTTGCGCTTCGGCATAATCCGGCCGGCTTCGGATCGCTTGTTGATAGGAGGCGCCAGCCTCCGTAAACTTTCCGGACATCAAGTAGGCGTTGCCAAGATTGTACTGCGCGTCAGCGAAGTCCGGCCGCGCCTTGATTGCCTCACTAAAAGCTTCGACGGCCGCCGGGTAATTTGCCAGAGCATACTGCGCTGCACCCAGATTGTTCTGAATCTCGGCATCACCGGGCTTTAACTTCAGAGCTTGCTGAAAAGCGTCAACGGCATCCTGGTACTTTCCAGCTTTGTAAGACGCTGCGCCGAGATTGTTATAGGCAAAGACATCATCCGGCTTGATCTGGATGGCTTTTTTGAGGGCCTCGATCGAATCTGTATACCGAGACAGTTTGTCGTAGGCAAAAGCGAGATTGTTGAAGGCCCCAATGTTGTCAGGCTGTAAACGGACCGTAGCCTGATAGGCCGTGACGGCATCTTCGTAACGCCCCGCGCTGAGATATGCATCGCCCAAAGCGTTCTGCGCTTCCGGCCAATCAGCCTTCAGGCGCAGGGCCTGGGTTAATGCTTCCACTGCCTCGTTATATTTTTCGAGCGCGCTATAAGCAATTCCCAGATTGAAGTAAGCCTCCGCGTCCGGCCTGGCTTTGATAGCTTGTTGGAAAGCTGCGGCCGCTTCCAGGTTGTGACCCAGGCTGAACTCCGCTGCGCCGAGGTTGTTGTAGGTCAATGGATCGTTCGGCTTAAAACTCAGGGCCTTCTTGTAAGCCTCGACCGCTTGAACAAACTGCCCCACGTCATAGTAGGTATTACCCTGAGTGTTAAATGCCTCAGCCTTGTCTGCGTTGGTAACCGGTTCAACGTTGGCGGGTAACTGGGGTGCGGCACGCCGTTTAAGTATCAGCCCTGCGGTCGCCGCTCTGATCCTGGGCGGGCGTCTGAACACCACCGCAGCGCCGCCCATGATGTCCTGCCCCAGCAGTGAACTGGCGCCGCCCGCGATGTCCTGAGGTAACAGGGCCCACGTGCTATGGCTGAGCAGGAGCAACAGCAAAGCGATTGGGATCTTTCTATTCAAGTTTTGACCTCGTCAGAAGTGGCACAGACTTCAGTCTGCGATGCGATTCCGGGGCAGTAGCCCGACCGTTAGGGAGGGCGTCTATTAAGAAGGAAGAGCTAAGCAGATTTTCCATATGACATTTCCCATTTCTCATTTTCCATTAATTCTTCATTTGTAACTTATCACTCGGTTGTTTGGTTTGTGCTCAATTCAATGGGAAATGAGAAATGGGAAATGATATATGGAAAATCTGTCTTCTCAATAACCGGACACACGATACTTACTTAATCCCAAGCCTCTCGCGGTTAAGCCCTCCCTGACGGTCGGGCTACTGCCCCGCCGCCTGCCCACTCCTACTGCCCCGACAGTTCAACCTTGGGCTTCTCATTCACGGAGGCGACGATGGCGAGAAGCGCAAAAAAGATCAGGGCGTTAATCGTGATGTGCAATCCAAAGTCGAACAGACTATGCACCGCCACGCCCACGGCCGCGATGGTAGCGCCGCCAGCGGCGGCGCGATAAAGCGAGTCGTGGGCGCGAACGGCGAGACGCAGCCTCTGAATCAACAAGGTCAGGAACCAGATTCCGATCGCGGCGCCGATGAGCCCGCCACTTGCCAGTAGCTCCAGATAATCATTGTGCGCCTGTTGTGGAGTCATCTTTCCTGACGCGTCGTGATACTGAGGCACCGCAGCCCAGTAGCCGCCCAGTCCCGCTCCCACAATCTGATTCGCTTTGAACATTCGCCAGCTGGCGCGCCAAATATCACGGCGGCGCGAGCCTTCACGCAACTCGCTCTGCGTAGCTTGTAGCTCGCTGGAGGCGCTTTCAATGTTGCTCACCAGGGGGTCCCCGCCTATCCAGATAACCCCGAGAATAACGGCAATCACCAAACCAGCCACCAGCGCGATCTGTACCGCGAGCGAGCCCGCAGATCGGCGGACACGGCCGCGCTGTCCGTCCTTCGATGCGCCACTTCCCTTCCTCGTTCGGCGTCGAATGAAAAGTACCAGCGTAAAGGCCATTTGACCCATCATCGCCAGAAGACCGCCGCGAGAGTTTGAAAGCACCAGTGCAGTCCAGACTGTTATCAGCGCCGCGACATAGATCAAAACACGCTCTCGACGCACTCCTCTGGCAACAATCAGGCCCAGCCCCAGCCCCAGCGCCATCTCCATGAGAAAGGCGAAATGATTCTTGTTAATGAACTGAGCATAGCCCGGGCCAGGAGGAAGGAGAGGAAGAATAAAACCTTTTTGACGTTGCAGAGCCTGGCGCAGTATGCCAAAGACAGCACTGGCCACGCCGATTCCGATCACGACGTTGATGACTGTTTTCAGTCGTTGCCGCGTAGTCGTGTAGCGCATCAGCAGGGCCCCGGCGATCGTGAGGGAGGCGAGCTTCAGAGCAAAGCGTCTTGACTCGTAAGGGTCTGCGCTGATTGCAAACCAAACCTTGCCACCGCTGGCCGCGGCGACGTTCGCCGGCCAGAGCGATACGCTTTGCAGCAAAGACAAACCGACGAGCGCGATGACGGGGTAAAGAAGCGCCAGGCCATCTATCCGCCATGATCCGCTCAAGTATCCCTCGATGACGAAGAGCATGCAGAGCGCAAAAACAGCGCACTCAAACACCGCCTCGGACCAGGGCTCTACCGTGCCATAAGGAACGGCGGTGAGCACCATCAGCACCAGCAAGCCATAAAAAACCACGCGCCCGATAAGGCGCGTGACGCTTGCTGTTGAATCCGGATCAGTACGCGCGGCCAGATCATCTCGAGCTCGCGGCGACGAAAGGCTATCCACTAACTTTTCCCGCCGTCATAGAGAGGGCTGCTTCGCTATTCAAACTCTCTTCTTTACAAGCATCGAAGACTCGCTCGGCAGCACTGGCCAGATCGCGCTGAAAAAAGCTGCAGAGATAGTTAATATCCAACTGAAGGTCGGCGTTCTCAAAGGCGCGATAAAGATTTATGTAGCCCCAAACTCTACGCTCTGTCGCCAACGGCAAACGAATTGTCCAGAACCGCCCCGATCCCATGATCTCTTCCGAGGCAGCATCGCCACGTGTCCAGGTCCAGTGAATGTGGCCGCCCTTCATCTCAGCCCCGCGCAGGGAACGGGTCTTTGCTGATTGGGCCAGTGCTCGCTCATTGATCTCCGCCCGGTCATCAATGCCCAATTGCACCGTGGCATACGTGAACTCTCCAAACTCGAGCATCTCCAGCACGCCATCGAAAAGATCACCCAGCGTCTTTGCGCCCAGAAGCGTTCGGCACGCACGACGTACGCGAATGTTATTAGCCGCACGAAGGCGTCGATCTCCCAGATTGCGCTTCATGCTGGCCCTGATTTCATCAACTTCATGGTACCGCAGATGGCCCACGCCCATGACAAGGGCAGCACTGACGACGAAGAGTATTAAACCGGTCGTTCGTTGGACGCTGCTTACGAAGAGCAACGCCAGCATGCCAAACACCGCGCAGACGGCGTATAGCGCCAGGGCCACCTGCCGCTGTGACCAGCCGCGGGCCAGCAGCATGTGATGTATGTGCTCGCGGTCGCCCTCAAAAATCGGCTTGCCGCTGATGAACCGCCGGGCCATCGTGATGGACGTATCAACTACCGGCAGTCCGAATGCCATCACCGGAATTGCAACTGCGACGGCCGTCGAAGCTTTTTCCGAGCCGGTCACTGACAGGGCGGCGAGGGTGAAGCCAATAAAGAGCGATCCCGAGTCACCCAGAAAGATTGACGCCGGATTGAAGTTGTAACGCAGGAAGCCAACCAGCGATCCGGTAAGCGCCAGGGAGACCAGCGTAACGATTGGGTGGCCGAACAGCAGTGAAACAATAAAAATCACCAGCGACGCAAAGAGGGCCGCGCCGGCAGCAAGTCCGTCAACGCCGTCGATCAGGTTAAAGGCATTGCTGATTGCTACAGCCCAGAACACAGTGACGGCGAAAGCGAAGATCGGCTTTAGCGTGACCAGGCCAATGAAAGGTATTGAGAGCGCAACGATCCGGCCCCCCATCGCATACAGCAGCGCGCCGGCGAGGCCGAGTCCAATGAATTTCACCACCGCATTAGCGCCGCGGAGGTCATCGTAAACCCCGAGTAGCAATACCAAAGTGGCGGGCACCAGAGTTATGAAAAACCTGGAGTTATCCGGCCTGATAGTCTCAGTGAGCAGATTGTGGAGAAACGGCAGCGCGCTCAATCCCAGCAGGACTGAAACAAAGATCGCGATGCCTCCCAAGCGCGGGATAGCGCGCATGTGCAGGCGCCGGCCGTCGCCCGGCTCATCAACCAGCCCGTAGCGTTCGCAGAGGCGGCGCAGCAGCGGCGTGATGACCAGCGACGAAAACGTCGCAATCACAAAGATGGCAATGTAACTTTTCAGTTCGCGCTTCTCCAGTAAGTATCGTGTGTCCGGTTATTGAGAAGATAGATTTTCCATTTCCCATTTCCCATTTCTCATTTCCCATTGAATTGATCAGGGCAAAACCTAAACAAGCGAGTGATATGTGACAAATGAAGAATTAATGGAAAATGAGAAATGGAAAATGATATATGGCAAATCTGCTTAGCTCTTCCTCTGTGGGAGATCATAGAATTCCAACTAGACAACGACCAAAGTCTTATCCCAGAATCTACAGGTGACTCTTAATAGACGCCCTCCCTTACGGTCGGGCTACTGCCCCGATCTGGAATCGCCATCACACCATCAACCTCGGCAACTGATTCAATGACCTCAATCAGGCGAGGCATCACAGTCTCTCGGGAAAACTTACCAGCCAGCGATGTCCTCAGTTGTGCGCGTTTTCCACTCGCCTTATCAGCACTTTCCAGAATGATCCCCACGATGGCCTTCACATCACCATGTCCAGCAACATAGCCTGGCGACTGATTGCCGGTATGCGAAAGAAGATCGGTTATATGGCTTTGGTTCGGGCCAATGTATAGAAACGGGCAGCCGACGGCAAGAATGTTATAGATTTTGCATGGGTGGAGAATTCCCGCAAAAGCATCTCCCATAACTACGACGTGCAAATCAGCTGCTGATAACGACGCCGACAAGTCTTGCAGCGGTTGATAGGGCAAGCAGAGAATATTCTGTAACTCATGGACCCGAGCGAAGGCTCTGACCTTATCCTGCTCGCTGCCGCCCCCGACAAAACAAAATGCGATGTCTTCTCTTTCGCGAAGACTTGCCGCCGCTTTGAGCAGTGAATCCAGAGGATGGCAGGGGCTATGATTACCGGAGTACATCACTACATGTTTGCCATTCAGGCCATGACGGTTGCGAAATGAATTCCGCGCCTGCTCGTCATAGCGCACGGCTTCATCGTGTGACCCATCATTTGACCGATCATGGGACCAGGGCGGAATGATGGAAATCTTTGCTTCCCAAATCCCTTTATCGAGCACGCGCTGCTTCACGAAGCGATCGAGCACGACAATCTTCGCAGAGTGATGCATGCTGCTCCGGAGGAACCATTCAAGGACCCGGGCCGCGACCGAGTTGCTCTTCAGCCAGCCGGCGGCAATCGCTTCGTCAGGATTGAGGTCCATCACCCAAAACAGCAATCGTCCCCCCTTGATGCGAACGAACATCGCGCCCAGCCATGAAATCAACGGTGGTGAAGTCAGCGCTATGACCACATCGAAGCGCGGCAGCAGCGCCAGTCGCATTACACAGGAAACAAAAAAGCTGGCGAAATCGAGGGCCCTGTGCAGGCGCCCTTTCTTTCCCAGGCCCAGGGTCGAAAGGCGGATAATCCGGATGCTATTCCAGGTTTCCCGTTTTGAAAATCGCAAATCCGGATTGTCGTAGCCACGCCGGCCGGCTACAACCGTAACGCTGTGTCCTCGCTCAGTGAGCGCTGTAGCAAGGTCCGTCAGGTATTGCGCCGTTGATACAACGTCAGGGCGAAAACACTGATTGAGCAGGAGAATCTTCACTGGCTGTTTGCGATGGGGTTAATGCGGGCGTGTCCTGACAACAAGTGAAAGCGACAACCCTTTGGAGGGCGCTGACTTGTCAGCGCTTCGGTCGGTCGCGAGCTGTCGCGTCCGCGTCCCAGTTGCCTCTTTCAAAGAATGCGGCGTCAAACCACCCACAGACCAAAGCGGCGACAGGTCGCCGCACTCCAAGGAGTTGACCGGATAACGCCGTCTTAGTCGCTGACCACCACCGAGCTCGAAAATCCTCGCCCGATCCTCTTGGCAAAGTCGTCGATGGTAAGCGGCAATCCTTCACTAAGCTTGATCTTCGGAGACCAATGCAGCAAAGACTGGGCGCGCGTGATGTCGGGTTTTCGTTGCTGCGGGTCGTCCTCGGGCAAAGGACAGTACTTCACGCCCGCGCTCGAATCGCACAACTGGGCCACTCTGTCCGCCAATTCTTTGATGGTAAAAGTGTCAGGATTTCCCAGGTTAACCGGCTCATGCACACCGTCAGCGTTCATCAATCGCAGCAGCCCCTCGATCAGATCATCCACATAGCAGAACGATCGCGTTTGCTCTCCGCTGCCATAAACGGTAACCGGCTCTCCGCGCAGTGCCTGGACAATGAAGTTGGAAACGACCCGCCCGTCATGCTCCGCCATCCGCGGTCCATAGGTATTGAAGATTCGAGCGATGCGAGTATCCACCTTGTTCTGCCGGTGATAATCCATCATCAGTGTCTCAGCAATACGCTTGCCTTCGTCGTAACAACTACGCAGCCCGACTGGATTAACGTTGCCCCAGTAACTCTCCACTTGCGGGTGCACGATGGGATCGCCGTAGATCTCGGATGTGGATGCCTGCAATATCCGCGCTCGCACACGCTTGGCTAAACCGAGCATGTTGATGGTGCCCATCACATTTGTCTTTACGGTTTTCACGGGATTGTACTGGTAATGAACCGGTGAAGCCGGGCAGGCGAGGTTGTAAACCTGATCGACTTCCAGCAACAGCGGTTCGATCACGTCGTGGCGTAACAGCTCGAACGAATGGTTGTCGAGCAGATGAAGAATGTTGTCCCGCCGCCCGGTAAAAAAGTTGTCCACGCAAATTACTTCATGGCCTTCGCTCAGAAGTCTTTCGCAGAGATGCGAGCCGATAAAGCCGGCGCCGCCGGTTACAAGTATTCTCATAAGTATAGGTTTCGAGTTTCGAGTTTCGGGTTTCGTAAATGGGTTCCAGGTGAATCCTACCTGCAAAATGCGTTTATTGGGAACCCGCAGTTTTGTATTTGCTGCCTTTGTGGCCGGCACTGCGGAGATATTTCATTAACCCGCCCACCATACGTCCTGTTTCGGCCGCGA